>JAZJZQ010000494.1:0-5251 GCA_040389625.1 Pseudomonadota bacterium | reverse complement strand
CGCCGGTCGTGATGCCGCAACCGCAGTTGCAGCAATCGCCGCCGCAACCGCCGGCAGCGGCGCCGCACCAGCATTGACGCGACGGAGTAACGCCATGTGGTTTCCGCGTGTCCTGGGCGCAGTGCTGTGCTGCTGGCTGCTGGCGGCGCAGGCCCAGTCGCCCGCGCCGACTGGCGCTCCCCTCGCCAATGGCGATCCCGCCCGCAAGCGGCCCCGCATCGCGCTGGTGCTGTCGGGCGGCGGCGCACGCGGCTTTGCCCACATCGGCGTGCTGCGCGTGCTGCAGGAACTGCGGGTACCCATCGATATCGTGGTCGGCACCAGCATGGGCAGCGTGGTGGGCGGCGCCTACGCGGCCGGCAGTTCCGTGCCCCAGCTCGAACAGCTGGTGCGCCGCACGGACTGGAACAGCGTGGTGGCCGACCGGCCTCCGCGCGATGAACTCAATTTCCGCCGCCGCGAGGAAGACTTGCTGCTGCCGTCGCGTATCGAATTCGGCGCCACGCTGGAAGGCATCTCGCTGCCGCCAGCCGCCGCCGGCAACGAGGCGCTGGAACTGGCCCTGACCCGCGTGCTGCCGCAGGGTACGCGCGACCGGCCCGTCAACCGGTTGCCGCTGCCGTTCCGCTCCGTCGCCTCCGACCTCGTCACGGGCGAGCTGGTGGAGCTGGACGACACGCCGCTGTTCCTGGCCATGCGCGCCTCGCTGGCCGTGCCGGGCGTGTTCGCGCCCGTGCGCGTGAAGGAGCGGCTGGTGGTGGATGGCGGCCTGGTGCGCAACCTGCCGGTGGACGTGGCGCGCGCCATGGGAGCCGACGTCGTCATCGCCGTCAACGTGGGTACGCCGCTGGCGCCGGAGAAGGACTTGAGCAGCGCGATCCGGGTGGCCCAGCAGATGCTGCAGATCCTGACGGAACAGAACGTGCAGCGCTCGCTCAAGGAACTGGGCCCGCGCGACATCCTGCTGGCGCCCGACCTGAACGGCATCAGCTTCCTCGATTTTGCCCGCCACGACCGCGCCATCGCGGCCGGCGAAAAGGCGGCCCGCGCCCTGTCGGCCCAGCTGCTGCAGCTGGCCGTGCCGGAGGCGGACTACACGGCCTTCGAGCAGCGCCGCCTGGCCGGCCCGGTGGTGGCCGACCAGCCGCTGCCGCTGACCAGGCTGGCCGTGGAGCCGAGCGGCCACATCAACCCCAAGGCGCTGCAAGTGCAGTCCGGCCTGGTGCTGGGCCAACCCGTCACCGTGGAGCAGGCGCAGCAGGCCGGCGCCCAGCTGTTCGGCCGGGGTGACCTGGCGCGGGTGGAGACGGAAGTGCGCGACGTGAACGGCGGGCGCGAAGTGCTGATCAAGCCCACCGAGGCCGACTGGGCCCGCAGCCGCCTGCGCGTGGGCCTGGAACTGGCCAGCGACTTCACGGACAACAATACCTTCGCCCTGAAGATGATGCATGTGCGCTCCTCGCTCAACGACTGGGGCGCCGAGCTGCGCAGCTCGGCCCGTATCGGCACCGAGCGTGCCTTCGAGGTGGAGTTCTGGCAGCCGCTGGGCGCCGGCTCGCAGTGGTATGTGGCGCCGTCCGTCCGCTACGGCGCGGCCGCGGCGGACACCTTCAGCCTGGCCGGGCGGCGCCAGAACCGCATCGGCTACAACTATGCCGGCACCAGCGTGGTGCTGGGGCGCCAGCTGGGCGACTGGGGCGACGTGCACCTGGGCGTGGCGCGCCAGAGCACCAACCTGCGGGTGACGATACCGGAAGACGAGACGGTGCCGACGACCCGCGTGCACCAGACCGTGCAGTCGCTGTCCTACAGCATCGACACGCTCGATTCCGTCGCCTTCCCCACCCGTGGCGGCCTGTTCAACGTCAGGCTGGACCGGGCGGTGGTCAACGCCGGTACCCGCGTGTCGCTGATGCAGCAAAGCGTGGAAGGGCTGCGCGCCTTCCATTCCGGTAACTGGGCCGGTCACCTGTACGCGGAATGGGCCCGCAGCCAGCTCGGTTCGGCGCCGTTCAGCCTGGGCGGCTTTTTGCGCCTGTCCGGCACGGCGCCCGAATCGGTGGCCGGCAACCGCGTACTGCTGGGGCGCATGGTGATGGCGCGCACGGTGGGCGCCATGCCGGCCGCCCTGGGCGGCGACGTGCGGCTGGGCTTCTCGTTGGAGGCCGGCGCCGGCTACGGCGACGACAATCCACTGCACTGGGCCAGCGTCAAGCAGGCGGCCAGCATCTTCACGGCCGTCGATACCCGCTTCGGGCCCCTGTACTTCGGTGCCGGCAGCACCAAGGGCAACAGCGGCACGCTGTACCTGTTCCTCGGACCGGTCTGGTAAGGACAGGCAGCGGCGGCCACTGGCCTTCCGCCACTGGCCGCCCGCGTCAGGCTGCCTGCGGCGGCTGGCGCCGCAGGGCCGTGAAGGCGGCAAACTCCCACGAACGAAATCCCACCAGCAAGGTGTAGCCGTCGCGCTCGGGCGCGGGCAGGCGGCGGTCGCCCTGGTGCAGCCGCGCCAGTTCGCCGGCCAGCAGCTGGATCTTGGCGGCCAGCTCCAGCGCGCTGGCCCGGGACAGCCGGGCGGGCAGGCACAGCAGCGCCTCGCCCGGGCCGTCGAACTGGCCGCTGAAATAATCGTTCACCACATGGCTGCGGAAGAACTGCTGCACGGGGCCGTCGGCCAGCCAGTGGAAGGCGTTCGACACCCGCAGCCGGTAGCGGTTCAAGGGCTTGAGCTCGATCAGGCGCAGCCGGTCCAGCTCGGCCAGCAGGACGATGCATTCCGGCTCGCTGAGCCGGTACGTTTCCAGCACCTGCTCCAGGCTCCAGTGGCCCAGGCAGCAGATCGCCATCAACAGCAGGCGCGGATTGGCCACCAGCGACGTTTCCTGTGGCAGGGTGAGGGTGTCGGCATGGGGCGTGGCGTCGGCCGCGCCGCGCAGCACGTCTTCCAGCGCGATGCCGGCCGCCTTGCAGATCTGCGCCAGGCGCGACAGCGCCATGTCCTGCTGGCCGAACATGCGCTTGACGCTGGACTCGCTCATGCCGATGCGGCCGGCCAGTTCCCGGTACGTCACGCCGGCCGCGCGCAGCTGGGTGCGCAATACCTGCAACAGCAATTGCGGTGAACTCATGCCTGTTCCGTGCTTGTCATAAAGGCAAAAAGGTAGCACGGTTCGCTACCATCTGTACAGGAATTTGCGCCCTGGTACTTTCTGCTAGGACTATTGGTGGAACGGGATCACACTGCGCGGCGATGTCACTCACAGCAGCGACGTCATCCAAGACTGAAACCTGAGAGGGAAATGATGATGATGCAACCTACCGTACGCGCCATGCTGCTGGCCGGCGCCTTGCTGGGCGCCAGCGGCGCCGCGGCCGCCGCCGACCTGTCGCCCGGCTACCTGGGCCTGGATATCGGCTGGCGCAACCACTACAACTTCGACTGCCTGGGCGGCAGCCCCTGCGAACGCAACGCCGGCGCCAGCACCCGCGTGTATGGCGGCTATACCTTGGGCGAGGGCGAACTGTTCGGCCTCAAGCAGACGCGGGCCATCGAACTGGCCGTCTTCACGGGCGGCGCCGCCAAGGGCGCGTTCAAGAACGGGGCCGGCGTGCTGAGCCAGGGGGAGGGCAAGCTGTCGGGCATGAGCGTGACAGCCGCCTCGTTCAACAAGCTGAGCGAGGACTGGACCTGGACTACGCGCCTGGGCCTGGCCTACGAGCACGGCAAAGTCAGTTATGCGGCCGGCGGCAGCGATAGCAACAATGCGTTGCTGCTGACGGCGGGCCTGGGCCTGTCCTATGCGATCGACCGGCACTGGGCCCTCAATGCTGACTGGAACTACCTGCCGGCCCGGCTGGGCAAGGCCGACAAGTCCAACCTGAACGTGTTTTCGGTGGGCGCCGCCTACCACTTCTGACGCCGCCCGGCGTCTGTCACGCTTACCCGAGAGCGGGCGCCAGCACCGGCGCCCGCTGACGGTTCACTCTTCGTCCGGTTTTTTCAGCAGGGCCTTGGCCAGCGCCCGCTTGGCCGCCTGGCGCTGGGCCGACACGTTCTTCACGTGCGGGCCGGCCGCGCGCAGCTTGGCCGCCACCGCCACCGGATTGCGCGGCTTGGGCGACGGTCCCACGCGGAACTGCATCTTCTGCCGGGTCGCCAGCGCCTTGTTGGCCATCCTGTCCTCCCTTACAACACGTAGCGCGACAGGTCTTCGTTGACGGCCAGCGCGTCGAGCCGGGCGTTGACGTAGACCGCGTCGATGGTGAGGTGCTGGTCCGACGTTTCCGTGGCCGTGAACGAGATTTCCTCCAGCAGCTTTTCCATCACCGTGTACAGCCGGCGCGCGCCGATGTTCTCGGTGCGTTCGTTGACGGAAAACGCGATCTCGGCCAGGCGGTTGATACCTTCCGGCGCGAACTCGAGCGTGACATTCTCGGTGGCCAGCAGTGCCTCGTACTGCTTGGTCAGGCAGGCGTCGGTGCTGGTGAGGATGCGTTCGAAGTCGGCAATCGACAGCGACTCCAGTTCCACCCGGATCGGGAAGCGGCCCTGCAGCTCGGGGATCAGGTCCGACGGCTTGGCCAGGTGGAAGGCGCCGGACGCGATGAACAGGATGTGGTCGGTGCGTATCATGCCGTACTTGGTGTTGACGGTGGTGCCTTCCACCAGCGGCAGCAGGTCGCGCTGCACGCCGGCGCGCGAGACGTCGGCGCCGCCCACTTCCGAGCGCGAGGCGATCTTGTCGATCTCGTCGAGGAACACGATGCCGTTCTGCTCCACGTTCTGGATCGCCTTCTGCTTCATCTCGTCTTCGTTGATGAGCTTGGCCGCCTCCTCGTCCACCAGGAACTTCATGGCGTCCTTGATCTTGAGCTTGCGCGACTTCTTGCGCCCGCCGCCTATGCCCGAGAACATGGACTTGATCTGCTCCGTCATTTCCTCCATGCCGGGCGGGGCCATGATTTCCATCTGCGGGCCCGTCTCGGCCAGCTCGAGCTCGATTTCCTTGTCGTCCAGCTCGCCCTGGCGCAGCCGTTTGCGGAAGGTCTGGCGCGTGGTGTCGCCGGCCGGCGGCTCCGTGCCGCCCGCGTTGAAGCCGAAGTCGCGCGCCGGCGGCACCAGGATGTCGATCACCCGGTCCTCGGCCGCATCCTCGGCCCGGGCCCGCACCTTGGCCATCTCGGCCGAGCGGGTCTGCTTGATGCCGATATCGATCAGGTCGCGGATGATGGTGTCCACGTCGCGCCCCAC
>JAZJZQ010000493.1:0-3644 GCA_040389625.1 Pseudomonadota bacterium | reverse complement strand
ACCTTCGCCGTGCGCCTGCAGGCCAAGATGGGCTGGCTGGCCACGCTGGCCATCCTGCTGCTGATGGTCGCCGCCAGCATCGCCGGCGACCTGTTCGAATCCCAGCTCAAGCGCCGCGCCGGCATGAAGGACAGCAGCCAGCTGCTGCCCGGCCACGGCGGTGTGCTGGACCGTATTGACGCCCTGATCCCGGTGCTGCCCATGGCGGCGCTGATCGGTTCCTGGCTGTGAAGGAAGTCGCTATGCAACGCATCACCATACTCGGCGCCACCGGTTCGATCGGCGTGTCCACGCTGGACGTGCTGGCCCGCCATCCCGAGCGCTATTCCGTCTACGCGCTGTCGGCCCACAGCCGGGTCGACGAACTGGCCGCCCAGTGCGAACAGTTCCGTCCTGCGCGCGCCGTGGTCGGCAGCGCCGCCGCCGCCGACCGGCTTGGCGCGCTGCTGCGGGCCAAGGGCTTGCGCACGGAAGTGGCGTGGGGCGAGCAAGCCCTGTGCGCCATCGCCAGCGCGCCCGAAGTGGACGCCGTGATGGCCGCCATCGTCGGCGCGGCCGGCCTGGCGCCCACGCTGGCCGCCGCCCGCGCCGGCAAGAAGGTGCTGCTGGCCAACAAGGAAGCGCTGGTCATGTCCGGCCAGCTGTTCATGGATGCCGTGCAGGACAGCGGCGCCGTGCTGCTGCCGATTGACAGCGAACACAATGCCATCTTCCAGTGCCTGCCGCACGGTTACGGCCGCACCCCGGCCGCGGCCGGGGTGGCCAAGGTGCTGCTGACGGCCTCCGGCGGCCCGTTCCTGGCGCGCGCCGTCGACACGCTCGACGCCGTCACGCCGGAGCAGGCCTGCAAGCACCCGAACTGGGTCATGGGCCGCAAGATCTCGGTCGACTCGGCCACCATGATGAACAAGGGCCTGGAAGTGATCGAGGCCCACTGGCTGTTCGGCGCCCCGGCCGACCAGATCGAGGTGGTGATCCACCCGCAAAGCGTGATCCACTCGATGGTGTCGTATGTGGACGGTTCCGTGCTGGCCCAGCTGGGCAACCCCGACATGCGCACCCCGATCGCGCACGCGCTGGCCTGGCCCGAGCGCATCGCTTCGGGCGTGGCGCAGCTGGACCTGACGCAGATGGGCGCCCTGCAGTTCGAGCGGCCCGACCTGGTGCGCTTCCCCTGCCTGGCGCTGGCGTTCGAGGCGCTGCGCGCAGGCGGCACGGCGCCGGCCCTGCTGAACGCGGCCAACGAAATCGCCGTGCAAGCGTTCCTCGAGCTGCGCATCGGCTTCCGCCAGATCGACCGCGTGATCGCGCACGTGATGCACACCGTGCCCCATGAGGCGGCCAGCAGCATCGCCGCCGTGATGGAGCAGGACGCGCTGGCCCGCGCCGCGGCCCACGCCTACATCGGCAGCCACGCAAAATGAACGCGCTCACGACCCTGCTGGCTTTTGTCGTCGCGCTGGGTTCACTGATCCTGTTTCATGAGCTGGGCCACTACCTGGTGGCGCGCTGGTGCGGGGTCAAGGTGCTGCGCTTCTCGATCGGGATGGGCAAGGTGGTGTGGTCGCGCCGCTTCGGCGCCGACCAGACGGAATGGGCCATCTCGGCGCTGCCGCTGGGCGGCTACGTCAAGATGCTCGATAGCCGCGAGCAGGACCTGAGCGCGCTGGCGCCGCAGGACCTGCGGCGCGAATTCACCCACCAGAACGTGTGGCGCCGGATCGCCATCGTGGCCGCCGGCCCGCTGGCCAACTTCCTGATCGCCATCCTGTTGTTTACCGGCCTGTATATGGCCGGCGTGGCCGAGCCGTCGAGCAAGCTGGGTGCCCCGGTGGCCGGCAGCGCGGCCGAGCAGGCGGGCCTGCGCCGGGGCGACCTGGTGGCCGGCGTCAATGGCCACGCCGTGAGCGGCTGGTCCGAGCTGCGCTGGCAGGTGATCCAGGCCGCCATCGACAAACGTCCGGCGCGGCTGGACGTGGAACGCCCGGGCATGGGCCGCTATGCGCCGCAACTGCCGGCATCGGCGCTCGTTGCGCTGGACCTGGAGGGCGACGTGCTGGGCCACCTGGGCCTGACGCTGGCCCGTCCTGCGCCCGTGATCGACCAGGTGCTGCCCGGCGGCGCGGCCGCGCAGGCCGGCCTGCAGGCGGGCGACCTGATACTGAGCGTGGACGATGCACCGGTGGCCGACGGTCCCGCCTTCATCGAGCATATCCGTCCGGCCGGCGGCAGGACGGTGCGCATCGGCCTGCGCCGCGCCGGCCAGACGCTGGAACTGGCCGTCACGCCGGTGGCCGAAAAGGAAGGTAAGGGAACTGTAACAGTCGGTAAGATCGGCGCGATGGTGGCGCAGATGCCGGATATGATCGTCGTGCGGGCCGGGCCCGTGGCGGCGCTGGGCAAGGCGCTCGACAAGGTGTGGGACACCAGCACCATGACGCTCAAGATGATCGGCAAGATGATCATCGGCGAGGTGTCGTGGAAGAACGTGACCGGCCCGATCACGATTGCCGATTATGCCGGCCAGACCGCACGGATAGGCGCGGCCAGCTACCTGAGCTTCGTCGCCTTCATCAGCATCAGTCTGGGCGTGATGAATTTGCTCCCCATACCCGTTCTAGATGGGGGGCTTTTGCTGTATTATTCGCTGGAAGTTTTGACCGGGCGCCCCGTGCCGGAGCGTTTTGGCGAGATTGCGCAACGCCTGGGCATCGGCCTGCTGGTCGGCCTGATGATGCTGGCGGTATTCAACGACGTGGCGCGCCTGCTGTAGCAGTACCTATGCCGCCGATGGCGCGGCCGGCGCAGCGTTGTGCAGAAGTGGTCCGATAATAAAAATGGTCCAACGAGTAGTCCAATGAGTAGTTCAATGAATTAGCCATCGATTTAGCCAATGAAATTACATTCTGACCGTATCGCCTCGCCTTCCTTTCGCCGCAGTCTGATCGGCGCCGCCGTCCTGGCCATGTGTGCCGGCAGCGCGCTTGCCATTGAACCCTTCACCGTCAAAGATATCCGCGTCGAAGGGATCCAGCGCACGGAAGCCGGTACGGTGTTCAGCTACCTGCCGGTGCGGGTCGGCGAGACCTTCAACGACGAGAAGAGCGTGGCCGCCATCAAGGCGCTGTATGCCACCGGTTTCTTCAAGGACGTGCGGCTGGAAGCGGACGGCAACGTGCTGGTGGTGCTGGTCGAGGAACGGCCCGCCATCGCCAAGGTGGAATTCACCGGCACCAAGGAATTCGAGAAGGACACGCTGGTCAAGGCCCTGAAGGACATCGGTGTGGGCGAGGCCAAGATCTTCGACAAGGCCTCGGTCGACCGCGCCGAGCAGGAACTCAAGCGCCAGTACCTGTCGCACGGCCTGTACGGCGTCAAGATCACCACCACCGTCACCCCGATCGAGCGTAACCGCGTCAACGTGACCTTCGCCGTGGACGAGGGCGAGGTGGCCAAGATCAAGCAGATCAACATCGTCGGCAACAAGGTATTCTCCGACAGCGAGATCAAGGAACAGCTGGCCCTCAATACGGGCGGCTGGTTCAGCTGGTACACCAAGGCCAACCAGTATTCCAAGACCAAGCTGACGGGCGACATCGAGTCGCTCAAGTCCTTCTACCTGAACCGCGGCTACATCGAGATGC
>JAZJZQ010000492.1:0-6404 GCA_040389625.1 Pseudomonadota bacterium | reverse complement strand
ATGCGCGCATGCCGGAGCCGCCGGCGCCGACGATTACCGCGTCAAAGCGGCGGGTTGGGATTGCAGATTTGATTGCTGCCACGATTAAACACTCCAGAGAATTTGCACTGCGTAGAACGCGCACGCGATCAGCCACAGCATGGTGGCGATTTGCAGGGTGAGGCGCAGACCGACGGCTTTGACGTAGTCCATCCAGATGTCGCGCACGCCAACCCAGGCGTGGTAGAACAGGCCAAACAGGGTCACGGCGCTGAACAGCTTGAACCACTGCTGGGCGAACAGGCCGGCCCAGCCTTCATAGCTGAAGTTGCTGCCGGTGAGGAAGGCCACCAGCAGGGTGACCGTGTACACCACCATCAGGATGCCGGTGATGC
This sequence comes from Pseudomonadota bacterium, assembly GCA_040389625.1. Taxonomy (GTDB): domain Bacteria; phylum Pseudomonadota; class Gammaproteobacteria; order Burkholderiales; family Burkholderiaceae_D; genus Rugamonas. Next base: position 6,030 of record JAZJZQ010000492.1, on the reverse strand, counting down.
GCTGCGCCAGCCAGTCTTTCAGGCCGTAGTGAGCGCCCACGACGAGGCGCTTAGGTCCGACGTTATTTCGTGCCATCAGAAAACTCCAAACAATTTGAGGGCGACCAGGGCGGTCAGGGACAGGCTGATAGCCAGTACGGTGGCGGCCGACTTGCGGGCCGACAGTTTGTCCAGGCCGAAGTGCAGGTCCATGAACAGGTGGCGTACGCCGGCGCAGAAGTGCTGCATGTAGCCCCACACCAGCGCCAGGATGATCAGCTTGACCAGGGGCTGCGAGGCGATGCCCTGGAAGTAGGCGTAGGAGATTTCCGAGCGCAGGCTCAGTTCCAACAGATAGAGGACGAATGGCAGCAGGAGGAACATCATGAGGCCGCTGATGCGGTGCAGGATGGATACAACCCCGGCCAAAGGCAAGCGGTAGTTAGACAATTCCGTCACATGGATGTTGCGGAATTCGGGCCGTTCCTTTTTAGGCGCTTCCCTTACGGCTTCAGACATAACAAGACCTCCCTTAAGCTTACAAAAAATAGTGAGACTGCGATTTTCGCTTATTTCGCAGCTACCACCAATATCTATTGCTACATATAACAAAAATAGTGTTTTGCAACACTGTCCGGCTGCTACTTTCCGTAGTTCATCGTATTATCAGCTAAACAATGCCAACTTCTGGCATGTTCCACCGGTTGGGCGCCGCGGACGGCGCCCCTGTCTCGCTTCTATCGGCCAAATTTAATTCAGCTCATTCTGGTAATGGTGGTGCGCCGTCAGGTACAGGCCGCGCCGCAGTTCCACCGGTTTATCGCCGTAGGTGAACGACACCCGCTCGGCGCACAACAGGGGCGTGCCGGGGGCGATCCCCAGCAGCTCGGCCGCCGCCTCGTCGGCGCACACGGCGCGGATCTTCTCGGCCGCCCGTATCATGCGGGTGCCGAACTCGGACTCGAACAGGCCGTACATGGGCCCCTTGTATTCCATCAGCCGCTCCGCCGTCAGGCCCTTGAAGGTCTGGCCGGGCAGCCACAGTTCCTCGACGATGGTGGGCACGCCGTCAAACGATTGCACGCGCTTGATGAAGATCAGGGCGTCGCCCGTCTTCAGGTCCAGCAGCCGGGCCACGTCGGCCGGGGCGCGGATGCGCTTGACTTCGATAATCTTGCTTTCGGGATAATGCGGCACGCCTTCGTCGGGCATCAGGCGCAGGAAGCGGAAATGGGCGCGCGCCTCGTGGTGGGTGGACACGAAAGTGCCCTTGCCCTGGCGCCGCATGACGAGGTTTTCGGCGGCCAGCTCGTCGATGGCCTTGCGCACCGTGCCCTGGCTGACCTTGAAGCGGTTGGCCAGTTCCACCTCGCTGGGGATCAGCTCGCCCGGCTTCCACTCGCCCGATTGCAGGCTTTGCGTGATGAGGGCCTTGATTTGCTGGTACAGTGGGGAAAAAGTGGGCGAACTGCCCGTTGCCGGCGCCGGGCTCACGGCCGTGCCGGCCGCCCCGCTGGCGGCTGCGCTGTTTGGATTCTGGTTGGGCGGGACGGGATTCATAGACCGCGATTTCACCACAAATACCCCTGGCCGTCCAGCAAAACCACTCCAAGTTATGTGTCTTATATAAGACATAAGATAGGATTGACAGAAGCATCGGACGCGCCTACACTCGCCAGGCTAGCGTTTTCAGGACCTGTGCCGGCGCCCCAGCTCACCGTCCCAGGCATCCCGAAAAGCAACGCCCGACCGCCGCCGCGCCCCGCCATCTCCTGGCGGGCACGACAGCAACTCTGGCCCGTACATGACGCTGGTTTTGGTATCATTACTGTTTTCCCGGACAAGCGTAGGTCCAGCTTCGACAGAACGTTTTCATTCCCAACTTGGAGATTCATCATGGCTAAAACCCCAATGCGTGTTGCAGTGACCGGCGCCGCCGGCCAGATCGGCTACGCCCTGCTGTTCCGCATCGCCAACGGCGACATGCTCGGCAAGGATCAACCAGTGATCCTGCAACTGCTGGAAATCAATGACGAGAAAGCCCAGAAAGCGCTGAAAGGCGTCATGATGGAAATCGACGACTGCGCCTTCCCGCTGCTGACCGAGATGACCGCCCACTCCGACCCGATGACGGCCTTCAAGGACGCCGACGTGGCCGTGCTGGTTGGCGCCCGTCCCCGCGGCCCAGGCATGGAGCGCAAGGACCTGCTGGAAGCGAACGCCCAGATCTTCACGGTGCAGGGCAAGGCGCTGGACGCCGTCGCTTCGCGCAACGTCAAGGTACTGGTGGTGGGCAACCCTGCCAACACCAACGCCTACATCGCCATGAAGTCGGCTCCTTCGCTGCCAGCGAAGAACTTCACCGCCATGCTGCGCCTGGACCACAACCGCGCCCTGTCGCAAGTGGCCGCCAAGACCGGCACCGCCGTCAAGGACATCGAGCAGCTGTGCGTGTGGGGCAACCACTCGCCAACCATGTACGCCGACTACCGCTTCGCCACCGTGGGCGGCAAGGCTGTCAAGGAACTGATCAACGACCAGGAATGGAACGCCAACGTGTTCCTGCCAACCGTGGGCAAGCGCGGCGCCGCCATCATCGAAGCGCGCGGCCTGTCGTCGGCTGCTTCGGCCGCCAACGCCGCCATCGACCACGTGCATGACTGGGTACTGGGCACCGCCGGCAAGTGGACCACCATGGGTGTGCCATCGGACGGTTCCTACGGCATTCCTGAAGGCACCGTGTTCGGTTTCCCTGTCACCACGGAAAACGGCGAATACAAGATCGTTCAAGGCCTGGAAATTGATGCCTTCTCGCAAGAGCGCATCAACCTGACCCTGAAAGAACTGACCGAAGAGCGTGAAGGCGTCAAGCACCTGCTGCCATAATCGTCTCCCGTGGACCCGGTCTCCGCACCGATCCGCCGCAACCGCCGCGCTGCCCAGAGCAGCGCGGCGGTTGTGCATTCCGACCCCGCCATTTCCTCCCCGACTGACCGCATGCATCCATCCGAGGTTTTATTCCAGGGCAATCGCCAGCCGCTGCTGCTGCCGGTATGCGACCACTACGCCGGCTCCGAGAAGCTGATGCGTAAATCGATTGCCTTGCAGCAAGAACTTGGCCCCCTGTTCGACATCACCCTCGATTGCGAGGACGGCGCCAGCGCCGGCAACGAGGAAGCGCACGCGCGCCTGGTGGCCGAACTGCTGGCCTCCGACGACAACCGTTTCAACCGCATCGGCGCCCGCGTGCACGACGTGGGCAGCCCCCATTTCGCACGGGACGTGGCCATCATTTGCGCCGCCGCGCCCAAGCTGGCCTATCTGGTCTTGCCAAAAGTCAACAGTGTACGCGAGACCAAGGACGCCATCACCCTCGTCAACCGCCACGCCAAGGCGGCCGGCCGCAGCGGCTTGCCGATCCACGTGCTGATCGAAACCCACGGCGCGCTGCACGAGGTGCACGCCATCGCCGCCCTGCCCCAGGTCGAGTGCCTGTCGTTCGGCATCATGGATTTCGTGTCGGCCCACTACGGCGCCGTGCCCGGCAACGCCATGCGCACCCCGGGCCAATTCGCCCATCCGCTGGTGGTGCGGGCCAAGCTGGAAATCGCGGCCGCCTGCCACGCCCACGGCAAGGTGCCGTCGCATAACGTGACGACGGAAATCAAGGACACCGCCGTGGTGGCCAACGACGCCCAGCGCGCGGCGGTCGAATTCGGCTATACCCGCATGTGGAGCATCCACCCCAGCCAGATCAAGCCCGTGATCAAGGCCTTCACGCCGCGCGTGTCGGAAGTGCACGAGGCGGCCGCCATCCTGCACGAGGCGGCCCAGGTACAATGGGGGCCGATCTCGTTGAACGGACGCTTGCATGACCGCGCCAGCTACCGATATTATTGGACAGTTCTACAACGGGCCAAACTGGCCGGGCTGACCCTGCCCGAGTCGGTGGCCGCCATGATCAACACCGGTCCCAACGACCCTAACAAGGAGGCATAACCATGTCCATTTCCAAACTTTTCCTGGCATGCAGCCTCGCGCTCGCTTCCCTCACCCTGGCCACCAGCGCCCAGGCCGAGGTGAAAAAGCCCGCCAAACACAAGGTCAGCAAGGCCGAAGCCGCCGCCCCCAAGACGGGTGACGAGGAAGCGGACGAACCATCCGTCACGGGCTCGACCGTGGTCGATTTCGATTGCGAACTGGGCAACAAGGTCACCCTGTACAAGAACGACGCCGACGACGGCCACATCGCCCTGCGCTGGAAGAAGCGCTTGCTGCGCCTGACCCGCGTGGGCACCACCACGGGCGCCCAGCGCTTCGAGAACAAGCTGCTGGGCCTGGTGTGGATAGGCATCCCGGCCAAGAGCATGCTGCTGGACTCGAAAGGCGGCCACCAGCTGGCCAACGAGTGCCGCAACGCCGAACAGAGCAAGTCCGTCAGCCTGGCCGCGCCGGCCGCCGACGCCAAGCTGTAAGCAGCTGTCGTTTTTGCATCGGCAAACCGCTTTCACCTGACGGCGCCGTCGCCGGCGCCGTGTAGTACCGCTTTCCCCGAACCGAATAAGACGATACCCAATAAAGGAGAGGTCATGTCCCGCAACACTCTGAACACGCTTAAGGATTTCAACATCTCAGCCGGCAAGAAAGGCAAGTTCTACTCCTTGCCGGCCCTGGAAAAGAGCCTGGGCGCCAGCATCTCCCGCCTGCCGGTGTCGATCCGCGTGGTGCTGGAGTCGGTGCTGCGCAACTGCGACGGCAAGAAAGTGACCGAAGAACACGTCAAGCAGCTGGCCAACTGGGGCGCCACCGCCGAGCGCACCGATGAAATCCCGTTCGTCGTGGCCCGCGTGGTGCTGCAGGACTTCACCGGCGTACCGCTGCTGGCCGACCTGGCCGCCATGCGCAACGTGGCCAACAAGATGGGCATCAACGCCAAGAAGATCGAGCCGCTGGTGCCGGTCGACTTGGTGGTGGACCACTCGGTCACCATCGACCACTTCCGCGAAAAGGGCGCACTGGACCTGAACATGAAGCTGGAATTCTCGCGCAATAACGAGCGCTACCAGTTCATGAAGTGGGGCATGCAAGCATTCGACACCTTCGGCGTGGTGCCACCCGGCTTCGGCATCGTGCACCAGGTCAACCTGGAATACCTGGCCCGCGGCGTGCACAAGGCCGCCGACGGCGTCTACTACCCCGACACCCTGGTCGGCACCGACTCCCACACCACCATGATCAACGGCATCGGCGTGGTCGGCTGGGGCGTGGGCGGTATCGAGGCCGAAGCGGGCATGCTGGGCCAGCCGGTCTACTTCCTGACCCCGGACGTGATCGGCGTCAACCTGACGGGCGTGCTGCGCGAAGGCTGCACCGCGACCGACCTGGTGCTGACCATCACCGAACTGCTGCGCAAGGAAAAAGTCGTCGGCAAGTTCGTCGAGTTCTTCGGCGAAGGCACCGAGACGCTGTCGCTGACCGACCGCGCCACCATCGCCAACATGGCGCCGGAATACGGCGCCACCATGGGCTTCTTCCCGGTCGACGACGCCACCATCGAATACTTCGAAGGCACCGGCCGCAGCAAGGAAGAAATCGCTGCCTTCGCCAGCTACTTCAAGGCCCAGGGCCTGTACGGCGTGCCCAAGGCCGGCGAGATCGACTACACCCGCGTGGTGGAACTGAACCTGACCAGCGTCACCCCTTCGCTGGCCGGCCCCAAGCGTCCGCAAGACCGTATCGAAATCGGCAACGTGCGCAACAACTTCATCGAGCTGTTCTCCAAGCCGACCACCGAAAACGGCTTCAACAAGAAGGCCGACGACCTGGGCAAGACCTACACCACCAGCAATGGCGTGGACGTCAAGAACGGCGACGTGCTGATCGCCGCCATCACTTCCTGCACCAACACCTCGAACCCGAGCGTGCTGCTGGCCGCCGGCCTGCTGGCCAAGAAGGCCGTGGAAGCGGGCCTGACCGTGGCGCCCCACATCAAGACCTCGCTGGCCCCCGGCTCGCGCGTGGTGACCGAGTACCTGACGGCCGCCGGCCTGC
>JAZJZQ010000491.1:0-2789 GCA_040389625.1 Pseudomonadota bacterium | reverse complement strand
GCCACGATGAAGGGCATCATGGTGGCGGACTACTATCCGCGCGCCATGGAGGCGATCGTCGCCATGGGCGGCTGGATCGCCGCCGGCAAGTTGAAGACCCGCGAGGACGTGGTGCAGGGCCTGGCGTCGTTCCCCGAAACGTTCCAGAAGCTGTTCGACGGCAGCAACAACGGCAAGCTGGTGCTGCAGGTGGCGGCGCAGGGCTGACGTTGGGGAGTGGCCGCGCAGCAGCTGGACGGCGACGCGCGGCCCTCGGCCGGTGTCCGGAAAGGCGGCGCGGCCAAATCGGTTTACAATGGCGGCACTTCCAGCCCCGCGCACGCGGGGCGCATTGCCACTATAGCCAGATTACCCATGACCCAACGTCTCATCCTTGCCTCCAACAACGCGGGCAAGCTCAAGGAATTCAACGAACTGCTGTCCACTGTCGGCTTCTCGGTCCACGCCCAGGGCGAATACGACGTGCCCGAAGCGGACGAACCGCACATCACCTTCGTCGAGAACGCGCTGGAAAAGGCGCGCCATGCTTCGCGCCTGACCGGCCTGCCGGCCTTGGCCGACGATTCCGGCGTGTGCGTCAACGCGCTGGGCGGCGCGCCGGGCGTGTATTCCGCGCGTTACGCGGGCGAGCCCAAGTCCGACGCCGCCAACAACGCGAAGCTGATCGCCGACCTGGCGCCCCATGCCGACAAGTCGGCCTATTACTACTGCGTGCTGGTCTACGTGCGTCACGCCGACGATCCGCAGCCGGTGATCGCGGACGGCCGCTGGAACGGCGAAATGATCGCCACCCCACGCGGCAATGGCGGCTTCGGCTACGATCCGCATTTCTATATCCCGGCGCTGGGCAAATGCGCCGCCGAGCTCACGCCTGACGAGAAGAACGCGCTGTCGCACCGCGGCCAGGCCCTGCGCGCATTGGTCGAGAAGCTGCGATGATCCCGATTAAAGTCGCGGGCGCCGCGTCCAAGCCGGCCATGGCCACCGCCGATGCAGCCGGCGCCGCCGTCAAGTACCTGCAGCCGGGCGCCCTGAACCTGCAGGCGCTGCCGCCGCTGTCGCTGTACGTGCATTTCCCGTGGTGCGTGCGCAAGTGTCCCTATTGCGACTTCAACTCGCATGAAGCCCAGGGCGGTGCCTTCCCCGAAAAGGAATACCTGGACGCGCTGCGCGCCGACCTGGAGATGGCGCTGCCGCTGATCTGGGGCAGAAAGATTTATACCGTTTTCATCGGCGGCGGCACGCCCAGCCTGATGTCGGCGGCGGGGCTGGACCGGCTGCTGTCGGACCTGCGCACGCTGCTGCCGCTGGACGGCGACGCCGAAATCACGATGGAAGCGAACCCCGGCACGTTCGAAGCGGAGAAATTCCGCTCCTATCGCGCCAGCGGCATCAATCGCCTGTCGATCGGCATCCAGAGCTTCAACGCGGACCACCTGAAATCGCTGGGCCGCATCCATGACGGCGACGAGGCGCGCCGCGCGGTGGAAATCGCGCGGGCCAACTTCGACAACTTCAACCTGGACCTGATGTACGCGCTGCCGTCGCAGACGCTGGAACAGGCGCGGCTCGATGTGGAGACGGCCATGTCGTACCAGCCGCCGCATCTGTCGCTGTACCACCTGACGATGGAGCCGAACACGGTGTTCGCCAAGTATCCGCCCACGCTGCCGGACGATGACGCCAGCGCCGACATGCAGGACATGATCGCGGAGCTGACGGCGGCGCACGGCTATGGCCAGTACGAAGTGTCGGCCTACGCCCAGCCGGGGCGGCAGGCGCGCCACAACCTCAACTACTGGGAATTTGGCGACTACCTCGGCATTGGCGCCGGCGCGCATTCCAAGCTGTCGTTCCCGCATCGGGTGCTGCGCCAGGCCCGCTACAAGCAGCCCAGGAGCTACATGGAGCAGGTACGCAACGGTACGCCGGTGCAGGAGGAATACGAGATCGCGCGTGAGGACATGGGCTTCGAATTCATGCTCAACACCTTGCGGCTGCACGGCGGCTTCTCGCCCAACCTGTTCGCCGAACGCACCGGCATGAGCCTGAACGCGATCGACAAGACGCTCAACGCCGCCGAAGCCAAGGGCCTGCTGTACCGCGACCACCTGGTCATCCGCCCGACCGAGCTGGGCCAGCGCTTCCTCAACGATCTGCAGCAGATGTTCCTGCAGGCTTAACCCCCCGGGCTGTTAGAACTCTTCCCAGTCCTGGTCGCCGCCGACGGTGGCCGGTTTGCGTGGGCTGGCCTTGGCCGCGGCGGGCGCGGGGACGGCTTCCAGCCGCCGGGCCGCTGGCGCTGGAGCGCGCGCTACCTTCTTCGGTGCGGCAGCTGCCGCCGCGACGGGACGGCGCGCGGGCGCGACCCGTGCCGGCGCCGCCAGCATGCCTTCGTTACCGAGCTTGAAGCAGGCCGCCACTTCGGCCAGCCGCGCCGCCTGTTCCTGCATGCTGGCCGCCGCTGCCGCCGCTTCTTCCACCAGCGCCGCATTCTGCTGCGTGACCTGGTCCATTTGCGCGATCGCCGTGTTGACCTGGTCGATGCCCGTACTTTGTTCGCTGCTGGCCGAGGTGATTTCGCCCATGATGTCGGTCACGCGCTTGACGCTGGCCACCACTTCCTGCATCGTGCTGCCGGCCTGCTGCACCAGCCGCGCCCCCAGGTCCACCTGTTCCACCGAGTCGCCGATCAGGGCCTTGATTTCCTTGGCCGCGCCGGCGCTGCGCTGGGCCAGGTTGCGTACTTCGGACGCCACCACGGCGAAGCCGCGGCCCTGCTCGCCGGC
>JAZJZQ010000490.1:0-2937 GCA_040389625.1 Pseudomonadota bacterium | reverse complement strand
CCGCCTTGCGCTGCGCCACCACGTAGCCGGTGGCGTTGAGCAGCGTGTAGTTCTGGGACGGGTAGGCCAGCGCCACGGTGACCGTCTCCACGCTGGCCGCGCCGCCCAGCTGGCGCGATACGACGGACGCCGCGCCCAGCAGCACCAGGCCCGCCACCACCCACCTGATCCAGCGCCGCCGCGAGCGCGGCCCCGTCATCTGCGCCTGGGCGCCGCGTTCGATCTTGAGCTTGGAAATGTCGGGTGTTGCCACATTTGACCTCGATGGTGGAAGAGACGGCGAAAACAACATGACAATCTTGCTACATTGTCGATACTAGCGCAAGCGCGGCAACCCGCGTGGGCGCAAGACAGCCGTAAGCGCCCTGCGTTACAATTTCGCCTTTCCCCTCCCGCCGCACTGCCATGTCCATCCCCAAGCCCATCGCCGACGCGCTCGCGCGCGCCCATGCTTCCTGGCGCCCCATCCTGCGCAAGGGGCTGCAGGCGATGATGGCGGCCGACCCGGCCTATCTGCCGGCCCTGGCCCGGGACCATTACCTGCCCACTGAGCAGCGCCTGTTCGCCGCCTTCGCCCTGCCGCTGGAGCAGGTGCGCTACGTGCTGGTGGGGGAGGGGCCGTATCCGCGCGCCGAGAGCGCGACCGGGGTGTGCTTCATGGATGGCGCCGTGGGCAGCCTGTGGTCGGACGAGCAGGGCGGCGGCTTGTCCAAGCCCGTCAACAAGGCCACTTCGCTGCGCAACTTCATGAAGATGCTGCTGGTGGCCGATGGCCAGCTGGCGCCCGACAATACGGCCGGCCCCGCGCTGGCGGCCGTGGCCGAGCGGGCCCGCAACGGCGGCGCCACCATCCAGACCCTGGCCCAGATGCAGGAACGGCTGACGGCCCACGGCTTCCTGCTGCTGAACGCGGCCCTCGTGTTCCGCCCCCACGTGGCGCCGGCGCGCGACGCCAAGGCATGGCTGCCGTTCTTCGAGACGGTGATGGCGGAGCTGGCCCGGCTGGCGCAGCCGGTGCCGGTGGTCATACTGTGGGGAAAGATCGCGGAACAGCTGAATAAGTTGCCGGTAATGAAAAGTTTCCCGCAGGTATGTTGCGAGCATCCGTACAACCTGAGTTTCATCGTCAACCGCGCCATGCACGGCCTGTTCGGCCCGCTGCGGCTGCTGGCGGCCGGCCAAGGGGTCGCCTGACAAACTTTGTCAAAGTTTGATATACTTGACTAAATCGATCAACTAATCAGGCTTTGACTAGTTGGAATACCGATATTTTAACCGAGTTGAACCGAGGTAGTGATGCGTCTGACCACCAAAGGCCGTTTTGCCGTGACTGCGATGATCGATTTGGCCCTGCGCCAGGGCAAGGGCCCCGTCACGCTGTCGGGCATCAGCCAGCGCCAGGCCATTTCGCTGTCTTACCTGGAGCAGCTGTTCGGCAAGCTGCGCCGGCATGAAATCGTCGAGTCCATCCGCGGCCCCGGCGGCGGCTACAGCCTGGCGCGCCGGGCCGACAAGGTGACGGTGGCCGACATCATCATCGCCGTGGACGAGCCGCTGGACGCCACCCAGTGCGGCGGCAAGGAAAACTGCCACGGCGCCGACGCGGCCAGCGGCGCGCGCTGCATGACCCACGAGCTGTGGGCCACGCTCAATGAAAAGATGGTCGACTACCTCGATTCCGTGTCGCTGCAAGACCTGGTCGACCAGCAGAAACTGAAGAACGCTGAACAGAATGTGGTCGTGCTACACCGCAACCAAGCCGCGCTTGGCTGAGGATTGCCGCGCACTGCGCTGAAAATCGCCTGATAAATAGTTGTTACGTATTGGAGTTACTAGATGAATGCCCCTGAAAAAAACGTCGCGCAGGTCCAGTTCCATACCGCCCCGCATTTCCCGATCTACATGGACTACTCGGCCACCACGCCGGTCGATCCGCGCGTCGCCGACCAGATGATTCCCTATCTGCGCGAGCAGTTCGGCAATCCCGCCTCGCGCAGCCACATGTACGGCTGGACGGCGGAAAAGGCGGTGGAAGAGGCGCGCGGCCACGTGGCGGCGCTGGTCAATGCCGACCCGCGCGAAATCATCTGGACTTCGGGCGCCACCGAGAGCAACAACCTGGCCCTGAAGGGCGCGGCCCAGTTCTACAAGACCAAGGGCAAGCACATCATCACCGTCAAGACGGAGCACAAGTCGGTGCTCGACACGGTGCGCGAACTGGAACGCCAGGGCTTCGAGGCGACCTACCTGGACCCGCAGGACAACGGCCTGATCTCGATCGAGCAGCTGACGGCGGCCATCCGCCCCGACACCATCCTGATCTCCGTCATGCTGGTCAATAACGAGATTGGCGTGATCCAGCCGATCGACGAGATCGGCGCCCTGTGCCGCTCGAAAGGCATCATCTTCCACTGCGACGCCGCCCAGGCGACGGGCAAGGTGGTCATCGACCTGCAAAAGAGCAAGGTCGACCTGATGACCTTCACCGCCCACAAGACCTACGGCCCGAAGGGCATCGGCGCGCTGTACGTCTGCCGCAAGCCGCGCGTGCGCATCGAAGCGCAAATGCACGGCGGCGGCCACGAGCGCGGCCTGCGCTCGGGCACCCTGCCGACCCACCAGATCGTCGGCATGGGCGAGGCGTTCCGCCTGGCCAAGCTGGAGATGGACGAGGAGATCGTGCGCATCAAGGCGCTGCGCGACCGCCTGGCGGCCGGCCTGCAGGAGATCGAGGAAACCTACGTCAACGGCGACATGGCGCACCGCGTGCCGCACAACCTGAACGTGAGTTTCAACTATGTGGAAGGCGAATCGCTGATCATGGCCGTCAAGGACCTGGCCGTGTCGTCCGGCTCGGCCTGCACCTCGGCCAGCCTGGAACCATCGTACGTGCTGCGCGCCCTGGGCCGCAGCGACGAACTGGCGCACAGCTCGATC
>JAZJZQ010000489.1:0-1786 GCA_040389625.1 Pseudomonadota bacterium | reverse complement strand
AAGTTGGTCTGCGCAAAGCACGTCGCGCAAAGCAATTCTCGAAGCGTTAATTTTCACGCTATGCCAGCGCACTGTACGCAGTGCGCTGTACCAAAAAGCCGCCGACGTCAGTCAGGCGGCTTTTTGTTTATGGTGCGCCGCCGCACGGGCCGCGCCCATGCCTGATAAAATGGCAGTCGTTTTATCTATCCACCTCACCTACACCCTCAAGGAAAGAACATGATCAAAGTTGGCATCGTCGGCGGCACCGGATACACCGGAGTGGAATTGCTGCGACTGTTGGCAGTCCATCCCGATGTGCAGCTGACGGCCATTACGTCGCGCAAGGAAGATGGCTTGCCCGTGGCCGACATGTTCCCCTCGCTGCGCGGCCGCGTGAACCTGGCTTTCTCCTCGCCCGACAAGGCCGACCTGAGCCAGTGCGACGTGGTGTTCTTCGCCACCCCGCACGGCGTGGCCATGGCCCAGGCGCCGGCCCTGCTGGCGGCCGGCGTGAAGGTGATCGACCTGGCGGCCGACTTCCGGCTCAAGGACCAGGCCACGTTCGAACAGTGGTACAAGATTCCCCACACCTGCCCGGAACTGCTGGCGCAGGCCGTGTACGGCCTGGCCGAGCTGAACCGTGACGCCATCAAGGGCGCCACGCTGATCGCCAACCCCGGTTGCTACCCGACCACCATGCAGCTGGGCTTCTATCCGCTGCTGAAGGCGGGCCTGGTCGATGCGGGCGGCCTGATCGCCGACTGCAAGTCCGGCGTGTCGGGCGCCGGCCGCAAGGCCGAGATCGGCACCCTGTTCTCCGAGTCCAGCGACAACTTCAAGGCCTACGGCGTGGCCGGTCACCGCCACACGCCGGAAACCGTGGCCCAGCTGCAGACTTTCACCGAGCAGCCCGTCAACCTGATCTTCACCCCGCACCTGGTGCCGATGATACGCGGCATGCATTCCACGCTGTACGCGCGCCTGACGCGCGACATCAGCAACGAGGAACTGCAAGCCTTGTTCGAAGCGCAATACGCGGACGCGCCGTTCGTGGACGTGATGCCATTCGGCTCCCATCCGGAAACCCGTTCCACCCGCGGCTCCAACATGCTGCGCCTGGCGCTGCACCGCAACGGCAACACGGTGATCGTGCTGGTGGTGCAGGACAACCTGGTCAAGGGCGCCTCGGGCCAGGCCGTGCAGTGCATGAATCTGATGTTCGGCCTGGAAGAGGGCACGGGCCTGAACCAGATCGCGTTGCTGCCGTAACACGCGCGGCGTTGGAAAACGGCGAGGCAGATCAAGGCGCGCAGCAACAAACTTGGGCATAGTCAGGCATGGCGGCATCCGGTGCCGGTGTCGCCGCGATCGCCGGAGAGTGTCATGTTCGCCAAAGCGCGTAGCCCGATGGACAGCCTGATCGGTCCGGCCAGCCGGATCGACGGCCATCTGCTGTTCCGGGGCGGGCTGCGCATCGACGGCAAGGTGGTGGGCAGCGTATGCGCGGAACCGGGCCAGAGCAGCTACCTGGTGGTGTCGGAGCACGCCTGCATCGACGGCGAAGTGCGCTGCGACCACCTGATCGTCAACGGCGAGATCCACGGCGCAGTCTATGTGGCGGAAATGCTTGAAATCCAGCCCAAAGCCCGTATCGTAGGGGATGTGTATTACAAAGTGCTGGAAATGCACGGCGGCGCCCAGGTGCTGGGCCAGCTGGCTTTGCAGGACGACGCCGGCACGGCTGGCCAAAACGCGGCAAATGGTGCGGTTCAAAGCATAGATTGCGCCAAAGGTCTATAATGTC
>JAZJZQ010000488.1:0-5179 GCA_040389625.1 Pseudomonadota bacterium | reverse complement strand
CAACCCAGTCCCATGGCCGATACCGTCAGGCCGCAGCGGCCCAGTTTGCGTTGTTGCATCGTTTGCTCCTCTCAGTGCGATGGGAGCAGTATGGTGCATTGTTTCAAAACATACAATTATCGGACTGGCGTGCGGGGCCCGCTTACCTGGCCGGCGGCACCGGCGCCTGAGGGACGCGCGCCACCCAGTCCACCAGCGCATCGAGCACGGCGCGGCCGGCGCCGTTGGCCACGTGCTCGTCGTTGATGAAGGCCACCACCACGCAGGGCTGGCCGCTGGCGTCCGGCACATAGCCGGCGATGGCCACCACCCCGCTCAGGCTGCCCGTCTTGAGGCGCGCGTGCAGGGCGGCCGGGCTATCCTTGAGGCGCTTGCGTAATGTGCCGTCGAGGCCGGCGATGGGCAGGCTGGAGACGAATTCCGGCATCCACAGGCTGCGCTGGCCGGCCTGCAGCACGGCGGCCAGCTGGGCCGGTGTGGCCCGCTCCAGCCGCGACAGGCCGGAACCGTTTTCCAGCACCAGGCCTTCGGTGGCGATGCCCCGTTCCTGCAGCCAGGCGCGGATGCGCTGTTCGGCGCGGGCGGCCGTGCTGTCGGCGGTGGGTGGCAGCGGGTGGCTGCCCAGCGCGCTGTCCGCTTCCAGGCTGCCCAGGCTGAGGAACAGGGTGCGGGCCAGCGTGTTGTCGGACTGCTTGTTGATGTCGCGCAGCAGCTCGGGCAGGGGGCGCGAGACGTGCTCGGCCAGCAGGCGTGCCGTGGGCGGGGTGGCGCCGGCCGCATCGGCTTCGCGCACGTCGCCGTTGAGCACGCCGCCCAGGCGCTTCCACGTGGTGCGCAGCAGGCGTTCCAGGTAGTCGTGGCGGTCCAGCACGTTGATGCTGGTGGCCTTGCTGCAATCCTTGGGGAAGGTGCCGCGCAGCAGCACGTTGATCTTGCCGTCCGTGCGTACGGCCGCGGGCGGCTTCCAGCCTGTTTCCCACAGGGCGCAGGGAGTGTCGACCAGTTTCAGGTCCGTTTTCAGGGCTACCTTTTCCATGGCCGGCAGCATCACGGCCGACAGCTGGCTGCCCGTGGAGCGCAGTTCCAGCCGCAGCAGGTTGGTGTTGAGCAGCAGCGCGTCCGGCACCACGTTGTAGTAGGCGTAGGGATATTCGTCGAACGGCGGCGCCTGCGGGTCCGGCTGGGAGGGCTGGAACAGCTGGCGGTCGAGCACGATGTTGCCCTGGATGCGCCAGACGCCCTCGTTGCGCAATTCCTGCAGCATGCGGGTCAGCACATCCTCGTTGAAATCGGCATCGGCGCCGCCGCGCAGGTACAGGTCGCCCCGCAGCACGCCGCGTACCAGCTCGGCAGTCGTACGCATTTCCGTACGTCCGCGGAAGATGGGGCCCAGCTGTTCCAGCGCTACCATGGTGGTCAGCACTTTCATGGTGGAGGCGGGCTGCATGCTGCGCCCGGCGCCGTGCGTCAGCAGCGGTGTACCGTTGCGCAGCACCACGGCGCCCATCGCCTCCTGCGGGATACGGGCCGCCTCCAGCAGCTGGGCCACCGGGTCCGGCAATTGGGCGTGGACGGCGCCGCTGGCGGCGAACAGGGCGGCGAGGAGATGGCGGCGCAGCATGGACATAATCAGTGGAAGAAAGCGTAGGACACGAGGACGGCAGCCACCACCCCGGCGAAGTCGGCGATGAGGCCGCAGGAAATGGCATAGCGCGTCTTGCGGATGCCGACCGAGCCGAAGTACAAGGCCACGATGTAGAACGTGGTGTCGGCCGAGCCCTGGAATACGCAGGTGAGGCGGCCAATGAAAGAATCGGGGCCGTAGGTTTTCATGGCGTCGATCATCAGGGCCTTGGAAGCGCTGCTGCTGAGCGGCTTCATGAGGGCCGTCGGCAGCGAAGGCACGAAGTCCGCGTTCCAGCCCAGGTGCACCACCACCCAGTCCAGCGCGCCGATGACGAAGCCCAGCACACCGGCGTTGCGGATCACGCTGATGGCCACCAGCATGCCCACCAGGTAGGGAATGATGGTGATCGAGGTCTGGATACCGCCCTTGGCGCCTTCGATAAAGGCTTCGTACACGTTCACCTTCTTCCACAGGGCGCCGATGATGAAGGCGGCGATCACGACGATCAGCACCAGGTTGCTCACCACCTTGGAGACCTGCTCGATTTCCGAACGCGCCAGGTACTGGGTGAAATACCAGACGGTGAGGCCGATGAAGGCCGTGATGCCGCCCAGCCAGCCCAGTACGACGCCGTTGAACAGGTTGATGCGCTGGCGGATCGCCACGCCGATGATGCCGGCCATGGTGGCCACGTAGGTGGCGATCATGCAGGGGATGAAGATGTCGGACGGGTCGTGCGCGCCCAGGATAGCGCGCTGGGCCATGATGGCCACCGGGATCAGGGTCAGGCCGGACGTGTGCAGCACCAGGAACATGATTTGCGCGTTGCTCGGTTCATCCTTGTTGGGGTTGAGCGTTTGCAGCGATTCCATGGCCTTCAGGCCGAACGGGGTGGCCGCGTTGTCCAGGCCCAGCAGGTTGGCCGAGAAGTTCATCACCATGTGGCCGGTGGCTGGATGGTTCTTCGGCACGCCGGGGAAGATGCGCGAGAAGAACGGCGCGATCAGGCGTGCCAGCAGGTCGATGGCGCCGGCTTTCTCGCCGATGTTCATGATGCCCAGCCACAGCGTCATCACGCCGGCCAGCGGCAGGGCGATGTCCATCACTCCCATGCGGGCCGAATCGAACGTGCCTTCGATGATGCGCTTGAAGATTTCCGTGTCGCCCAGGAACAGCCACTGCGCCAGCGCCGCGGCAAAGCCCACCAGGAAAAAGCCAGACCAGATGTAATTGAGCGACATAGAGCGGAGTGTTCCTCGGGCTAGATGGGATAGGCAATGTTGCAGGCAGAGTATAGAGTATGCTGGCCGCGCAATCTCAACTGGATATCACATGAAGCGTTACTGGAAACTGATACTGACCGGCGCTCTGCTGGCGCTGGCAGGCTGGAGCGTTGCCGCGCCTGCCGCGCCGGGCACTGCGTCCAAGGTACTGCACGCCTTCCTCAGCACGGGCGAGACGGGGCTGGACCCGGCCGTCGCCTCGGACCTGGCCAGTCTCAGCCTGCTGGAAAACCTGTTCGATCCCCTGCTGCGCTACGACTACCTGGCCCGTCCCGTGCGGCTGCAACCGAACACGGCCAGTGCCATGCCCACCATCGACGAAGGGGGCTTGCGCTACACCTTCCACCTCAAGCCGGGCGTGGTCTTCTCGCCCGACCCCGCCTTCCACGGCGCGCGGCGCGAAGTGACGGCCCAGGATTATGCGTACAGCCTGATGCGGCTGTACGACCCGGCCCTGAAGTCGCCGTGGCTGTTCCTGCTCGAAGGCAAGCTGCTGGGCGACAGCGCGCTCAAGGGCGACGGCTTCCGCTACGACCGCGCCATCGCCGGCCTGCGGGCGCTGGACAAATACACGCTGCAGTTGCGCCTGAACGCGCCCGATCCCAACTTCCTGTTCTACCTGGCCATTCCCGCCACGGGCGTGGTGGCGCGTGAAGTGGCGGACGCCTACGGCAGCCAGTTCGGCAACCACCCTGTGGGCACGGGGCCGTTCGTGATCGGTGCATGGAAGCACAGCGACAAGATCACGCTGCTGGCCAATCCGGACTACCGCCCCACCGTGTTCCATGCCGGCCCGGACGTGGCGCCGGCCGACCGCGCCCTGGCCGCCGCGCTGGAAGGCAAGCGCCTGCCGCTGGTGGACCGGGTCGAAGTGAAGATCATGGAGGAATACCAGTCGCGCATGCTGGGCTTCCTGAACGGCGAATTCGACTACCTGGAGCAGGTGCCCGAATCGATGAAGGACATGGTGCTGACGGCCGACGCCGCGCCCACCCTCAGGCCGGAGCTGGCGCGCAAGGGCGTGGTACTGACGCCCTTCCCAGTGCTGCAGACCTACTACATGTGGATGAACATGGACGACCCGCTGATCGGCGGCTACGGCAAGGAGAAGGTCGCGCTGCGGCGCGCCATCGCACTCGGCTACAACGGCGCGGAAGACATCACCCTGCTCAAGAAAGGTCTGGCCCTGCCGGCGCAAACGCCGCTGCCGCCCAACGTGCTGGGTTACGATCCGGCCTTCCGCAGTCCGACCGCGTACGACCCCGCGCTGGCGCGCGCGCTGCTGGACCGCTACGGCTACCGCCTGGGCGCGGACGGTTTCCGCCGCCAGCCCGACGGCCAGCCGCTGACGCTGGTCATGCACACCGAGCCGACCACGGTGGGCCGGCTGCGCGACGAGCTGTGGCGCAAGAATTTGAACGCCATCGGCCTGCGGGTCGAATTCAAGAGCGACAAGAAGACGGAAGTGATCAAGGCCTCGCGGCTGGGCAAGGTGATGATGTTCGAAACCAACTGGATCGCCGACTTCCCCGACGGCGACAACTTCTACCAGCTGCTGTACGGCCCCAACAGCGGCCGCGCCAACTACGCCCGCTTCAACCTGCCCGCCTTCAACCAGCGCTACGAGCAGGCCAGCAAGCTGGGCGACTCGCCCGAGCGTACCCGGCTGTTCGATGAAATGGCCCAGCTGCTGCACGCCTACGCGCCGTGGGTGCTGCTGACCCATCCCATCTCGGCCGACCTGCAGCAACCGTGGCTCAAGCACTACAAGCGCCACCCGGTGGAATTGACGGCCTGGCGCTACGTGGACGTGGAACGCGGCAAGTAACGGCTGGAAAAGAATTTGTGCGTCGCACAAAAATCTATGTTACACTACGCTCAGTGGTGAGGTTTGTTCGCAAGCAGTCCCGCTATCCAGTAGCATGCGCAGCGATTTGTATTGTGTAAGTTCAAATTGTGCAAAGCCGCAAACGCCTGGATTTGTAACTCCGAATACGTTGGTCGATTTACACGTTGGGGGCACTATGCAGATAGCATGGGCGCCCGAGACTCTGGAGGCACTTTGCAGATAGCACTGGCGTCCGGCACGATTAAAGCATAGGTAATACATTGGAATAAAGCTCGCTCCGGCGAGCTTTTTTTTCGTCCGTCGCCAGCACAGAAAAATGGGGACGTACCCCATTTCAGAAAAATGGGGTACGTCCCCATTTTGGGTTAGAGGGCGCGGGCGATCAGGAGCTTCTGGATGTCGCTCGTGCCTTCGTAGATC
>JAZJZQ010000487.1:0-14676 GCA_040389625.1 Pseudomonadota bacterium | reverse complement strand
TCCGTCCAATCTCCGCCAAGCATGCTCAAGCTTCACGATTTTTGCAACAGAGCCGATGAGTTCACGCATCGATCGCGAACTGGCGATGAATGCGCTCTTGATGGCCGTCTGGCGTCGGCAGCCCAAGAATGCGGTGATGGTGCACTCGGATCAGGGTAGCCAATTTAGCAGCTACGACTGGCGCGACTTCTTGGATGAGCACAACCTGCAGCAGAGCATGAGCCGGCGCGGAAACTGCCATGACAACGCCGTGGCCGAGAGCTTCTTCCAGCTCCTGAAACGGGAGCGAATCAGGCGCAAGATCTACGGCACTCGGGAAGAAGCAAAGCAGGATGTCTTCGATTACATCGAGATGTTTTACAATCCGAAGCGCCGGCACAGCTTCAGCAATGACTTGTCGCCGGTTGAATATGAAAAGCAGTATTTCCAACGGCTCGCGAGTGTCTAGAAAACTCGTGGCGATTCATGCGACAATTTCTAGCAGTTGTTGGTTTTTCATGTGTTCAGTCTCAGTGAGCTTGTTTTCAAATCCGAATTTGGCCACCGTCAACGGCGATGGTCTGACCCGTAACAAAGCTGGAGTCCGCGGAACAAAAGAACGAAACAACGCCTACAAGGTCTTTCGGCTCGATCAATCGAGGTATGGCCTGCTGCTTCGGAAGGTAATCGTAGATTTCTTCGTTAACGCCACGCATCGTCTTGGTATTGGTCAGGCCCGGCGCGATTACGTTTGCTGTAACGCCGAATGCACCAACCTCACTGGCAAGTGCGCGGGTGAAGCCGATGACCCCGCCCTTGCTTGCGATATAGGCGGTCATCTGCGGGGCATTCAGCCAGAACGTCGTGCTTGCCACGTTGACGATGCGCCCTGACTTGCGAGCGACCAGTCCCGGAACAAACGCCTTGCACATGAGAAAGGTCCCGTCGAGATTGACGCCGATCACCTTGCGCCATGTCTCATAGTCGGTATCCTCAAACGACTTCCAAGGGTAGATGCCGGCGTTGTTGACCAACGCAGCGACGGGGGGCATGTTGGCGTCAACATCGGCGGCAAACTGTTTCGTCGAGTCTGGCGAAGTCACGTCAACGATGGCCGAAAAGAACCTCCGGCCTGTCGCTTCGACCAACTCACGCGTCGCGGCTGCTTCGACGACATCAGCAACGGCAACGTCGAAGCCGTCAGCAGCCAGCCTTTGTGCGTAGGCTTGGCCGATGCCATTAGCAGCTCCGGTTACGACTGCCGTTCCTTTGGAGATGTTCATGACGATGGCCTCTGATTTCTTGTGAAAGCACTATCATCGTCTGCTTCTCATGCGGGATAAATATGGTATTTTGGAGAACATTGATCCCCTAATGGAGCAATTTCTGTGGAACTGTTGAATGATATGGCCTTGTTCGTGGAGGTCGTCAAAGCCAAAGGCTTTCGTAGCGCCGCGGACGTGATGGGAATGCCGAACTCGACCCTGTCGCGGCGGATCAGCGCATTGGAGAAGGCGATCGGGCTGCGTTTGCTGCATCGAACGACGCGAAAGATCGAACTGACCGAAGCCGGCCAGATCTACTTCGAGCGATGCAAACGCATCGTCGATGAAGCCCGTTTGGCGCATGAGCAACTCGGCGAAATGCTCACCCAGCCCAGCGGCGTGCTTCATGCTTCACTGCCGGTGGATTTTGCAACCACCTACCTGGCGCATTTGATTACCGAGTTCGCCAGCCTCTATCCCGGCATCACCTTCGATTTCGATGTGACGCCACGCCGGGTCGATCTGGTCAGTGAACCCTTCGACGTGGCGATCCGCATGGGCGAGTCCGAGAACTCGCAACTGATCGCGCGCACGCTGACATCGCTCAAACCTTACCTCTATGCCTCGCCCGGCTACCTTGAACGATCGGGCGAACCAAGCAAGCCCGCTGAGTTGGAAAAGCACGAGTGCCTGACCATCTTGAAGTCGGGTTCGTGGGCGTTGCATGACGGGAAGCGAACCGCCACGGTGTCGGTAGGCGGGCGATTCAAGCTCAATAGTGTCGGCATGATCCGCCGCCTGGCCACACTCGACATGGGCATCATTCTGATGTCGAAGGAACTCGTTGCTGATGAACTGTCCAGCGGGAAACTGCGTCAAATCATGCCGGGATGGCACGGAACTCCG
This sequence comes from Pseudomonadota bacterium, assembly GCA_040389625.1. Lineage (GTDB taxonomy): Bacteria > Pseudomonadota > Gammaproteobacteria > Burkholderiales > Burkholderiaceae_D > Rugamonas. The sequence continues at coordinate 12,526 of JAZJZQ010000487.1, read as the reverse complement.
ATGCCTGTTTATGCCATGACCGAAACCCGCCTGCTTCCCGCAAAAACGCAACGCTTCATTGAGTTTCTGCGCGAGCGTCTAGGGCAACGATAACGTGGAATCACGTCTGACGGTATTCCCTTCTTCAGTTTCTTCATGAACTCAAAGAAATGAGGCGAGAATTCCTGGAAAAGTAAGTTGCTCCGGTTCTCAATCATGACTTCGCTGAACAGCTTGAGTCCAACTGCGAAAGCGGCCGTCGTGGTGTCGTCGAACTCACCGCGCCACTTTATGCGCTCCACCACCGCAAACACGTCATCGTGGTTGCCTACCTCGAACTGCATCGGCTTGTCGTAGACGGAGGGGTGGCCGTTGGCATCAGCCAGATGCTCGACGGTGATGCGGTAGAGGTGCTTTTTCATGTGTTCAATCCTGCTTTCCCAAGGTTCCGAACTCCACCGGAACCTTCATGTAGAACACATGCACCTGTTCCTGGGCAAGTTGCGTGAACAGACGTTCTACTTCCTCGGCAGTGACCACCATCGTGACCTGAACCGGCTGGTCGGAGAAGTCGAACATATTGATCGCGTGGATCGTTCCATCGTGTCCCAGACCCTGGATGGCACCATCCAGCGTCGCTCCGCGAATACTCAGCTTCTTCGCCTCATCGAGCAACCATTGCGCGAGGGGCATGTGACCGTGCATACGATCCTGCTGGGTGAAAAAGGTGACTTGGAACCCGTGCATGATGATCTCCGAAAGAATAGGGACGTACTGGCATCAGGCGCCGAGCATGATTCCGCCGTCCACGGCGATGTGCTGTCCGGTGACGAAGCCGTTGTTCATCAGGAACAGGTAGGCCGAAGCCAGTTCGTCGATGTTGGCGGTGCGCTTGAGGGGAATGACTTGCTCGAAGTGATCGCGCGTGGCCTCGATCTGCGCTGGCGGCACATCACGCCAGAACGGCGTGACAGTCCAAGTCGGTGAAACCGCGTTGACCCGCGCCCTCGGTGCCAGCTCCACCGCCAGCCCCTCGACCAGTGCATTGATGCCGAGGTTGCCGACGTAGCTGGCGCAGGCATCCTGGGCGCGACCGCCGGTGCCGGAAGTGAAAACCAGGCTGCCGCCCTCGCGCACTTTGGTTGCGGCCAGTTGCCCGATACGCACGTTGGTGAAGAACTTGGATTCGATCACGTGGCGGATCACCGCGATGTCGGCACCGACGAAGCCGCCACCCATTACGTCGCCGATCATCGAGACAAGATGGTCGAACACGGGCAGTTCGTTGAACAACGATTCCAGCGCCGCGGGGTCGTGGGCATCCACCTGACGGGTTTCGACAGTCACGCCACGCGCTTCGAGGTCGGCTTGCGCAATTTGCAGGCGCCCGACATCTCGACCGACGATCAGTAGCCGGGCGCCCTCGTCGGCTGCGAGTTGGGCAACGCGAAAGCCGATGCCGGAACTGCCACCGATGATGACCAATGCCTTGTCTTTCAAGGTATTCATGGCTGCACTCTCATTCTTTTGAATGTTCGATGGCGGCTGCGGCGACTGTTGCGACGTGCGAGTCGTTGGCGCCGTGTGCGCCGCTGATGCCGACAGCCCCGATCACTCGGCCATCAACGACGATGGGCACCCCGCCTTCCAGCGCAGTGACGCCGGGCGTGGACAAAAAGCTGGGCCGCCCTTCGTTGACGAAATCCTCGAATTGCTTGGATGGCGCGCGCAACAAGGCTGCCGTGCGCGCCTTGCCGACGGCTACCGAGGGGCTTATGCCGATCGCCGTGTCGTTCTTTTCAAAAGCGACAAGTTCGCCCGCGACATCGACGACGGCCACACTGATCGCCCAATTGTTGCGCTCTGCCTCGGCGTTCGCCGCCGCGATGACGCGACGGGCGGCCGCCAACGCAATGTGAGGACGCTCAATGACGATATCGGCTCGCGCCGGCTTCCCGGCCTGCGCCGTGCCACACAGGAGCAGTCCAATCAGCAGAGCCCGGACGAAAGCGGGCACGAATGAGGAAGGGAGGAAGATGGACATGGGAAGAATCTCTTTACCGCGAAGCCGTCGGTCGTGATGCACCTTGTTCAGATCCAGGTGCCTCGACAACCTTTGCATCGACGTCGATGACCGGGCGTACCGACATACCGACGCGCAGGCGGCGCACATCCTCCTGGCCCGGCTCCAACTGGATGCGTACCGGCAGGCGCTGCACGATCTTGGTGAAGTTGCCGGTGGCGTTGTGCGGCGGCACCGCCGAGAAGCTCACGCCGCTGGCCGGTCCCAGGCTTTGGACTCGCCCCTTGATCTGGACGCCCGGCAGCGCATCCACGGCGATCTCTACCGGCTGACCGACCCGCACGCGGGCCAGTTGTGTCTCACGGAAGTTGGCTTCCACATAGACCGCATCCAGCGGCACCAACGTCAGCAATGGTTCTCCCACTCGGGAATAGCCGCCAACCCGTGCTTTACGCTGGGCGACGATGCCGCTGACGGGCGCGGTCACGCGGGCATAGGACAGGTTCAAGTCGGCGGCCGCCTTTTCCGCCTGCGCTGCCAGCAAGGCGGCCTGCGCCTTCTCCAGATCGGCGCGCAGGATGGCGGTCTGCTGCTCGGCCGAATGCAGTCCGGCGCGATCCCGCTCATGCGCGGCGCGCTGGATTTCCCACTGCGCCTCGGCCTGCTGCTGGGCCTGCACCGTGCCGGAACCATCGCGGGCCAGATTGGTGAAGCGGCTGCGATTGGCCTCCGCGAGCTTGAGATTGGCGCCGGCGGCGGCCACCGCGGCGCGGGCCTGCTCGATGATGCTTTGCTGGCGCGCGATCTGCGCCTGCAGGCTGCCGATGGCGGCCTGCGCGCTGGCGACGTGCGCGTTCGCGTTGTCCACCGCGATGCGCAGGTCGCGTTCGTCAATACTGACCAGCGGGGCGCCGGCCTGGACTTCCTGATGGTCGGCGACTGCGACCTCGGTGATGACGCCCCCCACCTGGGGGACGATCACCGTGAAGTCGGCTTGTACATAGGCGTCGTCGGTGCTTTGCCGGGATGCGCTGGATTCCGAGCGGTTCAGGATGAGGAACGCGCCCACGAGGGCGACGGCGGCAATCGTGCCGACCGTGATGCGAAAGCGAAGATTCGTGGCCATAGGAAACTGTTTTCACCAAGAGAAGATCAAGTGGCTGCACCGGCCGGTGCGCTGGACGGCACCGCCTGGGGCATTCGATTCACGACCGGTGCGGGGATGTATTGCAGCTTGAGCACCGCCGGAATCAGCAGCAGCGCCAGCACCGCGAACACCCGGTAGACATCCGCCGTGGCCAGCACGCCGGCCTGCTGCGCGACCGTGGACGACAGCGTGACCAGGGAAGGGTCGGATGGCGGCAGTCGCAGCAATGCCTGGGCCGCGCTGTCGAGCAGCATGTCGGTATGGAAGCGGGTACGCACCGCCGTGAGCTGACCGATGACGGCGCCGCCGACGGTCGCGCTGAACACGCGCACGATGTTGACCATGCCGGAGAGAAAAGGACCTTCCATGGGCTGGACCACAGCCGTCACCAGGAACAGAATCGCGACGAAAGCCATGGGCTGGCCGACGGCATGCAGGATCTCGGCCCACAGGAACTGCTGCACCATCCATTCGCTGGTGATGCCGGACGCCAGCCAGCAAGCCGCCGCCATACAGGCCAGTCCCGCCGCAAAGACATGGCGCGCATCGACCCAGCGCTGGTACAGCAGCAGCGCCACGCAAGGTCCGAGCACCAGTTGCGGCAGCCCGACCATCAGGCCGAGGGTCGCGCTCTGCTGCATGCGGAATCCCTGGAGCTGCCCCAGCACACTGGCCGGTAAGGTGACGGCCGTCGCCATCACCATCAGCAGGACTACGAGGCTGGCGAATCCGAGCCAGACGTTGCGGCGCTCCAACAGTTGCAGCCGGTTGAAGGGCGCTGGATGGCTCCATTCGCTCGCCAGGAACAGCGCGGTGAACACGGTGCCGACCAGCAGCGCGGCGACGATCAAGGGTGAATGGAACCAGTCCAGCCGCACGCCCTGGTCCACGCCGACCACCAGCAGCATTAGGCCGGGCACGCCCAAGACCATGCCGAACCAGTTGGCCTGTTTTAGCCGCGGCAGTGCCAGCGGCAGCTTCGGGATGCCCCATGCCACCAGCGCGGCGGCGATCAGGCCCAAGGGAATCACGTGCCAGTAGACCAGGCGCCAGTCCTCCAGACGATCCACCCACAGGGCGGCCAGCCAGAGCGCGACATTGGGCGAGAAGGTGGCGACCAGCGCGAACACCGCCAGGCCATGCAGGCGGATGGGCGGCGGCAGGAAGCGCAGGCAGGACATCATCAGCAAGGGAATCAGCGCTCCGCCGAAGAACCCGTGCAGCACGCGCAAGGCCAGCAACAGGTGCAGGTCTCGCACGAACGGCAGGACGGCCGACAACAGCAGCGCGGCCGACAACATCGCCAGATGGAAGCGACGCAACGAGAACGTGATGGCCAGCCAGGTCGCGAACGGCATCGCGGCCAGCTCGCCGGCCGAATAGGCCGTGCTCAGCCAGGAAGCATCGTCCAGGCCGAAGCCGAGCGCGCCGCGCAGGTCGGCCAGCACCAGGCCGGGAATACGACCGTTCAAACCAGCGACCATGGCCGCCAGCAGCGCGCCCAGCAGGCCCACGGCCAGGCGTGCATTGAAGACCGGCGGCGACGGTGGGCTGGATGGCGGGGCGGAGCCCGGCGTGCTCATGACCTGTCGCCCACCGATGCGGTTTCGGGGCGCAGCGCGGACGACCAGCCGCCGCCGAGCGCACGGTAGAGCGCAACGACGGAAAGCGCGGAGGCCGTCGCGCAGTCGCTCAACTCGGTCTGGCTTGCCAGCAGCGAACGCCGGGCGACCAGAACCGCGGTGAAATCGGCCGTGCCCTGTTGGTAGGCGCGTTGCGCCACATTCAACGCGGTCTGGTTCTGCGCCAGGGCGAGCTGCAACTGCTCGTGCCGCTTCAACTCGGTGCCGTAGGCGTTCAGCGCATCATCGACTTCGTGCCAGGCGCGCAGCACGGTCTGCTGGTAGGCAATGCCCGCCAAACGGTGACGGGTCTCGCTCAGCGCCAGATTGCTCTTGAGCCGGCCGCCCTGGAAGATCGGCAGGTGCAGCGTCGGCCCGATCGAGAAGCGCCGGGAATCCCAACTGCCCAGGTCGGACAGGTCGAACGCTTGCACGCCCAGGCTTCCGGTCAGGCTGATGCGCGGGTAGAAGTCGGCGGTCGCCGCGCCGATGTCGGCCACGGCGGCGCGCAGCCGCGCTTCCGCTTGCAGGATGTCCGGCCGCTGCCGCGCCAGTTCCGACGGGATGCCCACGGGCAGGCGCTGCGGCATCGGCGGCAGGCCGGCCGCGGCAAGGCGGTCGTCCAGTTCCCGCGGCGGCAGGCCCAGCAGCAGGGCCAGCGCGTTCATCAGCGCATCGCGCTGGTGCCGCAGTTGCGACAGGCGGGCCTCGATGCCGGCCACCTCGGCGCGCGCCGCCGCCGCATCGAAGCGTGTGGCAACGCCGTTGCGCTCGCGGCTTTCGGCCATGCGCAACAGGTCTTCGGCGATACCTCGGTTTTCCTCGACGATGGCCTCCTGCGCCTGCACGCCACGCAGTAACAGGTAGGTGCGCGCCACGTCGCCGGAGACGGAGACCCTGACCGCCTCCATGCCGAAGCCACTGGCTTGCAGTCTGGCCTCGGCCGAATCGCTGAGGTGGCGCAGATACCCCCACAGATCCAGTTCCCAGCCCGCTTGCAGGCCCAGCGACCAAGTGCTGGTGGGCTCGGTCGGCGCGCCGAGCAACACCATTGGCGAGTGCTCGCTGAGGGCCGAGCGTGCGTAGCTGGCGTCTGCGGACAGTTGGGGTCTGCGTGCCGCGTTGGCCAAGCCAAGCTGCGCACGGCTTTCCTCGACGCGCGCGGTGGCGGCCAGCAGATCCAGGTTGGATGCGGCGGCTTCGGCTTGCAACGCGCTCAGCGTCGCATCGCCGAACAGTTGCCACCATTCGGACGGCGCCGACGCCTCGACCAGCGCGGGCTGGGTCGCCACCGCCGCCGCGCGTGCGCGCAAGGCTGCGTCGGGCGAGGCAAGCGACGGCTCGCGGACATCGGGAGCCGTCACGCAACCAGCCAGCACCAAGGCCAGCGCTGGCGCTCCGTATGCGATTCGGCGAAGTCCCCAGCCTCGAAAAGCGCGTTTCATAGAAGTCCTCTAGCGATGCGGCCCGGTAAAGGTTGCGAATGCAAGTTTTCCTGACCGCTGTACCGAACGGTACTATACCGAGCGGTACTCTAGTCACATTCAGAGAATTCGTCAACTTTACACTTGAAATACACGGGGCTTCTGTGGGCGTGACGTTGCCGCTTTGCCTCAACCAAAACCGTTCGGTATAGTTATGGTCTCGCCTTTTTTCAACCTGTTGAGTAACCAGATGCCCGCCACCGCCGCTCTAGAGCGAAACGACAAGGAAGTTGCCGTATTGAAGGCAGCCACGTCGGTGTTCCTGACGCATGGCTTCAGCGCTGCGACCACGGACATGATTCAGCGTGAGGCGGGTGTCTCGAAGGCGACCATGTATGCCTGCTTTCCCAATAAAGAGGCTTTGTTCGCTGCGGTGATGGAACACGAATGTGCGTCGATGACCGCGACGTTCAGGGCGATGCGCACGTCCCCTGGCAACATCGCCAAGACCCTGACCGACCTTGGCATGTCCTACCTCGACATCGTGCTTTCGCCGACTGCGCTGGCGTTGTATCGAGTGGTCATGGCGGAAGCGCCCAGGTTCCCGGACTTGGGCCGACGGTTCTTCTTGGCTGGGTTGAAAGTCGTTACTTCAATGTTGGCCGAACGACTGAACGTGGCAGCACAAGCCGGAGAGATCAACGTCCAGTCGGTAGGCATCGACGCTGCCGCGACGCTGTTCCTCAGCATGGTTCGTGCTCAGGCGCAAATGGAGTGCCTGACACACCCCGAAACCCGGCCATCTGCTGCTCAAAAGGATCACTGGGTGCAGATCGCGGTAACAACCTTCCTAGACGCATTTGGCGATAGGAAATAGCCGAAGTCCCCTCGGGGGGACTCTGCCAGGATCAGTCCATGTCCGTAAGTTCCCCTCCCTCAGATTGCAATGGGTCATTGCCGGGCCAAGGCGATAGCATCATCTGGCTGATTCAGTCCATTCACGGACAAATGCGCGCCAAGATCAATCAGCGAATGAAAGCCATCTCGCTCACTGACGCGCAGTGGGGCTTGGTGCTGCAACTGGCCAAGAATGGATCAAGCACGGCGTCCGATCTCTCGCGCATCTGTATGCGCAACTCCAGCGGCATGACGCGCGCGCTTGATCGCTTGGAAGCCAAGCGCATCGTGTCGCGCACACGTTCGCACGACGATCGCCGCATCATCAACTTGGAACTCACCGAAAAAGGACGGTTGATCGCCAGCGCGATTCCGACAATCGTGCGCGAGATCAACACGCAGATGCTGACGGAGTTTCAGCCCGAAGAAGCTGGTCAATTCAGGGAGTATCTGCACCGGATTCTGGCCACGATGGACGAAGGTGTCCATTGACCAGCGCCCTATGTTGCTGCCTGAACTTCAGTCGATTCCGGGGCCGCGCGTCCGTCCGACTTCCCATGACGCCCCGCCGCCGCGCACCGTAGCTGCGAGTTGCTGACCAAGCCGTTGCTCGATCACCGGCCGCCACGGCACCAGTGAGAAGCCCATGCCGTCATCGAGCATCGCGTAGCGCCCGCTGGCGAGCATGACGGAACGCCGGTAGATGCCGGCCACGCGCTGCCCGTCCGTGATGGGGCGATGCTCCAGGCCCGTTTCGGCGGCAATGTCCTTGGCGGCCTGCGCCAGCTCCCGATTGCGTAGCTGTAGCGGCTCGCAATGATGATCGCCCGGAACTGCAATATAGGGCGGTTTTCGGCTCGCATTGCGTGAGACGGATCGATGCGGGGAACGCACGCTCCGTGAGACAGAAACCACATTCGGTGCGACCGACGCGCAATGCTGATCCGTTGGCTTACGGACGGCAAAAAGCGGTGGTTAGCGCCCGGGCAGCTTTCCGAGCCGGCATGGTCGAATACCGCCGCCCTCCGAGGGTCATAACCGTTCGGTTCTGACACTTGAAACAGCAGCTGCCCTAGCGCGGACTGAGCTATGAAGCACCAGGTCCAAACCGGTTCAGAGGCACCTTGAGAAACGCCGTCCCACACTTGTCCGCATCCGGCAGCCGGCCGCCACGTATGTTCACCTGAAGCGCGGCGAGCATCAGGTCGGGTAGTGGGAGCGATGCGTCGCGTTTCTCGCGGGTCGCGACGAACTCGGCTTCGTCGATGCCATCGTGAACATGGATGTTGTCGCGACGCTGATCGGCGACGGTCGAGCGACCAAGTACGTCCCTGCCATCCTTGCCATAGTCATGCCCAACATAGGTTGCGGTTTCGGGTGGCAGATCGAGGATGGCGCGGATCGAGCACCACAGCGAATGAGCATCACCACCCGGGAAGTCCGCTCGGCTTGTGCCACTATCGGGAACCATCAGCGTATCGTGAACGAACGCGGCGTCACCGACGACATAAGTGATCGAGGCAAGCGTATGGCCCGGCGACAGCATGACATGAGCATCGAGCGTGCCGATCCGGAAACGCTCGCCATCCGCAAACAACCGGTCCCACTGGCTGCCGTCGACGGCGAGATCGGGCAGGCAGTAGATGTCCCGCCACAGCTTTTGCACTTCCACGACCTTGTTGCCGATCGCGGTTTTGCCACTGGTCTTGCCGGCGAGGTACGGAACGGCCGAAAAATGATCGGCGTGTGGGTGGGTGTCGAGCACCCATTCGACGGTCAGCCCCTTCTCGCGCACATAGTCGAGGATAAGATCGGCGTTGCGGGTCGCGGTCGCGCCAGCGCGCGGGTCAAAATCCAGGACTGGATCGATGATCGCGGCCGTCTTCGTAGTGTCGTCGACGACAACATATTGGAAGCTACCAGTGCGTTCGTCATGGAGCGACGCAACGGTCATACCATCGTGCTTATACTCAATCATGTTTTCATCCTTTCGCTCTGTTAGCTTTCTGCCCGCGCCCGCGCGAACAACCGCTCGAAATCACCCGGATCGATCGCGCCCATCACCAGCATGCGTCCGGCAAGAAAGCCCGGGGTGCCGGCCAAGCCGATCGAATAGGCCTCTTGGCCGTTCGCACGCAGGCGCGCCGCGACAGCCTGTGCATGCGAAGCAAGCCACGTCGTTGCGCTCAGCCAGTCACCGCCAGCGCCGATTACGACGTCCCGCAGCATGTCGTCGTCAATCGTACGGTTGTCGGCCATCAGCTGGCGATGGACGACCGGGTAGATGCCCTGTTCGGCACAGCTGAGCGCAACGCTCGCGGCACGTTCAGACGGTGGACCGAAGATCGGCCAATCCTTGTAGATGACCCTAACTTTGCCATCGCGTCGCACGGCCTCTTCCAACGCGGGGAAGGCGTGACGGCAGGCCGGGCAACGATAATCGGTGAAGACGGCAAGCCGCAGCGTCGCATCGGCAGGACCGTGTTCAGGCGAACTGCCGCCTGCCAGGATCAGGTCGGCGGTTGGACCAACGTCACGCCCAATCGGGGCGGTGCGTCGCAGTACCTGTCCGACCGCCCAGCCCCCCACGACTACAGCGCCGAGCCCGACTGCCTGCCTCCGATTGAGTGGCCCCGGCACGCTCAACGCCCTGCGGGCTTGCTGCGCGCCGTTGCGACGAGGCGGCGCAGTGTTGGTAGATCGACCGCGCCGGCCACGACCTGCGAGCCGACGATCAGCGCCGGGGTCCCGTTAAATCCGATCGCCTCGGCAATGCCATTGGTGCGCGTCAGCAGCGCATCGATCTCCGCGCCACGCGTCTTCAGGTCACGTTGCAGACGCGGCCAATCCACCTTGGCTTTCACAGCAGCTGCCCTGATAGCGGCGCTGTCGAGCCGCGCCGGTGAGGCAAGCAGCGCTCCATGGAAGGCGGCATGCCTGCCTTGCCACTGGCTCGCGACGGCCGCCCGGGACGCCTCGCGGGAGGCGGGTCCGAATATCGGCCAGTCCCGATACACGATCCGCACCTTCGGGTCGGAGCGAAGCAGCGCGTTCAGCACCGGCTCCATGCGACGGCAATAGGGGCAGTTGTAGTCGAAGAACTCGACAACGGTGACGTCATAGGCTGTGCCGGCCCGCTTGGGGGCTACGGGATCGTCGATGACTGCCTTGCGCGACAAATCAGGCTGCTGCTGCCCGACCGCAGGTGTCATCGGCACGGCAAAAGCAAGCGCGGCTAGAATGCCGGGAAAGAGAAGGTTGCGGCGGTTCATCGATGTTTCCTTGCCTTATCAATTCCATCGGCGAGCGCGGCGCGCGACAACTCTCCGAGCTGGAGCTGCACGATCGTGCCATCCGCGGCGACGAAGGCGGTTGCGGGATAGCCGGCGACCTCGAAGGCTCGGGAAAGCCTACGGTCGGGATCAAGCGCGACGTTGCCAGCACCGATGCCTTCGCGGGTAAGGAACCGGGTAACGGTCGCCGGCGCCTCACCCTGATCGGCGAGCAGAATCGGCACCTCTCCACGGCGCGACGCAGCAGCATCGAGCATTGGCAGCTCGCGCCGGCATGGGCCGCACCATGTCGCCCACAGATTGACCACGAAGGGACGACCCCGGAATCGATCAAGCGGGAGCGGAGCGCCGGATGGCGTCGTTAAGGCGAGATGATAGGGAAAGGGGCCGTAGGTCACGGGCGGGATCAGCGCCTGAAGCGTGAACCAGAGGCCGCCAGCTACGGCAAGCGCTGCCCAGCCTATCGCCAGAGCGCGCGTTCGGCCGAGCCGGAACGCCAGCGTTACCGCAGCGCCGGCGAGGCCGGCGACGGCCGAGAAGCCTCCCTGCCATATAGCTAGGATGGAGAGTGGAGCATCGGCGTAGCTCGCCCAATGCGTCGCGACATAGCCGATCCGGGCCGTCACCAGCCCGACGACAATAGCACTGGTCGCGACCATCGACACTCGCGGGAAGCGGAACCGTCCCGCCAGCGCCGTCAAACCGAGGAACACGGCGACGCACAGAACCGCCAATCCGCGATCGACCGCCATCATCAGCGGCCCGATGGCAATTGCGCTGCCCATCACAGAAACGCGCCTGCGCTCTTCCAGAGCATATAGGCTGCGACCACGAAGATCAGCGTTGCGAAGACCGTGGTGAGTGTACTGCCCGTGCCCAGACGCTTAGCGATCCGCGTGCCGATCAACCCGCCGATAACCCCACCGCCGATGAAGGCGAAGGCGAGCGGCCAATCCACAAGCCCGGAGAACGCGTAGTTGGCAGCGGTCGTCAGCCCGAACGCGGTGACGGCGATCAGCGACGTGCCGACGGCGTTGAGGATCGGCATGCCCGTCGATCCGATCAGTCCGGGAACGATCAGGAAGCCACCACCGATGCCGAAGAAGCCCGAAAACAGTCCGGTGCCGAGGCCATAACCCAGCACCTTGGGCGCCTTCTCCCGGTTGCATTCTGCACCGGGATTACCAACGTCACCCCGCCCGCGCAGCATTACAACGCCGACGACGATCATGACGAGCGCGAACAGAAAGAGGAGCTTGCCGCCATCGACGGCCTTGCCCGCGGTGGATCCGAGCAGCGCACCGATGACGCCGGCAGTCGCATACATGCCGCCGCACCGCCATTTGACGGTATGTGCCTTGGCATGACCGATCAGACCGGTCGCGGCATTGGCCGCCACGGCAAACGCGCTCGTACCGATGGCGAGGTGCGCGTCGGGAACGCGCACCAGATACACCATGAGCGGCACGGCGAGGATCGAGCCACCGCCACCAACGAGCCCGAGGGTGAAACCGATCAGGCTGCCGGACAAGGCGCCAAGCAGATACTGGATTGGTTCGAGGATCATGCCGCCTTGCCGATCTCGTGTGGAGCGGCCATCCACTCGCGGCCTTTCAGCATGCCCTGCCAGTAGATCGGGGGCAGCATGCGCTCCTTCAGGAACCAGGCGGCGCGCGTCGGACGCGTTCCGTCCAGCAGCCAGGATGGGAAGCTGGGCAGCAGCTTTCCGCCATAGCCGAACTCGGCGAGGACGATCTTACCGCGTTCGACCGTGAGCGGGCATGAGCCGTAACCATTATAGTCGGCAACGGGGGGTCTGCCGTCGAGCGCGGCCAGCGCGTTGACCGCGACCACGGGCGCCTGGACGCGAGCAGCAGCGGCGGTCTTGGCATTGCTGGTGCCAGCGGCATCGCCAAGGCCAAAGATGTTTTCAAATCGCTTGTGCCGCAGCGTAGTCTCGTCGACCTCGACGAAGCCGCTCGCAGCCGCGAGCGGGCTATTGGCAACGACGGCATGCGACACTTGGGGCGGAACGACGTGGAGCATGTCAAACGGGCGTTCGATCCGCTCGGAGACGCCGTCCTGCTGGCTCTGTTGCAAAAATCGTGAAGCTTGAGCATGCTTGGCGGAGATTGGACGGA
>JAZJZQ010000486.1:0-3880 GCA_040389625.1 Pseudomonadota bacterium | reverse complement strand
GCTGCTGATGGTGTCGAGCATGGCGCGCTCCAAGGTGTTCCTGTGGGCCGTGGGCGGCCCGCTGCTGGCGGCCATGCTGGTGGGCTGGGCCGACAAGGTGCTGCACTTCGGCCTCAATTCCGCCTGGTTCATGCACGCCATCGTGGCCCGCATCCTGCTGGGCGTGGCGCCCGGCTCGTGGTTCCTGTTCACCGACCTGGAAGACCGGCACCTGCTGCACAGCGACAGCGTGTTCGGTGCCTCGTGGGCCACGCTGGGCAATGCCAGCCTGTGGATAGGCGTGGCGGCCGGTGCGGCCATGATCGCCGTGGCCGTATGGATGCGCCGCCGCCGCGAGGAAGGCTGAAGAACGCATCAACCGTGCGCGCAGCTGGCACTGGCGGCCGAATGCCGCATGTACGGTGCGCGCCAGCACAAGCGGAGGGACATGCAAGTTGTAACGTTCCAAATCCTGGCGCAAATCTGCTACCATGGCGACAATATCAACTCGTACACACCGACATGGCCGCCCCCTCCCCAGCGAAGAAGAAATCCGCGCCCACCATCATCGATATCGCGGAATTGGCCGGCCTGTCGAAGTCCACGGTGGCGATGGCGCTGAAAAACAGCCCGCTGATCAAGCCCGACACGGCGGCCAAAGTGTGGGCGGCGGCCAAGCAGCTTGGCTACGTCTACAACCGCAGCGCGGCCAGCCTGCGCCACAGAAGCAGCAACGTCGTCGGCCTGGTGATCCACGACTTGCAGAATCCGTTTTTCGTCGAAATGCTGATCGGCGCCGAGCGCGTGCTGCTCGATGCCGGCTACCTGACGCTGATGGCCCATACGGCCGAACGGCTGGACGTGCAAACCAAGGTGCTCAACTCCATGCGCGAGCATAACGCGGCCGGTATCCTGATGTGCCCCGTGTTCGATAGCCCCGACAGCGTGGCGCAGGACTTGCGCGAACAGTCGCTGCCGCTGGTACTGGTGATGCGCCCACTCGACGACGAGCATTGCGATGCCGTCGGCTGCGAGAACATCAAAGGCATGCAGGCGGCCACCCAGCACTTGATCGACCTTGGCCATACCCGCATCGGCTTCATCGGCCGCCGCTTTGGCGGCCGGGTCTCGGCCGACCGCCTGCAGGGCTACCGCCAGGCCATGCAGGGGGCGGGCTTGCCGGTGCGGGAGGAATGGATAATCGATGTGCCGATCACGGGCGCCGGCGGGCGCCAGGGCGTGGTCCTCATCAACGGCATGCGCGAGCAGCCCACCGCCGTCGTTTGCTACAACGATGCCGTCGCGCTGGGCGTCTTGAACGAACTGGACTCGCAGGGCAAACGCGCCGGACGCGACCTGGCCGTGGTTGGCTTTGACGATATCGGTCTGGCCGCCCACGCCACGCCGCCGCTGACCACCATGGCCGTCGGCCCGGGCGAACTGGGCGCAATCGCCAGCCGCATCCTGCTGAGCCGCATCACCGGGCAGGATACCTCCCCCCTGCCCAAACGGCATTACGCCACGCCGCGCCTGGTAGTGCGGGAATCGTCCGGCCAGCCAGTGGCCAAGCCACACGCCGCGTAAGCCGCCCCTGCCCGGCGGTGGCCACTGCGCCGCCGCCCGCACCATCCCAAAAAAACAACGCTCGACGCGCTTGCGCGGCCATTTCACGCCGCCCCGATTGACCCTGCCTAGATTTTAAAAGCATAATTGGAACGTTCCATTTGGAACGTTCCAAAACATAAAAACCAGGAGAAGATATGCGTACTTTGAAGTGCAACATCCTTCCACTCGCGGCCGCCGCCGCGCTGACCGCGCTGGCCGGCCATGCTTACGCCGACGAGGAAGGGTTCCATGGCTATTTCCGCGCCGGCGCCGGCACCAGCGTGACGGGCGATCACGGTCCGCAGGGATGCTATGGCCTGGGTGGCAACACCATGAAATACCGCCTGGGCAATGAATGCGACGCCTACTTCGAGGGCGGCTACGGCAAGGAAATCGCCAAGTCCGACGGGGTCAGCTATGTGGCCACCTTGTGGACCAATATCTACAGCCCGCAATCGTCGTTCGCCGACGCCAAACTGGGCATCACCAAAGCCTTCGTGGAAGCCAAGGGCCTGCCCTTCCTGAACGGCGGCGTGGCCTGGATCGGCCAGCGCCATTACAACCGCCCCGACATCCACATGCTGGACCTGCAATACATCAACCTCAACGGCACCGGCGGCGGCGTGGACCGGGTTCCTGTGGGGCCGGGCAAATTCAGCTACGCCTTCTTCAAGGATAACGACGCCACCCAGACCGACGCGACGGGCAAGGTGACCACTGGTGCGGCGACCCGCCAGAACCTGCTGTACCAGGATATGCCGGTCAATCCGGGCGGCACACTGGACCTGGCGACCAGCATCATCACGGCCCAGGGCGACCAGAATGGCGCGCCACGCCATGGTGGCTGGCAGCTCTCGGCGTTCCACAAGCAAAGTGAAGTCATGGGCGGCGCGAATACGTTTGGCGTGCAATATGGCGTCGGCCCCGGCACCGGCGTTGGCGGCCCATGCTGCGACCGGATCGGCGCGGCCGGCAGTACGCTGCTGGGCGCCGATGTCAAACGCACCCGCGTGTTCGACAGCCTGTGGATTCAGCCATCGCCGCAATTTGGCATGGAAATGGTGGCGCTGGTGCAGAAAGACCGTTCCGACGCCGCCGGCACCACCACCTGGACCAGTGCCGGCATCCGTCCGGCGTACGCGCTGAACAGCAATTTCAAGCTGGTGGTGGAATTGGGCACGGACCGCGTCACGCCCGGCGACGGCGGCCCGGCCATGCGGCTGACCAAGCTGACCTTCGCGCCGACCATCTCGGCCGGCCCCGGCCTGTGGTCGCGCCCTGAGCTGCGCACCTTCATCACCTACGGGAAGTGGAACGACGCGGCCACCGCCGCCGTCAACGCCAACAATAACAGCGGCCCGATCTACAACAACCGCACCAGCGGCGTGTCGGCGGGCGTGCAGGTCGAAACCTGGTTCTAAGGAATTCGACAAAATGAAATAAGGCCATGCGGCGCCGAGTATTCCGGTGCCGCATGGCCTTTGCGCTAGGGTTGAAGCGCTGGCCCGCCGGAGCGGGCCGGGCATGGTCACAAGACCAGGATCGCGCGGAAGTCGTTGACGTTGGTTTGGGTCGGACCGCACACGACCAGTGTGTCGAGTGCCTCGAATGCGCTGTAGGAATCGTGCCGGGCCAGTATGCCGGCCAGGTCGATACCGGCGCCGCGGGCGCGCGCCGCGCTGTCGTCGAACCAGAGGGCGCCCGCGTTATCCTCGCTGCCGTCCACGCCGTCCGTATCGCAAGCCAGCGCGTGGATGCCTTCGGCGCCGCGCGCGGCCGACGCCAACGCCAGCCCCAGCGCCAGCAGGAATTCCGTGTTGCGCCCGCCCCGCCCCGGCTGCGCGGCGCCGAAACTGACCTTGGTTTCGCCACCGGACAGGATGACCGCCGGTCCGGCCACCGGCTCGCCAAAGCGGCGCACCGATTGCGCGATACCCGCGTGCACCTGCGCCACTTCGCGCGCCTCGCCTTCGATACTATCGCCCAGGATGATGGGCGTGATCCCCAGCTGCCGCGCACGCGCCGCCGCCGCCCGCAGGCTTTGCATCGGCGTGGCGATCAACTCGGAGTGGCAATGGGAGAAATCGCCGGCCGGCCGGGCAGCTTCAGCCAACGCCGCCTCCAGCGCCGGCGATAACGTCACGTCCAGCCGCCGCGCGATGGCCAGCGGCGCTTCCACCACGGGCGCCGGCGCGACTGTCGGGCCGGACGCCACCAGCGCCGGATCGTCGCCCGGCACATCCGACATCACCAGCGTCAGCACGCGCGCCGGACGCGCCGCCGCCGCCAGCCAGCC
>JAZJZQ010000485.1:51875-56830 GCA_040389625.1 Pseudomonadota bacterium | reverse complement strand
AGCATGCCCAGCGTCAGGTACAGGCGCGACAGCTCGTAGATGCGCACCCGCTCGCCGATGCCGGGCAGGCGCCCCAGCAGGCTGGCCAGGCCGCCGCTGCCGGCCAGTCGCCGCAGCAGCAGCGCGGCGCCGGCCAGCGCGGCGGCGATGCCACCGAGCAGCAGCGCCGTGTGCTGGCCCGCGAACTGGCCCCAGTTGAGCATCTGCTGCGACAGCCACGGCAGGTTGCGGCCGGCGCCCTGGTAGACCTCGGCGAAACGGGGCACCACGTAACCGATCAGGAACAGGCTGACGCCGCCGCCCACCAGCAGCAGGATGCAGGGGTAGATGGCGGCCGACACCAGCTTGCCGCGCACCAGGTCGATGCGCTGCTGGTAGTCGATGAAACGGGACAGGGAGCGCGGCAGGTCGGAAGTGCCTTCGGCCGCCTTGACGATGCCCACGTACAGGGGCGGGAACAGTTCCGGCTGGTCGGCCAGCACGGCGGAAAAGCGCTGGCCTTCGCGCAGGCCGGCCAGCAGCCGTTCCAGCACGCCGCGCGTGACCGGACTGGCTTCCTTTTCCAGCAGCGCTTCCAGCGCCTCGACGATGCCCAGGCCCGCCGTCAACAGGGCCAGCAACTCCTGGCTGAACAGCACCAGGGACAAGCCCTTGCCGCGCCCGGTGCGCAGCGTGCCGCGCACGGGGGCGATGGCGCTCACGAACAGGCCGCGCGCCTCCACCTGGCGGCGCGCGTCGGCCTCATCGCGGCCATCGATGAGCAGATGGGCGATGACCATATCGGCCGACAAGGTGCGGACGTCGAACTGCATGGCGGGGGCCGGCGCGAACGGACAGGCTTATTGGGAGCTGATGTCGGCGTCCTCGCCGGAGCCGCCCGGCTGGCCGTCACGGCCTAGCGAAACGATCTCGAATTCGCCCTTGGTGCCGGGCGAACGGTATTGGTAGGGGTGGCCCCATGGGTCGGGCGGCACGCCCTTCTTCAGGTAAGGACCGTTCCACTTGGCGCCGGCCGTGGCGGGCGCGGTCAGCAGCGCGGCCAGACCCTCGTCCGTGCTCGGGTAGCGGCCCACGTCCAGCCGGTACGTGTCCAGCGACTTTTCGAACGCTTCGATCTGGGCCTTGGCGATGGTCACCTCCGACTTGCCCAGCTGGGCAAAATACTTCGGTCCCACATAAGCGGCCAGCAAGCCGATGATGACGATCACCACCAGCAGTTCCAGCAAGGTAAAGCCACCGGCCTTGCGCAGCCCGGTAGCGGCCTGATTCTTTGCTACATCCATCAACACGACTCCTCAATTCAACAACCGGCGCCTGCCCAGAGTCCAGAGGCTACCACGCGGCTTAAGGTTACGACAATCTTTTATTGGCACTGTGCAAGCGGCCACCGGCAGCTTACCGCAGCCATCGCTTGTTGTTTGATATTTTTCAACATTGTCGTCTTTTCCGCACAGGCATTTGACATGCCGCCCGGCATACGTTCAACGACACGACACAGTCAAGACAAATAACAAACATTGAAATTTTCACCACATTATTATACGGATAGCTACATTTCCTGGCAACCAGCCGGCGGCGAGGTGGCTGGCGGCGTTCCGCACTGCGCCGCCCTTCCCGCCGGCCACACTGGAGGATAAAACGATGAATCCGATCTTGCAACGGCTGCTGCGCGCGGCGCTCTGGGGCGCGGCGGCGTTGGCGGCGCAAGCGGCCGGCGCCGCCGTGCTGGCGTTCGACAGCGTGCCCATTGGCGCCGTCACGCAGAACCAGAGCTGGCACGAAGCCGGCTACACCCTGACCGGCCACACCATCGACCCGCTGGCCCTGCCGGGCGACCTGGTGGGCATGGTGGCCGACGGCAGCGATCCCGGTGTGTGCGTCAACCTGATGTGCCCGCCCAATCCCGGCCATTATTACCAGGGCTTGAATGATGGCGTGCTGGTCATCGCCGCCGACCAGCCGGGCGCCGCCTTCCACCTGCAGGCGTTCGACGCCAGCTTCATCGGCGCCGTGCCGGGTGCGGCCTACCCTGCCCTGGCAGGCAAACTGGGCATCTACGGCGCCTATGCGGACGGCAGCTATGCCTACGAGGAATATGCGCTGGCCGGCCCCGGCCCGGGCGGCTTCCAGTTCCAGCATTACCTGGCCAGCC
Source organism: Pseudomonadota bacterium (assembly GCA_040389625.1). Taxonomy (GTDB): domain Bacteria; phylum Pseudomonadota; class Gammaproteobacteria; order Burkholderiales; family Burkholderiaceae_D; genus Rugamonas. The sequence continues at coordinate 54,678 of JAZJZQ010000485.1, read as the reverse complement.
CCGGCTTCGCCGCCCAGCCTTTCGTCGAACTGGACCTGATGGCCTGGTCCTGCGACGCGGGCGGCACCTGCGTCAGCTTCACCGACGGCAAGGGCCAGTTCGCGCTCGACAACGTGGCCTTGACCGCCGCCGCCGTGCCGGAGCCGGCCAGCTGGACCATGCTGGGCCTGGGTTTGCTGCTGATGGCCGCTGTCGGCCGCCGCCAGGCGCCCCGGCCATCCCGGTTAGCCGGATCATCCCGATTAGCCCGGCCATCCCGGCTAGTGCGGCTTTCCCGTCTGTCCCCTCTGTCCCGTCTGTCCCGTCTGTCCCGGCTGGCACTGCTGCTGGCCGGCATGGCGCTGGACGCACACGCCGACGAACAGCGCCGGCCCTACCTGGTCCAGTTGCACGGGCAACCAGTCGCCTCCTACACCGGCACCATGGCCGGGCTGCCGGCCACCCGCCCCGCGCCGGGCCAGCGGCTCGACCTGCATGGCGCCGCCGTGCAGCGTTACACCGGCTACCTGCTGCGCCACCAGGACGCCGTGCGATCCCTGGTGGCCGGCGCGCCCCTGCTGCACCGCTACCAGGTGGTGCTGAACGGCTTTGCCGCCCTGCTGACGGACGACGAAGTGCGCCGCCTGCAGGCCGACGCCAACGTGGCCCGCATCACGGCCGACGTGCCGCACCGCCCGCTAACCAACTACACCCCCACCTTCCTGGGCCTGGACCAGCCCGATGGCCTGTGGCACCAGCTGGGCGGCCCCGGCCACGCGGGCGAGGACGTGGTGATCGGCATGATAGACACCGGCGTGTGGCCGGAAAACCCGGCCTACGCTGACCGCGTCGACGCCGATGGCCACCCCAGCTTCGCCCCCGGCGCCAGCCTGGTCTACGGCCCGCCCACGGGATGGCACGGCAGCTGCCAGGTCGGTGAAGGTTTCACGGTGGCCAACTGCAATAACAAGCTGATCGGCGCGCGCTATTTCGACGCCGGCTTCCAGGCCAGTGGCAAGACCTTGCACTGGAGCGAGTTCCGCTCGCCGCGCGATTCGCTGGGCAATCCCGCCGGCCAGGGCGGCCACGGCAGCCACACCTCGTCCACGGCCGGCGGCAACCACGGCGTGCCCGCCAACGTGGCCGGCATTCCCATGGGCCAGGTGTCGGGCATGGCGCCGCGGGCCCGGCTGGCCATGTACAAGGTGTGCTGGACCTACAACGATCCCGGCGACGACGCGGGCCAGAACAGTTGCTGGACCAGCGACAGCGTGGCCGCCATCGAACAGGCCGTGCTGGACGGGGTGCAGGTCATCAATTATTCCATCAGCGGCAGCAACACCATCGCCGATCCCGTTGAACAAGCCTTCCTGCACGCGGCCAACGCCGGCGTGTTCGTGGCCGCCTCGGCCGGCAACGCCGGCCCGGGCGACACGGTGACCCACCTGAGCCCGTGGCTGACGACGGTGGGCGCCTCCACCCACAACCGCGTGATGCAGGCCACCGTCACGCTGGGCAACGGCGCCCATTACGAGGGCGCCTCGCTCAACACCACCGCGCTGCCGGCCGGCACGCCCATCGTGCGGGCCGAGGACGCGGGCCTGGCGGGCGCCGATCCCACCGCCGTCAAGCTGTGCTTCAGCGCCGGCACCAACGGCGGCCACCCGGCGCTCGACCTGGCCAAGGCGGCCGGCAAGATCGTCGTCTGCACCCGCGGCACCAGCGCCCGGGTCGACAAGAGCCTGGCCGTGCTGCAGGCCGGCGGGGTCGGCATGGTGATGGTGGACAACGGCGCCGGCCTGGTGGCCGAAGTGCATGCCGTGCCCACCATCCACGTGACGGCAGCCGACGGCGCCCAGATCCAGGCCTATGCCCAGACGCCGGGCGCCAGCGCCGCCTTCGGCACCTTCCGCATCGCCATCGGCACCACACCGGCGCCCGTGATGGCCAACTTCTCCTCGCGCGGCCCCAACCTGTTCGACCCCAACGTGCTCAAGCCCGACCTGACGGCGCCCGGGGTCGACATCCTGGCCGGCGTGACGCCGGCCCTGACCATGGCCCAGCGCGCCGACATCGTCAACGGCACGCTGGTGCCGCCGCCGGCCTGGGCCTTCTACCAGGGTACGTCCATGTCCAGCCCGCACGTGGCCGGCGTGGCCGCGCTGCTGCGCCAGCGCCATCCGGGCTGGTCGCCGGCCGCCGTCAAGTCGGCCCTGATGACGAGCGCCACGCCCACCTTCCCCGACAGTATTACCGGCATGGCCCAGGGCACGCTGCCGTGGGGCCAGGGCGCCGGCCACCTCAACCCGAACGGCGCGGTCGATCCCGGCCTGGTGTACGACTTGGGCCCGGCCGACTATCAGAAATACCTGTGCGGCACCGGCCTCAGCACGGACTGCGCAGGCGGCGCCGTGGCCAGCTACAACCTCAACCTGGCCTCCATCACGGTCAACAATGTGCTGGGCACCACCGTCGTCAGCCGCGCCGTCACCAACGTGGGCGCGGCCATGGCCACCTACACGGCCAGCGTCGAGGTGCCCGGCTACACGGCCGTCGTCACGCCGGCCAGCCTGACGCTGGCACCGGGCCAGACCCTGCCGTTCACGGTGGCGCTCACGCGCGCGGGCGCGCCCGACAACGTCTGGCAATACGGCAAGCTGCGCTGGAGCGACGGCAGCCACGTCGTCACCAGCCCCGTTACCGTGCGCAGCGGCCGTCCCGTCGACGCGCCTGCCTTCACCCACAGCACGCTGGCCACGGCCAGCCGGGCCATCGGCATCACCACCGGCTTCAGCGGCCGCATGGGGCTGGCCACGGGCGGCCT
>JAZJZQ010000485.1:40327-51775 GCA_040389625.1 Pseudomonadota bacterium | reverse complement strand
CTTGCGCCTCAGGCCGCGCTGGCCAGCACCGGACGGGGCCGCTCGAACAGGCGCAGGGCGCCACAGCGGGCGATGGCGTGAGCCCGGTTCGACACGCCCAGCAACCGGTATAGCCGCTGCAGGTGGTTCTTCACCGTCAAGCCGCTGATGCCCAGCAGCTGGCCGATCTCGTCGTTGCTCTTGCCTTCCCGCACCCAATACAGGATTTCCGCTTCGCGCGCGCTGACGGGCCGAGCCAGCGCGCCGTCCGCCTGGGCCGCGCCGGCCACGCTCACCCGCAGCCACGCCAGGTGCAGATACGGCAGCAGCAGTTCCAGGAAATACGCCTGCCGTGCCCGCGCCGCATGGGGCAGGCCGAACAGGACAAAACAGCTGGCGCCGCCGGCCAGCCGCTCCGTGCCATGCAGCAGCACATTGTCCATGCCGCTCCGTTGCAGCTCGGCCTGGAACGGCCGCAGCGCCGGCTGCGCCAGCTCGTCAGCGACGACTATGCCAGCCGGCAAGCGCAGGCTGGCGCGGCAATGGCGGGCCAGGCGCAAGGCCAGGCCATCGGCCGGGTCCGCCAGCCGGCTGCGCACGGCCGCGTCCAGCACGCTGCTGTGCAGGCAGTTGCTATGCACCAGTTCGTCTTGCGGGCCGAACTGCAGGCACACCATGACCTGGTGCGGCAGCAACGCTTGCATCTGGCCCTGGGTCCACAGGAAGAACTGGCGCGCCTCGCGCACGGGCAGCGCCGCTTCGATGGCATGCAGCAGCGCTTCCTGCTCCAGCTTGCTCAGGATGACCAGCTGTTCCACGCTCAGGCCGCCATGCCGCGCGCACCGGGCGCGCGCCGGCCTTGCCAGGCGACGAAGCGGTAGCCACTGCCGCGCACGGTTTCGATGTGGCGCTGGTGGCCGCTGGGCTGCAAGGCGCTGCGCAGCCGGCCCACATGCGCGTCCACCGTGCGCTCGTCCAGGTAGGCGGCATGGCCCCACACCTGGTCGAGCAGCTGGGCCCGGCTGTGCACGCGCTCCGGATGGTGCATGAGGAAATTGAGCAGCCGGAATTCCACCCGCCCCAGCGCCAGCCGGCGCGCGCCGGCTGTCACCTGCAATGTGCCGGGGTCCAGCCGCAGGCCCGCCATCTGCACCGTGTCGGGCGCGGCCAGCGGCTGGCGCCGGCGCAACAGCGCGTGCACGCGGGCCAGCATTTCGCGCGGGCTGAACGGTTTGGTGATGTAGTCGTCGGCGCCCGTCTCCAGCGCCAGTATCTTGTCCTGCTCGGCGCTGCGGGCCGTCAGCATGATGATGGGCAGCTCGCGCGTGCGCGGCTGGGCCCGCAGGCGACGGATCAGGGCGACGCCGGACTGGCCCGGTAAGCTCCAGTCCAGCAACAGCAGGTCCGGCACGGCCGTCTCCAACATCAGCAGCGCGCTTTCACCGTCGCGGGCACGGCTCACGCCGTAGCCGGCCATGCCCAGGTTAAACGCCAGCAGTTCCTGGCAAGCGGCATCGGGGTCGACGATGAGGAGGTGGGCGGACATGGCGGCATCCCGGCTGCAATGATGTGCAAAATTTAACTATGCATCAAGCACGACGATATGACTAATACAATTTCTTGCATCCATTTAGAGCGTGGCGCTATAAATCGAGCACCGCGCGCGGCCATGGTGGTGCTGCCAGGCGGGTGTTTTATAAACGCAGCTACTCCCCACGAGGGACCACTGCAACGCGCTATCACGTACTAAAATAGCCATTGCGGCAACACTAAATTCCGCTAATCGGCTATATCGCCATTAGCGGCGTCCCGTGCGTTTTAGTATTACGATTCCTCGCTAATCAGAGAGCAATCGTGGCTTCCATCGATATCTATTAGCGAATCGCGCGTTTTAGTAAAAGCCGGCGAAAAGAAGAGGACCACCCTGTGTCCTGCGAATTCACGTAAAGCCATCAGAACAAAAAAGACACATGGGTGCCGGCGGCACCGCATGTGTCTCCATTGCGCCACGCCGCCGGAGCGGCGCGGGCGACGCCCCGTCAGGCGCGGCGGCGCTTGGCCATGCCCAGCAGTGCCAGGCCGGCGCCCAGCATCAGCCAGGCCGACGGTTCCGGCACCGGGCTGACGCCGGCCACGCCGGCATCGGTCACGGTCACGCCCACCTGGCCGGCGCCGCTGGCGACCGGATTCCAGCTCAGCGACAGCAAGCTGCCGTTGGCGTCCGGATGGCCCAGCTGGGTGACGCCGTCGGCGCCGTACAGCGACACCGAGAACAGCGACGGGATGGCGGCCGGCGACGGGTCGGCCAGGCCGCTGAAGCTGACGTCGAAGCTGACCTGGCCCCCGAAGTGGACCGCATGGAACAAGTCGTTCCAGTCCGTGCTGTTACCAAACAGGAAGGCGCCGCCCGCCTGGGCCTGTACATCGCCGGTCAGCTGGGGCGCCACGGCGCCATCAAAGCCGGCCAGGTGGTCGACCAGGGCACTGGCCGACACGGCCGGCACGCTGGCCGGATTGAACTGCAGGTCCAGCCAGCCATTGCTGCCGAAGCTGCTCGTATCGAGCACGACATGCATGGATTGGGCCGATGCCAGGCCGGCGGCGGCCGTCAGGGCCAGGGCCAGGGCGCCGCGGCGCAGCGCGGAGTAAGCGTAAGGTGCTTGCATGGGATTTCCTTAAAAAGTACCGCTGTAGACTTTGGCCGTATAGCCGATGCTGGCGCTGCCCGTCTTGCTGAAGCTGAGCGGGAACGACACGGTGGCGCCAGCCGCCAGCGAGGCCGCATCGACCGTGATGTAGGGCGCGCCGTTGTGGTAGCCGGTGGCGTTGACCAGCGTCACGCCGGCCGGCAAGCCGTCGAATTCGACCTGGAGCGGCCCGTTCAGTGCCGCCGCGCTCACATTGGTGACGGCGAAAGTGCTGCCGTATTTGCCGGTGGCGCGGTTGTACACCAGGCCGCTGCCCACGGCGCGCACGGCGGCGCTCACGTCCACGTACGACGGCTGCAGGTTGAGGCTGATGACGACGGGGTCGTGGTCGGACGCGCGGTAAGGCTGGGCCGTGTACAGGTCTTGCTGCTTGCCGTCCAGGTTGTAGTCGATCACGGTGGGCTCGTCGGCGTTGATGTGCCATTCCGTGGCGCCGGCCACCTGGCCGTGCATTTTCGGGCTGGCCAGGGCGTGGTCCAGGTAACCGCTCTCGCTGTCGTAGATGAACGAGTACGGCATGCCGTTCGGCCGCACATAGCGTTCCAGCTGGTTCACATAGCCGGTGGCCGTGATGGTGTTGATGGGGTCTTCAAAGCCGTGCGCGTTGAAGTCGCCGATCAGCAGCACGTCCGGGTCGTCGGCAGCGGCCACCACCTGCGGCACGAACGTGCCCACCAGGCGGTTGGCCTGCTGGATGCGCGTGGCGTTCCAGCAACCCTGGCTGTCGCCGCGGTCCGTGTCGGGGCCGGTGCCGGTGGGGCAGCCGCCCTTGGACTTGAGGTGGTTGACCACCAGCGAGAAGCGCTCGCCGTTGGCGGCGCGGAAGGTCTGCGCCATGGGCGGACGGTTGTTGATGCTGTCGCCGTCCGACAGCGCGCCGCCCACCAGCGCCAGCTTGGCCGGCTTGTAGATCATGGCCACCCGGATCGCGTCCGTGCCCGTATCGGCCGGCTTGGGCACGACGGCATAGGTGGGCGCGCCGATGGCCGCGTTGAGGGCGTTGACCAGGTAGCTGACCGTGTACTCGCCGTTGTTCTGGATTTCCATCAGGCCGTAGACGTCGGCATCGATCGCTTTCAGCTCGCCGACAATCTTGTCGCGCTGGCGCACGAACTCAGTCATGTTGTCGGCTCCGCGGCAGTTGGCCTTGGACACGCTGGCGCCCAGCGAGCATCCCTGGTTACTCGCCCCTTCCACATTGGTGCCGTTGGTGAAGGTGGTGAAGAAGTTGAGCACGTTGGCGCTGGCCACGCGCACGTTGCCGGGCGCGATGGCCGGCGCCGTGCTGCGCGGATTGTCGCGCGAGAATTGCGGCGCCACGGTCGGCTGCAGCTTGTAGGCCGCGCCGCCGCCGCCGATGGCGCCGAAGTCCACCACGCCCGTCAGGTCGGCCACCGTATCGCCGGCGCGGATGGTGCCGTCCTGGCCGATATAAGGAACGGTGGGCGGGGTGACGGACAGGCCGTCGTCGAGCACGATCAGGTTCTGGGCGTTGGCCGCCGCCATGGCCAGCGCTTCAGGCGTGCGGGGCGGATAGTGGTTGGTGGGCACTTCCAGCCGGCCCGACGACAGGCTCAGTTCGCCGCGCGTGCCGAGGAATTCGGACTGCGACACCGTCAGCGGATGGGCGAAGCGCACCAGCATGCCTTCCACCTGGCCCAGGTTGCCGTTTGGCAGATCGATGTTGGCGGGGGTGACGCTGTGGCCGCTGCTCTGGGTGACGACGGCCGTCACGTCCTTCAGCTCCGTGTAGGAATGGCTGGCGCCGCCGGGCGTGTACTCGTAGACGGTGCCCGTCACGCGCACCAGGTCGCCCGGCCGGGCGCTGTTGCTGGTGCTGCCCGTGTAGACGAAGATGCCGTCCGAGGTGCTGGGGTCGCCGTCGCCTTGCTCGTCCTGGATGAAGAAGCCCGTGCCCACTTTCAGCGTCACCACCCCTTCCGTCGTCTGCACCGTGCCGGCGTAGGGGCTGGTGGCGCCCGGGCCCTGGATCTGGGGAATGCTGTGGGTCACGCCGGCCAGCGCCGTCACGTTGACGCTGACGCTGCAGGCGGTGCTCTGGCCCTGGTCGTTGCCGAAGCTGACGGCCACCGGATAGCTGCCCACCGGCACGGTACCGGCCACATTCAGGCTGACGCTGGCGTTGCCACCGGCCCCGCCGGCGGCCATAAAGTCGGCCAGGCCGATGCCCGGCACGGGCGCCGACGTGATGGCGGCGCTGTTGACGATGCCGTCCGGGTCGGTGGCCGACAGCGCGGCGCCGCCGGCGCTGCCGGCTGCCAGCGCCAGCGACGCCGGACACGTGGCGACGATGGGCAGCACCACGGGCGTGCCGCACACGCGCGGCGCCGAAGCACTGTTGCGCGGTGCGGGAGCGGCCGTGCTGAAGTCGGCCAGGTTGTTGTCCGTGTCGGCGCAACCATAATCGCCGCGCACGGCGGCCGTGGTGTTGGACAGGCCGGGACCGGGCGCGCCCTCGTAGCCGTTGGCCGTGTTGCCGTAGCCGAGCAAGTCCTGCACCGCGCCGCCGGCCGGCTTGCTGACGTTGAAGGCGGTGGTGGTGCTGGCCAGCACCACCTTGCCGGCCGTGCCGCTCAGGCCGATGGTGCCCACCGCCTGCGGCGTGGGCAAGGCCGTGCTGCCGCCCGCGCCCATCGCTTCCTGCACCAGCAGGTACTGGCCCGGCTGCAAGGTCACATCGGGCAGCGGCGTTACTTGCCAGACGGCGCCGGCCGTGCTGGCCGCGCTCGCATACTGCACGCTCCAGCCGTTCAGGCTGACGGGGCTGGCGCCACGGTTGAACAGCTCGATGAAATCGTTCTTGTAGGTGGCGCCGGAATTGCCGCCGCCGCCATAGACCTGGCTGATGACGACGTCGGAGGCCAGGGCCGGCAAGCCCAGGCCGGCCAGCAGCGCCGCCAGCACGGTGCGCCGGCCCAGCGTGGCGGCCGCCCGCGCGGGATGGGAGGAAGCGTAAAGCGTCATGGATGATCCTGTTCGATAAAAGTGGGGGCGGCAAGCGGCGCCGCGCGCGCCTGCGTGGTGTTGACAAAATGTATGCAATCTTGCCAATTGAATATTAGGGGGCGGCGATGACGGCTTGATGACACACCCTTAGTCCGAACGGACTAAGGGCGGCCGGTGCAGCGCGGGAGGTGCTGGACTGGCCGCGCCGGGTGGCGCGGCAGCGCTCCGATAGGGACGACGTGGCGCCGGCTGGCGGCGCGCACGGTCAGTGCTGGCGGTACGGGGCGGCCAGCGGCTCGCCGATGAACAGGCCCTGGGCCGGCCAGGCCACGCTGCGCCAGTAAGCTTCGATGGCCGTGACGCCGCTCAGGTAGTGCTTGAGCAGCACCGTCGGCTGGGGAAATTTCTGCCAGTAGTTGCACGGTTCGGACACGGAACCGTAGCTGGCCGTGGCGCCGGCCTCGAGCCAGCGCAGGCTGCTCATCTGGTCCTTGCCCAACAGGTCGCCGCCGACCGAGGTCAGGTGGTCGGCCAGGGCGCCGGGCAGGAATTGCAGGGTATTGAGCTGCTCCACCCGCGCCACCCCGGTCTGGTAGACGATGATGTCGTGGACGTCGGCGATGCTATCGGCGCGCAGGGTCTTGATGTTCAGCTGCGCCTGCGGCACGCGCATGGAACGGGGAAAGAAGATGGCACGGCTGTTGCGGGCCGTCTCGCTGGTGACGAGGTAATATGCCGTCGCCGGCTGCAGCCGGAACCCGCTGGCCTTGCCGCGCGCAATCAGGGCCTTGGCGCCCTCCACCGACTCGGTCGGCAGCAGCATGGACAGGCGCAGGTTGAAGTCCTCGCGCGGGCGCGGCGACGAGGCATTGAAATAGGGGTTGGGCTTGCTCGGGCCGCACGGCTTCTCGCACAGGCCCAGGTCCAGGCCCTGGGTATAGGCCGACGTGATGGAATTGCATTCGACGGCATAGGGCGCCGTCCACACCATCACCACGGCCTCTATTCCCGGCGGCAGCTGCAACTCGATCAACTGGTCGAGCCGGTGGAACTGCTCGGCCGTGATCTTGTGCGGCTTGCCCGGGATGTTGACGTGCACCACGTTGCGCACCGGGATCTCGCGCGCCTGGCGGTAGTACTCGCCGACGGTCACGCTGTTGGGCTCATCGTCGTTGATGACGATGGCCACCTGGGACGGCTGCAAGCCGGCCGCCGCCGGCGCCGCCACGGCTGGCAGGCAGCACAGGCTGCCACATAGGATCAGGGTGGAGAGCAGGAAGGAGCGCAAGTGGGCCAGGGACGGGAACGTAACGGTTGGCGGCAGCACATGCTGCCGTTGCCATTATAACGAGTTTGCCGGCCCCGTCCAGCCGCCTCACGCGCGCTGGTAGACGTCCTCGAAACGGACGATGTCATCCTCGCCCAGGTAGCTGCCCGACTGCACCTCGATCAGGTGCAGCGGTACCTTGCCCGGGTTCTCGAGCCGGTGGTTCATGCCGATCGGGATGTAGGTCGATTCGTTCTCCGTCAGCAGGCTGACCTTGTCGCCGCAGGTGACGCGGGCCGTGCCGCTGACCACCACCCAGTGCTCGGCCCGGTGATGGTGCATCTGCAGCGACAGCTTGCCGCCCGGATTGACGGTGATGCGCTTGACCTGGAACCGTTCGCCCACGTCGATGCCCTCGTAGCAGCCCCACGGCCGGTAGACCTTGGTGTGGTGCAGGTGCTCCGTGCGCTGCTCGGCCTTGAGGTGGTCGACGATCTGCTTGACGCGCTGCACCTGGTCCTTGTGGGCCACCAGCACGGCGTCGGCCGTCTCCACCACCACCAGGTCGCGCACCCCGACCACGGCCACGATGCGGCTCTCGGCCCGCACCAGCGAACCGGACACGTCGTCCAGGTAGACGTCGCCCCGCACCACGTTGCCGTTCTCGTCGCTCTGCTGCACTTCCCACAGGGCCGACCAGGAACCGACGTCGCTCCAGCCGATGGCGGCGGGCACGACCACGGCGTGGCGCGTGTGTTCCATCACGGCGTAGTCGATCGAGTCCGACGGGCAAGCCGTGAAGGCCGTTTCGTCCAGCCGGCAGAAATCGAGGTCGCGGTACCCCTGGCGCACGGCCGCCGCGCTGGCCTCGGCGATGGCGGGCGCGAACTGGCGCAACTCTTCCAGGTAGGTGGCGGCGCGGAACAGGAACATGCCGCTGTTCCAGTAATAATTGCCGGCCGCCACAAACCCTTCGGCCGTGGCCAGGTTGGGCTTCTCGACGAAGCGGTCGACCTTGTAGCATTGGGGGGCGCCGGCCGCGGCGCCGCTCTGGATGTAGCCATAGCCCGTTTCCGGCGCCGTGGGCACGATGCCGAAGGTGGCCAGCGCGCCCTCGGCCACCGGTACGGCGGCCTGTTCGATCGCCGCGTAGAACGCGTCCACGTCGGCGATCACATGGTCGGCCGGCAGCACCAGCATCACCGCGTCGGGATCGAGCGCCTGCAGGTAGTGGGCGGCGGCGGCCACCGCCGGCGCCGTGTTGCGGCCCACGGGCTCGAGCAGGATGCCCAGCGGCGCCATGCCGATCTGGCGCATCTGCTCGGCCACCAGGAAGCGGTGTTCATTGCCGCACACGATCAGCGGCGCCATCAGCTGGGGCCGGCCGGCCAGGCGCAGCGCCGTTTCCTGCAGCATGGTGTGGTCCGTCACCAGCGGCAACAACTGCTTGGGCAGCACGGCGCGCGACAGCGGCCACAGACGGGTGCCCGAACCGCCGGACAGGATGACTGGATAAATCTTCATGCTTTATTTCTCTTTTCCATTAATTCATTGCTATTGTCCGGACGCCGCCCCCGGCGGCGGTCGCGCGCATTGGCCCACGCCTCGGCATCGTAGTCGGAGGCGTGCTTCATGTCGCCGGCGCGGTTGACACTATAGTCCTTGAAGACGATCATTTCGTCCAAAGAAACATTTTCTAACACTCGAGTATATTCGAACAGCACGCTGCGCACGACCCTGGCGCCGCGGCACACATGGCTGCCGTGGCCGATCCAGGTGGGGCCGACGATGGTCACGCCGGCCTCGATACGGGTGCCGGAACCGATGTAGACCGGGCCTTCGATGCGCGTATCCTGCCAGTCGATGCTGGTGTTCTGGCCCACCCACAGGCCGTCGTTGATCTGGATCCCGGGCATGTGCAGGTTGGCCACCTCCCCCATCAGCACGCTCTGGCACACTTCCCAGTAGTCGCGCACGCTGCCGATGTCGATCCAGTTGAAGCGCCGGGTCTGGGCGTAGAACGGCAAGCCCCGCTCGGCCAGCAGGGGGAACAGTTCGGAGCCGATGTCGAACGGCCGGTCCGCCGGGATCAGGTCGATCACTTCCGGCTCGAAGATGTAGATGCCGGTGCTGGCCCGGTTCGACAGCGCCTCGTGCTGGCGCGGCTTTTCCTGGAACTGGGTGATGCGCCCGGCCGCGTCGGTGACCACCACGCCATAGCTTTCCACCTTGTTCCACGGCACCTCGGTGGTGATGACGGTGGCCAGCGCGCCCTTGCGGCGGTGTTCGAACAGGGCCGACTTCAAGTCCAGGTCGATCAGGGCGTCGCCGCACAGCACGATGGTGGTGTCGTCGAAGAAGCCGCCGAACTGCTGGATCTTCTTCATGCCGCCGGCCGAACCGAGCGGCTCGGGCACCACCTCGCCCTCGTCGTTGGTATAGCCTTCGAAGGAATAGCCGATCTGCACGTCGAACTGGTGGCCCTCGCCGAAGTATTCCTCGATCTTCTCGTGCAGATAGCTGACGTTGACCATGATCTCCGTCACGCCATATTTGTGCAGGTGCTCGATCAGGTAAGCCATCACCGGCTTGCCCAGGATGGGGATCATGGGCTTGGGCAAATCATAGGTCAGGGGCCGCACCCGCGTACCTTTGCCGGCCGCCAATATCATCGCTTTCATGCCGCCCCCCCTTATTTCGGGCCCGACTGCCAGCGCCAGGCGTCGGCGCACATCTGGGCCACGCCGCGCTCGGCCTTCCAGCCCAGTTCGCGCTCGGCCAGGCCGGCGTCCGCGTAGCAGGCGGCGATGTCGCCCGGACGGCGCGCCACGACGCGGTAAGGGATGGCACGGCCGCTGGCGGCCTCGAACGCGCGCACCATCTCCAGCACGCTGTTGCCGCGCCCGGTGCCCAGGTTGTAGGTGACGATGCCGGGGCCTTGCGCCAGCTTGGCCAGCGTCTTCAGGTGGCCCAGCGCCAGGTCCACCACGTGGATGTAGTCGCGCATGCCGGTGCCGTCCGGGGTCGGGTAGTCGCCGCCGTAGACGGACAGGAATGCGCGCCGGCCGTCGGCCACCTGGGCGATGTAGGGCAGCAGGTTGTTGGGGATGCCGTTCGGCTCTTCGCCGATCAAGCCGCTTTCATGGGCGCCCACCGGGTTGAAGTAGCGCAGCAGCGCGATGTGCCAGCTGGGATCCGCGCGGTACAGGTCGCGCAGCATGTCTTCGACGATCAGCTTGCTGCGGCCATAGGGATTGGTGGCCGACAGGGGAAAGTGCTCGTAGATGGGCACGGAAGCGGGGTCGCCGTAGACGGTGGCCGAGGAGCTGAACACGAGCTGCTTGACGCCGAACTTGGCCATGGTCTCGAACAGCACGATGCTGCCGGCCAGGTTGTTGTCGTAGTAGCGCAGCGGCTGCTCGACCGATTCGCCCACCGCCTTCAGGCCGGCGAAGTGGATCACGGCATCGATGGCGTGGGCCGCGAACACGGCCTCCACTCCGGCCCGGTCGCGCACGTCAACCTCGAGGAAGGTGAAGGTCCGGCCGGCGATGGCGCACACCCGGTCGTACACGGAACGGTGGGCGTTCGACAGGTTGTCGACCACCACCACCTCGTGGCCGGCGGCCAGCAATTCGACGACGGTATGGGAACCGATGTAGCCCATGCCGCCGGTAACGAGTATCTTCATTTGCTCTCTTTCCGGAAAGGTGGCACGGCGCCCGGCAGGGGCGCGTCGGCCGAGTACAGGCGTTCGTAGGCGGCCAGCAGCTTGGGCGCCTCGTATTCCCATTCCAGTTCATTGATCACGCGGTTGCGCCCGTAGGCACCCATGCGCTCGCGCCGGGCCGGATCGTCGAGCAGTTCGACGATCTTGCGGGCCATGTCGACCGGGTCGTTCTTCTGCGCGTACAACGACGCCTCCTGGGCCGACACCTTGCCCTCGACCAGGTCGAACTGCACGATGGGCTTGCCCAGCGCCATGTACTCCATGATCTTGTTCATGGTCGACTTGTCGTTCATGTCGTTGGCCACGTCCGGATTCACGCACACGTCGGCCGTGTTGAGCATCTCCAGCAGCTGCTGGTCGGGCACGCGGCCCGTGAACGTGACGTAGTCGGCGATGCCCATGTCGGCCGCCATCTGCTGCATCTGTTCGAGCGAAGTACCGCCGCCTACCAGGCCGAACTGCACGTCGCTGCGGCCCAGCGTCTGGATCAGGTACTGGGCCGACTGCAGCAGCAGGTCGATGCCCTCCTGCGCGCCCATCACGCCCACGTAGCCGACCAGGTAGGTCCGGCCCCGCTTGAGCGCGGGCACGGGCGGCAGCACTTTCAGGCGGTCCAGTTTGGGACCGCTGCGCACCACGTAGCACTTGTCGGGGTCCATGCCGCCCCGTTCGATGGCGATCTTCTTGTACGACTCGTTGGTGGCGATCGACACGTCGGCCGTCTTGAACGACCAGCGCTCGAACAGCACCATCAGCTTGTAGAAGAAGTCGCGCCGGCCGAACTTGGCCTCGTACAG
>JAZJZQ010000485.1:10158-40227 GCA_040389625.1 Pseudomonadota bacterium | reverse complement strand
TGCAGCGTGGTCGCCTCCTGCCACACGCGCCGGTCGAACGGCGACGGCAGGTTCTCGACCAGGATCAGGACCCTGCGCTTGCCTTTACCAGCAGATGCCATCGTACTGTCCCCCGCTCTGTTCGGCGCTGATGCGCACCAGGTCGACGATGCTCTGGCCGGCCTTGAGCTGGCCCGGCACCGTCTTGAACTCGGCCGCGCCGTTGCCGATGACGATGGTGTCGGCGAAGGCCAGCACTTCTTCCATCGACTCGACCATCAGCTTGGAGATGTGCGGGATGTGGTTCAGGATGTAGTCCTGGTTGGCGCCCGTCAGGGCCGCCAGGTTGACGTTCTTGTCGTACAGCTTGAGCTCGTAGCCCTTGCCCAGCAGGTGCTCGATCACGTCCACCAGCGGCGACTCGCGCAGGTCGTCGGTGCCGGCCTTGAACGAGAAACCGAGGATGCCGACCTTGCGCGCGCCCTTGTCCATGATCATCTTCAAGCCCTTGTCGACCTGCTTCTGGTTCGACGGCAGGATGGCGTTCAGCAGCGGCAGCTCCAGGTCCAGGCTGCGCGCCTTGTAGGTCAGGGCCCGCACATCCTTGGGCAGGCAGGAGCCGCCGAAGGCGAAGCCGGGCTTCATGTAGTAGGACGACAGGTTGAGCTTGGTGTCCTGGCAGAAGATCTCCATCACCTTGTGGCCGTCGATGCCGACCGCCTTGCAGATGTTGCCGATCTCGTTGGCGAACGCCACCTTGACGGCGTGCCAGGTGTTGTCCGTGTACTTGACCATCTCGGCCGTTTCCACCGTGGTGCGCACCAGCGGCGCATCCATCTTCTCGTACAGCTGCACCAGCAGGGCGCCGGCCCGGGCGTCGCTCTCGCCGATCACGGTCTTGGGCGGGTGGTAGTAGTCGTAGACGGCCGTGCCTTCGCGCAGGAACTCGGGGTTGTTGCAAACGCCGAAGTCGACCCCGGCCTTCTTGCCCGAGGCCGCCTCCAGGGTGGGGATCACCACGCTGCTCATGGAGCCGGGCAGCATGGTGCTGCGCGCCACCACTACGTGGAAGCCATCCTTGTCGCGCAGGGCGGCGCCGATCTGCTCGCACACCTTGCGCACGTGGCTCAGGTCCAGGTTGCCGTTCAGCTGGGACGGCGTGCCGACGCAGATCAGCGACATGTCGCTGCCCATGACGGCGTCGCGCACGTCCACCGTGGCCCGCAGCAGGCCGGCCTGGACGGTGGCGGCGATCATCTCGCCGATGTCCTTTTCGATGATGGGCGTGACGCCCTGGTTGATCAGGTCCACCTTGGTGCGGTTGGGATCGACGCCGATCACGGCATGGCCGTCCGTGGCCAGGCAACCGGCCGATACCGCGCCCACATAGCCCAGGCCAAAAATACTGATTTTCATATAGTTCCCCAAAGATCTCGATTAAACAGGCGTGGCCAGGGCCAACTGAAACACAGTGCGGCGGCTGGCCGTGCCGCTGATGCTCTCCCGCCAGACGATCGTGGTCGCCGGCTGCTTGTCGTCAAAACGCGGGGCGTACCAGCCCAGCGGTGGCTCGTCGCGCCCGCACACCAGCTGCGGCGCGCCGGTCCCGTCGGGCATGCTGATGTCGAGCGTGAAGCCGGGGCCGCTGACCCGCACGGCATCGCCCTGCAAGGCCAACGTGCAGCCGGGCGCCACATGCCAGTGCCATTCTGCTTCATGCCGGCCCCGGCACTCGAGCACATCGTCCACCACGATGGCACCGTCCCCGGCCGGCAGCGTGATGCTGCGCCGGTGCAGCAACGGATCGGACAGGGCCAGGTAGCCGTCGTGGCTGGCGCTCCAGTACTGGCCGCCGCCATCGCTGCGCCATTGCTCGCAGCGCGCCACCGCCTTGCGCAGCCACAGGAAGTTGCCGCCCGACTCGGACTGGTCGCGCCCGTCGATGCGCACCGTGTTGTGGGCGCTGGTGCCGCGGAAATAGTCGCGCCATTTCTTGTGAGTATGATAAGCGTAAGTACCGGGATCCACCAACACTGCAGCGCCGGCCACGGACAGGGTCAGCGCCAGCGCGTCGGCGTGGCCGTGGGCGGCGATGCCCAGGTAGCCGAGCGGACCGGCGTCGGCGATCAGCCGCACTTCGGCCGCCGTGTCGAGCTGGCGGCCCATGAGGTAATAGCCGCCCTCGGCGAACGCGCGCGGCGCGCCCGGCGCGCCGGCCGGCGCCGGCAGGGCGTCGAAGGCGCGCCGGCCCCGCTCGCCCAGCAGCCACTGGTTCTTGGCGTCGTAGCGGCCGGCCTTGGCCTTGAAGTCGGCCCGGCCGAACAGCACGGCGCCGCTGGCCAGCAGCGAGCGGTACGGTTGCCAGCCGGCCTCGCGGCCCCAGTTGGCCAGCACGGCGTCGTCGGCGTCGCCTATCATGGGCACTTCGCCGGCCACATTGCTCATGGCGGCGATAAAGTCGATCATCTGTTCCAGCCGGCCCAGGAAGGCGGCCGAGCGGGGCTGGCCATGGGCCTGGCCGGCCAGCGCGCACAGCAGCATTTCGTCGGCCACGGCCAGGTGGTAGTAGATGGCTTGCTCGCGGTTGACGCCGTCGGCGCCGTTCTGGGCCAGCGCCTGCTGTTCCAGCTCGGCGGCCGTCTGCGCCAGCCAGCGCGCGCTGTCGGGCCAGCAGGGCCAGGTCAGGGCCGCCACGTGCAGGCCCGTCAGTTCGCCGAACAGGTGGTTGTTGGCCGACGAGTAGCGCGAGAAATGGCCGGCCACGAAATGGCAATGCTGGTAGATGCTGTCGAGCCAGCGCCGGCGCAGGGCCTGGCCGGCGGCGCCGTCGAACAGCACGCTGTCCGCGCCGCCCAGCAGCTGCCAGGTGAACGACCAGCTCACCAGGCGCAGCGCCACTTCCAGCGCGCTGCTCCAGTTCGCCCCCAGCGGATAGGGGCACTGGTCCAGCCACGACGCGAGCAGGGTCTGCACGCCGCGCGCATAGCGCAGCTCGCCGCTCAGGCGGTAGGCCATGGCCAGGTCCGTCAGCGCCAGGTGGCGGTTGGGTTCCCACAGGCACTTGATGTCGCCCACCAGCGCCTCGTCGCGGTAATCGAGCGTCTTGCCAAATACGAGCGGGGCCACGGTGCCCGTCTTCGGATCGCGGTTCCAGTCGGGCGGAAAGCCCAGCGCGGCGCCGCGCAGCGCGAACACGTCGTAGCGCCCGTCGAGCAGCTGCTGCGCCGCCGCCAGGTAGGGCGCGGCGTCGGCCGGCAAGCCATCCTGCCCCACCCAGCCCGGCGCGCACCGTGCCAGCGCCGGCGCCGGCGGCGTGCCGGCCAGGCCCACGCCGCGCGCCTGCAGGCGCTGCTGCGCAGCCACCCGCAGCCGGTGCGCCACCTCGGGCGCGCCCATGGCGCGCAAGCGGTTCAGTTTCCAGCCCAGCTTATGCCACATCGCCCGTCCTCACAGCTGCTGGCGGTGCCAGATTTCCAGCGTCAGCAGGCTCCACAGCAGCTTCTCGTGGTTCTGGCGACCGCCCACGTGCTCGGCCAGCACCTGCTGCAGGGCGGCCGGATGGTAATAGGCGCGGGTGCGCGAGGCGGCGCCCGTCAGGTGTTCGTACAGGTAGTCCTTCATCGGGCCGCGGAACCATTCGTTGACGGGAACCCGGAAGCCGACCTTGGGCCGGGCCAGTATCGCCTGCGGCAACAGCTGCTTCATGGCCTCGCGCAAGATCCACTTGGTGGTGCGGCCCCGCACCCGGTAATGGTCGGGCAGGCCGGACACGAAGGCGGCCAGCTCATGGTCCATGAACGGCATGCGCGCCTCGATCGAGGCCGC
Organism: Pseudomonadota bacterium; assembly: GCA_040389625.1. GTDB lineage: Bacteria > Pseudomonadota > Gammaproteobacteria > Burkholderiales > Burkholderiaceae_D > Rugamonas. The sequence continues at coordinate 36,423 of JAZJZQ010000485.1, read as the reverse complement.
CATCGTCATGCGGTCGCCCCGCTCGAGCAGGTTGTCGGGCAGCCAGCTGGACTGGTCGAAGCACAGGATGCGGCGCAGCGCGCTGTTGGCAGGGCCGCCGCAATCGCCGGCCGGCGCGGCCGCGGCCGGCGGGCGCAGCGCCACCAGCGCTGCGCGCTCGCGCTCGGACATCATGCCGAACCAGCGCGGCATGCGCTCGCCGAACGTTTCCAGCCCCAGGTTGACGATGGCCGTCTTGGCGCGCCGGAAGCGGTAGGGCAAGGCGCCCACGGCCGGCTCCAGCGCGCCGCGCCGCAGCCAGCGCGGCAGCAACTGGTAAGTCTGCACATAGCGTTCGTAGACGTGCTTGGGATAGCCGCCCAGGATCTCGTCCGACCCTTCGCCCGTCAGCACCATCTTGACACTCTTGCGCGCCTCCTTGGCCAGCAGGTAGATCGGGATGTCGGACGGTTCGGCCACCGGCGCGTCGCGGAAATTGACCATGTCGGGCAACAGTTCGATCACCTGGTCGACCGACACTTCGAGCTCATGGTGCTCGGTGCGGAACTGGCGCGCGATGTCGGCCGCGTAGCGCAGCTCGCTGAACTGGCCTTCCTTGAAGCCGACCGAGAACGTCTTGACGGGCAACGTGGAATGGCGCGCCATCAGGGCCACCACGGCCGACGAGTCGATGCCACCCGACAGGAAGGCGCCGAACGGCACGTCCGACACCATGCGGATGCGCACCGATTCGTCCAGCTTGTCGAGGAAGGCGGCCACCGGATCGGCCGGCACGGCCACGGCCGGCGCCGGGCGGCAGTCGGCCGGCGTGAAATAGCGCCGCTCCGTGAGCACCCCGCCCTGCCACACGGCGCAGCTGCCGGGCGCCAGCTTGACGATGCCCTGGAACAGGGTGGCCGGCCCCGGCACATAGCGGTAGGCAAAATAGTCCCACACGGCGTCCAGGTCGGCGGCGGCCGTCACGCCCGGATAGGCGCGCAGCGCCTTGATCTCCGAGCCGAACAGCAGCCCGCCCTCGTGCCGGCACAGGAACATGGGCTTCTTGCCGTAGCGGTCGCGCGCCAGCAGCAGCCGGTCCTGGCGCCCGTCCCACAGGGCGAAGGCGAACATGCCGCGCAACCGTTCGACGCAGGCGTCGCCCCACTGCTCATAGGCGTGGACGATGGTCTCGGTGTCGGAGGCGGTGGCGAAGCGGTGGCCGAGCGCGATCAGTTCATCGCGCAGGGCGGCGTAGTTGTAGATCTCGCCGTTGAAGATCAGCTGGACCTGGCCATCCTCATTGCCCAGCGGCTGGTGGCCGGTGGCCAGGTCGATGATGGCCAGGCGCCGGTGCATCAGGCCGACGCGGTAACGGCCGTCCGCGCTGGGCCGGCTCAGCGTGCCGGCATCGTCCGGGCCGCGGTGCGCGATCGCCCGCCCCATGCCATCGAGCCGCGCCAGATGGTCCTGGCCAGCCTCTTCCACCACAAATCCTGCGATCCCGCACATACTGAGCAATCCTCAAAAAATAGCCATCGGTACGTCAATCGAGCAAGGCCCGGTAGGCCTGGCCGAAGTCGGCCGCCAGCCGCGCCACGGAATACTGGCCCACCACCCGCTCGCGGGCAGCCTGCCCCATGCGTCGCAGCAGGGGCCGGTCGCCGTGCAGGCGCACGATGGCGTCGGCCAGCGCTTGCGGATCGCGGGGCGGCACGAACAGGCCATGCACACCGTCCTGCATCACATCGGGGATGGCGCCGACCGGGCAGATCAGCGCCGGCGTGCGCGCCGCCATGCTCTCGAGCAAGGCGTACGGCAAGCCTTCGCGGTGATAGGTGGGAAAACTGAACAGGTCCGCTTCGCGCCACAGCCGGTCCTTGTCCGGGCCGAACACGGGGCCGGCAAACTGGACCGCTTGCTGCAAGCCCAGCGCCGCCACCCGCGCCCGCAGGGCCGCCTCGTCGGGACCGCCGCCGGCCACCACCAGGCGCACCGCCAGGCCGGCCTGGCGCACCCGCGCCAGCGCCTCGACGCTGTCGAAGATGCCCTTGCTTTCGGCCAGCCGTCCCACATAGGCCAGCACCAGCGGCCGCTGGCCGTCATCGTGCTTGAGGCCGGGGTCGGCCCCCAGTTCGATCGCGTTCGGGATCACGCTCAAGGCCAGGGCGGGGTCGAAGGCGCGGTAGGCGCGCAGCTCTTCCTGCGCCAGCAACACCACGGCGTCGGCCGCGCGCAGCACGCGCCGCAGCAGGCCCGTGCGCAGCGGCCGGCCGGCGAAAAATTGCTGCGGCAAGGCGCCGCCGTGCACCTGGTACAGCACCCGCACGCCCAGCGCCTTGGCGATGCCCAGGTAGGCCAGGTCGCGCCAGTAGCTCTTGCGCTCCAGCGAGGTGTTCAGGTGCACGATGCGCGGCCGGTGGCGCCGCACGGCCCGGGCGAACTGCAGCGGGCTGCTCAGCAAGCGCCACGCCTTGCGCCAGCGGCCCTCGTCGCGCCCTTCGCTACCGACCTGGAAGTGCACCAGATTGTATTCTGCGGCCAACGGCGACTGGAACAACTGGTTCAAGTGTGTCGTCACGCCGCTGACTGCGCCCAAAGCAGGGCCTAGCAACATTACAGTAATCATGGGCGCTAGTATAGTTGATTTGCTTTTAACATGGTTAATAATCAACAGACAACAATGTGACATCCATCGCCACCCCCATCAGGCCGGACAATGTCGCTATAATGGGCCGCAAGGCGGCGCTGGCTGGCCCGACAACGCGACGACACGCAATGGGCGAGCACGGACACAACATCCCTTCACTTGATGGATACCGGGCGACGGCGGCCATGCTGGTGTTCGTCAGCCACGCCGGCTGGGGCGACATCATACCCGGCGGCTTCGGCGTGACCGTGTTCTTCTTCCTGAGCGGCTACCTGATCACCACGCTGCTGCGGCGCGAATACGACACCACCGGGCACATCAACCTGCGCCACTTCTACCTGCGGCGCGCCTGCCGCATCCTGCCGCCCATGTATCTGGTGCTGGCCGCCATTTTCGCGCTGGGCAAGGCCGGCGTCGTTCCCGACAACGCCCGCTGGCCGGGCGTGCTGGCGCAAATCGTGCACGTCACCAATTACTACGTGCTGGCCGAAGGCGACGGCAGCCTCGTGTTCGCCACCGGCCTGTTCTGGTCGCTGGCCGTCGAGGAACACTTCTACCTGCTGTTCCCCCTGCTGTTGCGGGCCTGCGCGGGGCGCTGGGCGCCGGCCAGGACGGCCGGCCTGCTGCTGGCCATGTGCGCCGCCACCCTGCTGTGGCGCTACGCGCTGGTACTGCTGTGGGATGCGCCGCCCAACCGCACCTACCTGGCCACCGATACCCGCCTCGACAGCCTGTTGTTTGGCTGCATCATGGGCTTGTGGCACAACCCCGTCATGGACCGCGCCGTCCGCCCGCCGCCCCGGGCCGCCTTGCTGGCCGTGCTGGCCGGCGCCGTGGCCACGCTATTGCTGACCTTCCTGCTGCGCGACGCCGTGTTCCGTGCCACCGTACGCTACACGCTGCAAGGTTGCGCCCTGTTCCCCCTGTTCTGGCTGGCCGTCAAGTACCCGCGCTGGCCCCTGTTCCGTCCGCTCAACCTGCCCCTGGTCAAGGCCATGGGGACGCTGTCCTATGGGTTCTACCTGTGTCACTTGCTGTGGATCAATATTGGCCAGGCGCTGCTGCCCCATCATCGGCTTGGCGCGGCCGCGCTCGCCTTCATGGGGAGCCTGGCCAGCGCCTACCTGTTGCACCAGGGGGTGGAACGGCCATTCGAGCGCCTGCGCCGCCAGCTGCACGAGGATGGCGGGCGGGCCGGCGCGGACGGCCGGCGCGAGCCACTCCGGTGACGCCGGGCCGGCGCGCGCGCTGTTTTTCAGGACGCAAAAATAGGGGCTGATTGTTGCTGACTGGCAATCCAAATTTCCCCATAAACGTGCTACACTTGGAATTGCTTAGTTGCATAAGTGTCGGAGTAAATTGCCGCGAGCGGGACCGGCCAGCGCAGTCCCGCGCGGCGCGGCAAGCCGGCAGCTGTCACGGACGCAGTAGCAGAAACATGTCGGCGGGGCGGGACGTGTTTCCTCATATCATCCCAGCAATATGCTTCCCCGCACACTCTCTACTGAAGGAGTCAAAAATGAAATCCTGCAAGCATTTGCTGACTTGTGGATTGGCACTCTTGCTGTCGGTCGCGAGTTTGCCCAGCCGGGCCGCAGACTGGACCATCGCGACCAGCCCCCTGATGACCACTGCCGCCCCCACGGGCAACACGACGCAGCCGCAAAACCCGCCCTCGTTCACGTGGGCCCGCTACCCCATCTACCCCAAACCGTCCGGCTATGTGCTGGAGATCTGGCAAAACGGGGTGGCCGTAGCGCGCTACAACACGACCCGCAACTTCTACCTGCCGACCACGGCCATGGCAGCGGGCAGCTACAGCTGGCGCGTGCGCATCAGTTCCAACACGGACTGGTCGCCCCAGCACCCGTTCATCGTCAGCAGCACCGCCCCCAAATTCGAAGTGCCCGACAGCACCACGCTGCAGAACCGGGTGCTGGCCCATGCCCGTCCCCGTCAACTGCCCACCACCTTCCTGCCGGCGGCCCAGTGGTCGACGGCGATGACGGCCGACCGCGGCGCGGCGCTGACGGCGCTGACCAATGATGTCAACACGGCCATGGCCAACGCGCCCGTGACCGACAGTTCCTGGCCCAGCGCCGCCGGCCTGACCGGCAGCGCCTACAGCTCGGCGCTCTACACCACCCGCGTGCTGACCTTCGGCGACACCCACCAGCTGGAGGCGGCGGCCCTGCTGTACCGCCTGACGGGCAATACCGTCTACCTGAACGAGGCCAAGAAGCGCGGCGACGAGCTGGCCGCCCTGAGCCCGACCGGCAACACCGGCTACAACTATGGCGACTCGATCCACCGCGCCATCGCCCTGAGCCTGATCAAGGCCTGCGATTACCTGCCCGGCACCCTGCTGGAAGATACCCGCCGCGCGAGCTGGCTGGCGATGGTCAACACCCGCACCAACACCATCTATGCCGACCTGGCCGGCAATGACGGCCGCATGGACGAATATCCGTACGACTCGCACGGTGCCGTGGCCATGGGCTACCTGGGCCTGATCGCCACGCTGTCGCTGGGCGACCTGCCGGCCGCCCAGTCCTGGTTCGATTTCGCCGTCCGCCCCTACTACCACGCCGTCTATATCTGGAGCGGACCGGAAGGCGGCTACAGCCCCGGCACCCCGTACGGCCTGTATGAGGCGGCCGCCGCCTTGCAACTGTGGGGTCCGCTCAAGGCCAGCACCGGCGTCGACCTGTACACCAAGCCGTGGGCCATCGGCCTGTCGCGCATGTTCATGCAATTCCTGCCGCCCGGTTCGGCCGGTTTCGTGTTCGGCGACCAGCACGAACTGCGGATCGATTACTCCGTGCTCAAGGCCTTCACGGCGCGCGTGAAGACGCCGGAAGCGGCCTGGTATACGCGCAGCCTGAGCGGCACGGAAGATCCGCTCACCCTGCTGGCGGCCGAATACCCGCTGCCGGCCAGCACCGTCAGCGTGGCCTACCCGCCGCCGAACGTGGGCTTGTTCCCCAGCACGGGCTGGGTCGCCTTCCACTCCAACCTGGCCGACCTGGGCCGCACCTCGATCTTCTTCAAGGCCAGCCCGTACGGCTCGTACAACCACTCGCACGCCGACCAGAACTCGATCGTCGTCGACAGCGGCGGCAAGCGCCTGCTGAGCGAAGCCGGTTACCAGGATTACTACTACTCGCCGCTGTCGACGTCGTGGTACCGCCTGACCAAGGCCCATAACGCGCTCACGTTCGACAACGGCATCGGCCAGACGGCCGACAGCAAGAACAACATCATCCTCAACGGCAGTGTGACCGGTTTCGGCAGCGCCAGCGCCACCAACACGCTGGGCGCGGCCACGGTCCAGGATTACGCCCAGGGCGACGCCACCCCGGCCTATAGCGGCCTGCTGACCTCGGCCGTGCGCAAGGTGTGGTACCTGCGCAACATCGACGCGGCCGTCGTGCTCGACACCTTCGCGGCGCCGGCCACCCACGTCTTCGAGTGGAATATGCACGCCCCGGTGGCCTTCACGGTCGAATCGGCCAGCAACCTGAAGGTGCTCAACGGCACCCGCAGCCTGTGCATCCGCTCGCTGTCGACCGATGGCACGGCCTACCAGGCCCGCACCGGACCGTCCAACCCTTACGCGCCCACGGAAGCGCACGCGGCCTTCGTCAAGCCGGCCGCCAGCCTGAAAGGGGAATTCCTGGTGCTGCTCGACGTCGGCTGCAAGCGCCCCACCGTCAACCTGAGCACCACCACCAATGGCCGCACGCTGACGGTGGGCACGGAAACGGTGGCGCTGCCGCTGCCGAACTAAGGGCCAGTCGCCCCGCTCCCGCCTGCACAGAACGGCAGTTGTGATATTATCATGACTGCCGTTTTTGCCATGGCGCGCCACCGGGGCGCCCACTTCTCGCCCTCACCCACATGCGTTTGACCATACTGCAGTTCGTTCCCGAATCCCTGCCCACCTACCGCGCCGACGTCAGCGTCCTGTTTGGAAAATACCTGCCCCGCCATGCCATCGTCACCGACCTGGTGGGCAAGGCCGGTGCCGACCCCTTGCCCGAGCAAGGCTATGGCCGGGTGTGGCGTGCGCGCCACTACGGCGGCGCCGTGTGGCGCGAACTGGACTTCCTGTGGCTGTGCGTGCGCACCCTGCTGGGCGCCTCGCGCCGCCGCTACGACGTGATCCAGGTGCGCGACATGGTGCCGATCGGCCTGCTGGGCCTGCTCGTCGCCCGCCTCAAGGGCATCCCCTTCACTTACTGGCTGTCGTTCCTGATGAGCGAGGGCCGGATCGAAGTGGCCCAGGCCGCGCTGCGGCGCCGGCCCACCTTGCGCAACCGGCTCAAGCTGCTCAAGGGCCGGGTCGAGCGTGCCTTGCTGTACCGGCTGGTGCTGCCGCACGCCAGCCACGTGTTCGTCCAGAGCGACGCCATGGCCGAACTGGTGCGCTCGTACGGCATCGCGCCCGAGCGCATCACGGCCGTCCCCATGGGCGTCGATATGGAAACCGTGCCGGCCGCCGATGCCGCCGCGCCGCGCCCGGCCGGCTGGGAGCAAGCGCCCCTGATCGCCTACCTGGGCACGCTCAACCAGGCGCGCCAGCTGGAGCGGGTGATCGACGCCCTGCTACAGGTGCGGCGCGAATTTCCCGCCGCCTGCCTGCTGCTGGTGGGCGCGGCCAGTCCTGAGGCGGCGGCCCAGCACTTGCTGGCACACGCGGCCGCACTGGGCCTGGCCGACGCCGTGCGCATCACGGGCTGGCTGCCGTCGGCCCAGGCCTGGCATTGCCTGCAGGGCGCGGACGCGGCCGTGTCCTATATCCCGCGCGGCGCCCTGTTCGACGTCAGTTCGCCCACCAAGCTGCTCGAATACCTGGCGCTGGGCATGCCGGCCGTGGGCAACGACAGTCCCGACCAGCAAGTGGTGCTGGCCGCCAGCGGCGCCGGCTGGCTGACCGGCAGCACGGCCGGCGAACTGGCCGACGCCATGTGCGCCATCCTGCGCGACCCGGCAGCGGCGCGGCGCCGGGCCGCCGCCGGCCCGGCCTACATCGAGGCCCACCGCAGCTACCGCGTGCTGGCGCAGGCGCTGGCCGCGCGCTACCAGGCGCTGCGGCCGGCCCCTTCCCCCCTCCCCTGACCGGAACCCGCCATGCCCAACGCCATCCTGTTCTACCGCCTGTCGCGCTGGTGCTATCTGCACCACATCCCGCTGTTGCCGCGCCTGCTGCAACTGCTGATCTTCCTGCTCTACAATTCGAAAGTGCCGCCCACGGCCGACATCGGCCGCGGCAGCTACCTGATCTGCAAGGGCATCGCCACCGTCATCATCGATGGCGCCCGCATCGGCCGCCATTGCCGCATCGGCATCGGGGTGCGGGTGATCGGCAAGGGGCCCTACCGGCGCGTCCCCGTGATCGGCGACCATGTGTTCCTGGGGGCTGGTTGCGTGATCGCCGGCCCGGTCGTGATCGAGGACCGGGTGATCGTGGCGCCCAACGCCGTCGTCACCAAGAGCGTGCCGGCCGGCGCCATCGTGGGCGGCGTGCCGGCCCGCATCATCGGCCACGTCGACAGCCTGGACTACGACATCCTGGCCAACCGCGACGACGTGGAAGGCGTGGCCGACTACCTGCGCTAGACGGCGCGCGGCGCCAGCACCGTCTCGATCACGGCGGTGAAACTGCGCTCGACCGTGCTGTGGGCGTAGGGCGCCATGTGGCGCGCCGCGCGCGCGGCCGCCTGCTGATAGCGGGCGTAGCCGGCCGCCATGGCCAGCACGCCCTGGTACAGCGCATCGGCGTCATAGTCCACCAGCAGCGCGTTGTCGCCCACGTAGTCGGTATGGGTGGCGATGCGGTTGCACAGGATGGGCAGGCCGGCGGCCATGTACTCGAAGATCTTCTGCGGCGGCGAGGCCGCATAGAACAGGTTGGATTCGAGCAGCGACAGGCCCACGTCCATGCCGCCGTAGGCACGCACCACGTCCGCGTAGGGCATGGCCGGCCACAGCCGCAGCACGCTGGCCAGCGCCGGCGTGTCGGCCAGCGCCTGTTCCAGCTGGGCGTCGCGGCAACCGATCAGGTGGAACTCGACCGCCGCGCCGCTCGCCAGCAGGCGCCGGGCGCAGGCGATCACCAGCTCGATGCCGCGTCCGGCCCCGCCCGAGCCGGCATACACCACCTTGAGCGGGCCGCTGTGGGGCAGCATGGGCCGCGGCGCATACAGGCTCACGTCCACTCCCATCGGTATCGTCAGCACCCGCGGCGCGTAGGGCCGGTACAGCGCTTCGAGCTGGCGCGAGATGGCCGTCAGCGCGGCCACCCGACGCAGGCCGGCGAACAGCAGGCGGCGCTTGCCATAGGCGGCCAGCCGGCGCCAGCCGCGCAGCTCACCGGGCACCCCGAAGTGCTGCAGGAAATGGGTGGGCGCGTACAGCACCACGGGCCGGGCCGGCCGGGCCAGCGCGAACACCATGGCCGCCGGCACCCCGATGACGTAGATGAAATCATAGTCCACCGGACGGGCCCGCAACGCGCGGGCCGCCTGGATGGCGAACTGCACGGGATTGCCGGCCGCCAGCACGGTGGCCCCGCCATCGTCGGCCGCCACCCCCACCTGGCCCGAACTGATCAGGCCGCAGATCCGGTAGTGGCGGCGCAGGAAATCGTAGCGCGCCATCTGGTCCGGATAACGGGGCAGGCTGGCCCCGGGCAGGTAGACGATCAGCAGGCAGCGCGCGCGTACATCAGAAGGCAACGGTCAGTCTCCAGTCCGGGGCCGGCCGCAAGCGGTTCAGCACACGCTGCAGCAAACGGCCTTCCTTGTTGAAATTCCACGACATGGCATAGTGGTGGATGCCCACCGTCTGCGCTTCGATATCGCCATACATCAGCTGGCCCGCGTTGCGGGGATTGGCGTCATCGAAGGGATTGAAGGGGTAAAAGCTGGGCGGCGGCAAGATCACGCAATCGTGGCGCTGGTGGGCGTCCAGCCCGTGCTTGAGGATGCGCGGCGCCGTGGCGAAGCGGCGCAAGGCCGTCAGCCGCTCCAGCATCACGCGGCAGGCCGCGTCCATGGCCGGGTGGCCGGGCGGGGCGGCAATGAAGCCGGCCCCGATCACGTCGCCGCTCTCCCACGCCGTATACAGGCGAGCGTCCTGCAGCAAGCCGTCCAGGGGGCGGATCAGCTCGATGTCCGTGTCCAGGTAGACGCCGCCGTGCTTGCGCAGCACGTCGAAGCGGACCCAGTCGGCCACGAAGGCCCATTTCTTTTGCTTGATGGCCTGCCGGCAATACTCATTGTCGATATCGGCATTGGCCTCGTTCCAGAACACCAGCTCGTAGTCGGGACAGTATTGCTGCCACGACGCGATGCAGCGCCGGTTCAGCACGGACATGGCCTGGTCACCGAACCAGCAATAGTGGATTTGCTTGGGTATCATGCACTGCGCCTCTTTTCACGGATCAATAACAAGACTTTCACCAGCACCACCCCGGCCACTTGCAGCAGGAACGCGGCCACCGCGCCGGCCAGGCCGTGGCGGGCGCTCAGGGCCAGCAACAGCACCAGGTAGATCAGGTTGGAACTGACGGTGATGGCCGTGCTCTGGCGCTTCTTGCCCAGCGCCCAGTACAGCGCATGGGAGGTGATGAAGCCGCCGGCGATGACGGCCGTCACGATCACGATCAACAGCTCGCGGCTGTAGTGGATCAGGTCGTGGTAGATGTAGCCGGTCCAGTAGCCGCGCAGCGCGTAGCAGCTCAGGCCCACCGCGGCCGACAGCGGCAGCAGCGTGAAGATGGTGTTGCGCCACAGGGTGAAGGCGCCGCCCAGGTCGGCCTGGTTGATGCGGCGGGCGAACTCGGGGATGGAGTTCATGTAGACCGGCGCCGTGGCGATGTTGATGATGCTGTACAGGCGCTTGAGGATGTTGTAGATGCCCAGCGCCTCCGGGCTCAGGGCCAGCCCCACCAGGATCTTGTCGACGTTGGCCACCGGCAGGTCGGCCATGGCTTGCACCGTGCTCCATTTGCCGGCCGAGACGATGCGGCCGCGGTCGATGCCGCCCCCGGTGACGGGGCCGGGCAAATCCTGGCGCCGGTACAGCAGCGACAGTCCCAGATAGCCGAAACGCAGCACTTCGGGCAGCGCATAGGACAGGATCACGGCCGTGACGGTGGGATGGTAGCGCTGCGCCACGTTGAGCAAGCCCAGCCGCATCAGGTTGCACAGCAGGCCGGCCCCCAGCAGCACCTGGTAGCGGTCCGTCAGGCGGTAGAAGGCGACGATGGAACCGAGCGTGGGCAGCAAGGTCGACAGCACGATCAGCAGCAGGTCGAGCTGGTCCAGGCCGGCCGCCTGCGGCACCCGCGCCAGGTGCAGGCCCAGCACCAGCAGCAGCGCGGCCAGCAGCCCCACGCCTTCATAGGACAGGCTGCGCCACACCTGGCGCGCCAGCACCCGGCTCGAGTTCTCCTTGCCGGGGAACTCGACCAGCAGGCCCTGCCAGTATTGCAGCGTGCACAGCGTAAACATGATGGCGGCACTGGCCTGGACGAACACGAAGCTGCCATACATGGCCAGCCCCATGATCTTGAGCGTGATGGGAATGGCGAAAAAGCTGATGGCGGTGGCCGAACCGTTGAGCAGGAAAGACAGTATGCTGTTGCGCAACAGGCCATGCAGACGACGGACACCGCTCACGGACGCTCCTGGGCCGGCGCCGGCGCCGCCGGCGGCCGCTGGCCGAAGCGGCAAGCCTGGACGATGGTGCCCAGGCAGAAGAAGAACAGCAGTTGCACCGTGGTCGAATCGAGCAGGTTGCGGTTATAGATCAGCGTCGAGGCCAGCAGCACCAGCGTCACCATGCTGGTGTCTACCATGGCCATCAGTTGCGGCGTGCCCTGGCCGCGGACCACGAAGCGCCAGCCGGCCAGGATGGCGCAGCCGATCAGGGCGATATAGCTGAGCGCGCCCAGGATGCCCACGTCCCACAGCAGCGTCGACAGCGCGGTGGCGTTGATCTGCAGCGGCCGGTAGCGGGCCGCCACCACGCCAAAGCCCGTGCTGTCGCTGATCTGGCTGGCGCCGGGGCCGTAGCCGATGAGGCGGTTGACGGCCGGCGGGATGGGGTCGCGGTACCAGATGTAGAGCGAGGCGATACGGCTCACCTCGCCCGTGCCGTACTTGATCTCGTACGGGTCGAAGAAATAGCCGCCGGCCTTGTCGACCGTACCCATCACGGTACCGCTGTGCGCCGCCTTGCCCCAGTACATGGTCTTGTAGGCGACAAAGGTGGCGCTCATGACCAGCGCCACGAAACTGGAATACATGATGAAGGCGCCCACGTTGCGCAGGATGCGCTGGCGCAGGATCAGCATCAGGCCCACGGGCAGCCAGAACGCGATCGCCTTCACTTCGCCCAGCAGGATGTTGGCCATGCCGGCCACCAGCAGCAGCAGCACCAGCCACAGCGAGCTCAGGCCCCGCATCCAGCGCGCCAGCGCATACAGCATGGCCGCCAGCGTGAACAGCACCAGCACCGGGCTCATGCCATGGCCGAAGGTGCCCACCACGGCATCCCAGTCCAGCAAGCCCTTGCCGAAGAAGTGCTGGTAGACCACCACCGGTGGCTGCAACAGCACCACCACCACGATCAGGGTCCACAGCAGTTGCAGATAGCGCTCGGAAAACGGCAGGAAGTACATGGCGATCAGCAGGCCGAACATGGGCAGGCCGAAGCGCAGCGCCGACACGTTCTGCATCAGGTTGCCGCTGCCGAGCGCCAGGCCGAAGAAGAAGCAGGCCAGGTACAGTCCGGCCGCCACGGCCACGCTGAGGGCGGCGCCGGAACGGGCCGCCGCCACGTCCTCGCGGCGCCGCAGGATACCGGCCTCGAGCAGCGCGCGTCCCAGGAAGAAGAAGGCCAGCCCGCTGCCGGCCCAGACGGCGAAGCGCAGCTTGAAAAATTCCTCGGCCACGCCCTGGATCAGCAGCACATACACCAGCAGCAGCGGCAGCAGTTCGCGCACGTGCACCACGGCGATTACCGGCCCCACCAGCAAGATGGCCAGCACGATCACCGTCAGCTGGTAGGAGCCCAGTGCCACCACGGCGCTGGCGAAGGCCGTCAACAGCACCAGGATCAGCACCATGAGCACCCGCAGCGCCTGCCCGCTGCGCGGCGACGGGCGGCGATAGGCGCCCGCGTAGGGCATGGCGGGCGGCAGCGGCGCCGCGACTTGCTTGTTCAAAAATCTCATAATCGTTCCAGTTGGCGGGCCCGCCCGCGGCTGCTACAGCCCGGCAAAATGGTGACGCTGCTCGGGCGTGAGCGCGGCCAGCAGGTCGGCGATGAACTGGCGCTGCACCTGGTAGCCCTCGGCCGTGTCAGGCGTCACGTTCGACACCCGCATCAGGGTGGCGTCGGGGATGATGCCCTGGAAGGAATAGGCCAGCTTGGCCTTCTTCAGTTGCCAGGACGTGGTCACCACGTGGTCGCCGACGACGACCCAGTAGGTGATCGGTTCGTTACGGCTGTACATTGACGCCACCAGCTGCGCTGTCGGCAGCGAACCATACGGGGTGGCCACCGGCTTCATCTCGGTGGGGCCGACGGCGAAGCCCTGGCCGACGTAGCAGCCTTCGGGGAAATGCACGGACAGGTTGTCGGACTGCTCGGTGCCGTAGGCGATCGACAGCATGATCTGGGCCCCGTTCTTGTTGACATAGGTGCGCGACAGGGTCTGGGCGTAGATCTCGTGCAGCGCCGCCTCGGTGGTGGGGTTGACCACATTGGCCGCTTGCCGCAAGTCTTCCTCCCAGTCGCCAAAGCGCACCGGGATGGCCGTGCCCAGCTCGATGGCGGGGCGGATGGCGGCCATGCGGGTGGTGGGCACGGCCACCCGCGCCAGCGCGGCCGAGAGCAGCATCAGGGCGCACATGACAACGCCCGCCACAAAATTCTTGGTCATGATGGGCTTCACTTTCCGGCGGCGCGGGCGGTACGCCAGCGCACTATCCATTGCAGAAGAGAATCGATCGAAATGATCAGCACCAGCGCGCTGATGAACAGCACCATGCCGGCGAAGCCGTGCAGGAAGCCCTGCCCGGCCGCGTCGCCCAGGTAGTAGGTGATCAGGGTCAGGGCCGTCACCCGCAGCACATTGGCCGTAAACGAGATGGGGATGATCAGCGCGGCCAGCCCGATGTTGCGGAAGGTGGACGTGTGGCGCACCACGTTCAGGTACAGCAGGCCCAGCGATTCGAGCGCGAGCAGGGTCTGCAGGCCGGCGCAGGCGTCGGCCACCAGCAGCTGGTACTGGCCGATCTGCAGGATCACGCCGCTGCGGGCGATGGGGTAGCCGGCCCAGTACAGCACATGCTCGGCGGTGTAGGAGACGGCCATCTTCATCGGCATGGTCAGCATCGCCACCACCGAACTGGGCAGGGGAATCATGAACAGCAGGAAGAAGAACGGGAACCAGATCACCTTGAAGGCGGCGCCGCCCAGCCGTATCAGCACGATGGCCGCGCTGACCAGGATCAGGGACGAAAATTCGAGCGACAGGATTTGCTGCGAGCGGCCGGCCACGTACAGCAGCAGGCCCAGCACCAGCACGCTCCAGCCCAGCACCGAGTCCGGCGCCGGCCGGGCCGCCGCCAGCAGGCGCGCGCGGCTGCGGTAGACCAGCCACAACGACAGCGCCAGGATGATGGGGCCGTGGGCCGCATCGTCGCGGTTCCACACCTGGGTGAAGAAGATGTGGAACGAGCTGACATACAGCGCCAGAAAGCCGAGCGCGATGGGCGCCCAGTCCAGCATGGCGCTGCGGGAGATGGTCGGTCGGGACATGCTGGGGGCCGCCACTTGCCGTTCCATCAGAATTCCGCCAGCACCGAACCGACCACTTGTACCCCGCTGCTGCGCAGCTGCTGGCCCAGCGCGTTGATACTGTCGAGGCGGCTGTGGTGCTTGCGCGCCACCACCAGCGCGCCGCCGGTGCGCATGCCCAGCGCCAGCGCGTCCGAGCCCAGCGCATAGGCCGGCGCGTCGTACAGCACCACGTCGTAGCGCTGGCACAGGCGGGTATTGAGCTCGCCGAACAGGGGCCGGGCCAGCAATTCCTGCGGGTTGGGCGGCACGGTGCCGGCCCCCAGCACGGACAGGTCGACGAAGGAATCGATGCGGGCGATGGCGTCCAGGTCGGCCCGCGCGGCCAGCATGTCCGACAGGCCCTGGCGGCCCTGCAGGTTGAAGATGTCATGCTGGCACGGTTGGCGCATGTTGCCGTCCACCAGCAGCGTCTGTTCGCCCAGCTGGGAGAACACGACGGCCAGGTTGGCCGTAAACAGGCTGGCGTCGGCGTCCCGGTCCACCCCCACCACCACCAGCGATTTGTGGCCGCGGGCGAACCAGCGCAACATCAGCTGGCTGCGCACGGCGCGCAACGCTTCCACCTGGGGGCTGAACGGCTGGTAAGCGGCCACCAGGCGCTCGGAAAACTTGCCGGCCCCGCCCTGCAGATAGGGATAGTCGAACTGGCGCGCCAGCACCTGTTCGATGTCCGCTTCGTTCACCAGGCCCAGCCGCATGGCCGCCTCGCCGAAGCGGATACCCAGCTCTTTTTGCATGCGCAGCACGCGTTCGGCGTGTTCGGGCGTGATCTTGCCCGCCTCCAGCAGCAGTGCGCCTATGCTCGATTCGCCCGACGGCGCCGGCGCCGGCGGGGACAAGGGAGTAGTCAAGGTAGTATCCATATCAATTGAGGCTCAGACGACGGGTAAGGGGGGATTTCAGGAACGGCATGCGCTTGCCCGGCTGGCCTTGCCAGCTGATCTCGCCCAGCACGGGCGCCTGCAATTCCTCGGCCAGGTCCAGCTCCGAGCGCACGCGCCGGCTCAGCGTCTCGGCCAGCAGGCTGAAGCCCAGGCCCAGCAGCAAGCCCAGGAAGGCCGAGACGATGGTGTTGAGCATCACCTTGGGGCTGGACGGTTTGATCGGCGCCACGGCCGGATTGAGCACGGAAATGTCGGACTGTTCCGACTGGCCTTCGATCTTGGTCTGGGAGAAGCGCTGGGAGGCGGCGTCGAAGGCCCGCTGGGCGCTCTCGACGTCCTTGTTGAGCACATTCATCTCGTCGCGCGTGCGGTTCAGTTCCAGCACCTTGTCCTTCTGCGTCTTCAGGGCCATGCGCACGGCCGCTTCACGCTGCTGCAGGATCTGGGCATTGTTGCTCACGCTGCTGGAGGTGATCTTCATCTGGGTCGCCAGGTCGGTGCGCAGCTTCTCCACCTCGGCCTTGGTGCTCAGGTACAGGGGGTGGTTGCGCTCGAGGCGCTGCGACAGCTCGGCCAGCTTGGACTCGGCGTTGCCCAGGTTGATCTTCAAGTTCTGGATCAGGGGGTTCTGCGCCACGTCGGGCGATTCCGTGCTGCTGCCGCCGGCGGCCATGTGCTGGCGCGACTGCGCCTCCATGGCCTGGCCCTGGG
The DNA here is from genome assembly GCA_040389625.1 of Pseudomonadota bacterium. Taxonomy (GTDB): domain Bacteria; phylum Pseudomonadota; class Gammaproteobacteria; order Burkholderiales; family Burkholderiaceae_D; genus Rugamonas. Next base: position 20,322 of record JAZJZQ010000485.1, on the reverse strand, counting down.
CCGCCACCAGCTGGGCCGACAAGTCGTTCAGGCGGTTCGATTCCACGTCCAGCCGGTTGTCCAGGCTGACGATGCCGTGCTCCTGCTGGTACTTGGAGAGCCGGCTCTGGGCCAGCTCGACGTTATCGCGCAGCAGCTTGGTCTGCTCGCTGAAGTAGGCGGCCGCCTTTTGCATCGGCTCCACTTTCAGCTGGATGCTGACCTTCTGGTATTCGTCGGCGAAGGCGTTGGCCACGGCGGCCACGAACTCCGGGTCGGCGCCCTTGAAGCTGACGTCGACCACGCTGCTCTCGCGCGACGGGACGATTTCGAGCTTGCCTTGCAGCAGTTCGGCCAGCCAGTCGCGCACATTGCCCTTGCCGCCCGTCGCTTCGTGGAACTGGGCCACGACGGTGGGGCTGTCGGCCAGGTGCAGCCGGTCCACCACCCGCAGCGCCACGTTCTTGCTGGTGATGATGTCGACCTGGGTCGCCATGTAGCCGGGCAGCAGCTGGCCGGGCATGGTCAGGCCCGTGACGGGATCGACGCCCTTATAGTTGAGCAGGAGCGAACTGGTCGCCTTGTAGGTCTTGGGCAAGAGCAGGCTCACGCCCAGCGTCACCGACACCGTAAACAAGACCGTGGCGATCAGGATCAGGCGGCGCGCCTTCAAGATCAGCAAAAACTGGGAAAACTTCATGACGTTACTCTCTTGCCAAGGTAAAAAACAGGCCGGCGGGCGCAGCGCCCGCCCGGCGCCTCAAAACAGGCTTTCCTTCACATACACGATATCGTCCGGCAGCAGCACATCGTCATGGCGCGCGTCGAGCATCTGCATCTTGCCATCCGGGCCGCGCCGCTTGATCGTCATGCCCCGTTCGGTGCCGCGCTGGGTCAGCCCGCCGCCCACCGACAGCGCCTGCTGCACCGTCATGGCCCGTTCCAGCCGGAACGTGCCGGGACGCTGCACTTCGCCGTAGATGTAGAAGTGGGGCGCCCGCTCGACATAGATGATGTCGTTGGCGGCCAGGTCGTAGTCCTGCATCAGCTTGCCGCTGCGCACCATGTCCAGCACATCGATCACTTCCTTGGTGGTGGTGCCGTTGCGCGTGCGCAGCAGGCTGATGGTGTCGCCGCCGTCGGCCGAAATGCCGCCGGCCAGGGCCAGCAAGTCCATCACGCTGCGTTTGCCTTCCATCGGGTAGCGGCCGGGACGGTTGACCTGGCCCAGCACGGAAATCTGCTGGCTCTGCAGGTTGGTTACCAGCATGTTCACTTCCGCCTTGCGCAGGTAGCCGCCGCCCTCGAGCAGGCCGGCCAGCTTCTTCTCGGCCGCCGCCACCGTCAGCCCGCCCACGGGCACCGTGCCCACCAGCGGGAAGGTGATGGTGCCGACGTCGCTCACGCGCGTCTCCAGCGACAGGTCGGGGCTGCCGTACACGGAGATCCGCACCACGTCGCCGGCGCCCAGGGTGACATCGGCCGCGCTGGCCAGGCCGGCCGCCGCGGCCAGCAGCCACAACATAATCCAACAAGCAAGTCGTTTCATAGTATGCAACTATCCTTTCAAGTTAATCGGTCACGCACCGGACTGGCCGGCTCACTTCAAGCCTGCCACACCGCGCTCGTTGGCGGCGCGCGCCGCCTCCGCGCCGGACGGGGCGGAGGTGGCGGCAGCGGCGGCGGCCGGCTTGGCCGGCGCGGCCGGCGCGGTGGCCGGCTGGTTCAGGTAGGTGATCTTGGCCGCGGCCCGCAGGCGCGCCAGTTCCGCGTCGGCCGCGTCCTTGTTCTTCTTGTTGAACAGGAATTGCTCGATCTGGGCCTGGGCCACCTCCAGCGTCACCGGCGCGTCCTTGATGTCGGCGATGGTGATCAGCATGCTGCGCTCGCCTTCCTTGATGACGAACAGTTGCCCCTTGGGCATGGCCAGCAGCTTGGCATCGAGTTCCGACGGCAAGTCCGAACTGCTGCGCGCCAGCTCGCTGCGCGCATATTTGACCTGATGGGCGTCCAGCCAGGCGGCCACTTCGTCGAGCGTGCGGGCGCTGTCCATCTCCTTCTTCAGGGCCTCATCCATGTCACCGGTGGCCACCACCAGTTCGCGCATGGTAAACACCTTGCGCTGGCCGAAAAATTCCGGATGCTTGTTGTAATAGTCGGCCACCTCGTCCTTGCTGGGGCGGGTCACGGTGCCGACCCGCTTTTGCATATAGGCCTGGGCCACGATCAGCGACTTGGCCCGTTCCACCGCCTGCACCACCTTGGGGTCGCGGTCGGTCTGGTCCTTGGCCGCCTCGTTCTGCAGCAGCTGGCGGTCGACCAGCGCCTCGAGCAATTGCTTGCGGGCCGCGTCCTGCTGGGCCGGCTGCACATTGGCGCGCTGCATCTCCTCATTGAGCTGCAGCACCGTGATTTCCTGGCCGTTCACGCTCACCAGCGCCTGGCCCGGCTTCGATTCCTTGTTGCCGCAGCCCGTCACCCCGGCCGCCACCAGCAATGCCAGCCCGGTACCGAGCACCATCCGGCTCGCGCATGTCTTATTGTTGCTCATCAAGTTCACTCTTTCACGTTGGTTCACAATGGCCCATCCCCGGCCGCGCCGGTGCGGCACCCCACTGCGGCCAGCCGGCGCCCGCGCCGGATGCCCGTTAGCCTTACATCAATAAAATTTGCAAAAAAATCCACACATTGGATTTTATAGCAACCCTCCCCTTGCCGTCACGCAGAATCGTGGCGGACGCGCCCGTGCGCCCGTCAGTGGGCGTTGTCGCGCGTCAGCACCACCTTCACGGTGCGCACGATGATCCAGATATCGAGCCACAGCGACCAGTTGCGCAGGTAGTCCAGGTCGTAGCGGATGCGCGCCTCCATCTTGTCGAGCGTCTCCGTCTCGCCCCGCAAACCGTTGACCTGGGCCCAGCCGGTGATGCCCGGCTTGGCCTTATGACGCAGCATATACCCCTTGATTAATTTGCGGTACTGCTCATTGTGGGCCACCGCGTGCGGCCGCGGACCGACGATGCTCATGCGCCCCTGCAGCACATTAATGAACTGCGGCAACTCATCGAGCGAACTGCGGCGCAGGAAGGCGCCGACCCGGGTCACCCGCTGGTCGTTCTTGGTGGCCTGCACCACCTGCGCGCCATCCTCGGCCACCGTCATCGAGCGGAACTTGTAGACGATGATCTCCTCGCCGTACAGGCCGTAGCGGCGCTGGCGGAAGATCACGGGGCCGGGCGAGCTCAGCTTGACGGCCAGCGCGATCAGCGCCATCACCGGCAGCAGCGCGACCTGAATCAGCAGGCCCAGCACGATGTCGCTGGCGCGCTTGATCATGCTGTTAAAGCCCGTAAACGGCGTCTCGCAGATGGCGATCACGGGCATGCCGCCCACGTTGTCGAAACGCGCCTGCATCAGGTCGAACACATAGATATCGGGCAGGAAATAGACCGAGGCCGTGGTGTCCTGCAGTTCGTCGAGCAGCTTGCGGATGCGCGGCTGGGCCGAAATGGGCTGGCTGATGAAGATCATCTTGACATGGTTGGCCCGCACATAGGCGGCGATGTCGGCCATGCGGCCCAGCATGGGGTTGCGCATGTCGTGCGGCCAGCGGTCTTCCGTGCGGTCGTCGAAAAAGCCGTGCACGCTCATGAACAGGTTGGGATGGCGCTCGATGGTGCGGGCGAACTTCAGGCCCACGTCGTTGGCGCCGACGATGATCACCGAGCGCACCTCGCTGGCCTTGGCCGGGTCCGAGCCGAGCACGCGCGCGGCCAGGTGGCTGGTCAGGAGCACGAACGGGGTGGCCACGAACCAGGACAGCACCACCGTCTCGTCGTAATGGTAGGCCAGCCCGCTGATCGAGCCGAGGAACACCAGGATCAGGGCCGTCACCAGCCAGCCCACCACGATGTCGCGCGAATAGGCCAGCATGCGCCCGCTGCGCCAGGTGCGGTAGGGATCGACGTGCTGGTACACGGACGATGAGACAAAAAATGCCAGCACCATCAGCACCAGCGAATACCCCGTGAACGGCTCGGCATAGATCATCGAAAACAGGTACAGGGTACCCATGATGATGAGTGGATCGAGGATGCGCTGAAAAAAGGAAATTAAGGGTATATCGTTGACCGTCATAGCTCGCTCTAGAACTGCCCCGTCGCCGTCAGCGACACACCTTTGGCCGTGTAGGCGCCCGTGCCCGCATAGGCACTGCCGGTGCGCGTGTCGCGGAACGTGCTCACGTTCAGCTGCACCGACGACAGCGGGGTATAGGTCAGCCCGGCCTGCAGCAGGTTGCCCGAATCGCTGGGCTCGCCCGCCAGCACGACGGCGTTGATGATGTTGAAATCGCGCCGCTCATGGCGCGCCAGCGCGTTGGCCTTGAGCTTGGCCGAAATGTCCCAGTTGGCGCCCACGCTGACGCCCTTGTTCAGGCTGCTGTTGACGAGGGTGCTTTCGACGGCCTGGAATTCGCGCCAGGCGCTGGCCGTGAATTTCACCTTGCCCAGCGGTTGCCAGTACACGGTCACGCGGCCGTTGGCGCCGCTGGCGTCGTAGCCGGTGAAGTAATTGTGCTCGCGGCGGGCCCAGCCGGCCAGCACCTGGACCTGGGTCACCCCGTTCAGCAGCCAGAAAATGTTGGCCTTGAGCTCATCCTGGGTGTAGCCGTTGTCGATCATCACCCCGTTGACCAGCGGCTGGTTCGGGTAGGAACCCTTGGCATGGCGCGCCAGCACGCCGAAGCGGCTGCCGCTGGCGGCCAGGTAATCGACCCCCACGTCCTCGGCATCTTCCTTGCGGTCGATGAAGCGCTGGCTGGCCAGGTCATAGCTGTACTTGAAGGTCGACAGGCCGGCGTGCACCTGCCAGCTGGGATGGAAGCGCCAGTTGCCGTCCACATACTCGTGGCGCGAGGTGCGCAAGTTGCGCTCGCTGCTGTGGTAATCCGTAAACGGCGTCAGCACCTGGGAATAGGCGGCGCCCACATGGCCGGAAAAATTGTTCAGTACAAACCATTGCCACTCGAGCGAAGCATCCTTGCCGTTGTAGTTGAACTGGTCGTAGTGGTTGAAGCTCACGCGCGACACCTTGGCCTGGCCCGTCAGCAGCTGGCGCCCGATGGGACGCTCGAACAGCACACCGGCCTGCAACTGGGTCAGGCTGTCGGAACGGCTGCCCTGGGGACCGGGCACGCCGTCGGGCAGGCGCAACAGATTGTCCTCGTAGCTGTAGGTGGCCGACACGAACGGGTGGATGGTGTCGCTCAGGACGGCATGGGCCGGGCTGGCCAGGGCCGCTCCGATCAGGGCAGTCAGCGGCAGCAGGGCGTGGCGGGGGCGGGTGCGGCAGATGGGCGAAGAACTAGGCATGGGCGTCGTCTTTGTAAAATATCAAACTGCTATTTGTCAATATTACCAGTAAGTCCAGTGGCCCGTGGAAATTATCCACGCCCCCAGCAAGCCGTTGGTGACGCCGTGGGCCAGCACGGGCGACCATAAGTTGCAGCTGCGCATGTACAGCAGGCTGTACACGGCGCCGGCGACGATGCCGGCCAGCCAGAGATTGTGCTCAAACCCGAATAATACCACTGTGACAACAAAAGGCTTCCATCCCAAGCGTGCGGGCGACACTTGCTGGAAGCGGGGCGAGGCCAGCCAGCGCATCAGGTAGGAGCGCCAGAACAATTCCTCCATGACGGGCACCACCAGGGCAGCGCCGGCCACGCGCACGGCCGCCAGCCGCCAGTCTAGCTCGCCGTTGCGCAACGGATCAAATCCCGCGCTGGCGCCCACCGTCATCCAGTCCGCATTGAGGTTTATCCACAACAGCAGCACGCCGATGCCGGCCACCACGGCCGTGGCGGCCGCCCGCCCGCTCAGGCGCGCCAGGCGCAATTCTTCATAGTGGCGCCGGTAGGCCAGCAACAGGGCCAGCACGACGGCAATCTTGACGGGGTAGAGCCAGCGCAGCTGGGCCGGACTGGCCCCCAGCCGCGCCAGCAGGTCGGCCACGGCGATGAAGGCGAGATAGGCGGCAAACGGCGCCACCCGGGCCCAGGCCGGACGGTCAAACATGGCGCCCCGCGCCAACGGCGGCTACGGCGCGGCGCGCGGACGGGACGAGGAGGCAGGCGGACATGCGGTTTCCTGTGTTAACGGGGCCAGCGGCCGCCCGCGGGCGGCCAAACATGCCTATGTTACAACATCTCGCCTCAACTGAGGAGTCCGCTTGACCCCGGGGTCGGACGATCTCAGCCGCGCGCGCCCGACTCGATCGCTTCCCACCGTTCCAGGGCGGCCAGCAGCTCGCCTTCGATCGCTTCCATGCGGGCGTTGACGCGCTTGGCCTCGGCCACGTTCTTCTTGTAGAAGTCCGGGTCCGACAGCTGCAGGGCCAGCGCCGTCTGTTCATCTTCCAGGCTGGCGATCAGCTTGGGCAGCTCGTCGAGCTCGCGCTGCTCCTTGAAGCTGAGCTTGCGGGGCTTGGCGGCGGCCGCAGCCAGCGCAGCCGGCTCGGCCTTCGCTTCCGCCCTGGGCGCCGGCTTGGCCGGGCTGGCCGCCGGCGTGCTGGCCCGCACCCGTTCCCAGTCCGTGTAGCCGCCCACGAATTCGCGCCAGCGGCCCTCCCCTTCGGCCACGATGACCTGGGTCACCACGTTGTCGAGGAAGGTGCGGTCGTGGCTGACGAGGAACACGGTGCCCGTGTATTCCTCCAGCAATTCCTCGAGCAGCTCCAGGGTGTCGATGTCGAGGTCGTTGGTCGGTTCGTCCAGCACCAGGCAGTTGGCCGGCTTGGCGAACAGGCGCGCCAGCAGCAGGCGGTTGCGCTCGCCGCCGGACAGCGACTTGACGGGCGAGCGGGCCCGCTCCGGCGCGAACAGGAAGTCGCCCAGGTAGCTCATCACGTGCTTGCGCTGGCCGTTGATCTCGACCCAGTCGCTGCCCGGGGCGATGGTTTCCATCAGGCTCGCCTCCTCGTTGAGCTGGGCCCGCATCTGGTCGAAGTACGCCACCTGCAGCTTGGTGCCCAGGCGCACGGTGCCGGCATCGGCCGTCTCCTCGCCCAGGATGATCTTGAGCAGCGTGGTCTTGCCGGCGCCGTTGGCGCCGATCAGGCCCACCTTGTCGCCGCGCAGGATGGTGGCGCTGAAGTCCTTGATGATGACCTTCTCGCCATAGGTCTTGGCAATATTTTCCAGCTCGGCCACGATCTTGCCCGAGCGCTCGCCCGACGACACGTCCAGCTTGACCTGGCCCTGCTGTTCGCGGCGGGCGGCGCGCTGCAGGCGCAGCGCTTCCAGGCGGCGCACGCGGCCCTCGTCGCGCACCCGGCGCGCCTTGACGCCCTTGCGTATCCACACTTCTTCCTGGGCCAGGAACTTGTCGAACTTGGCGTTCTCCACTTCCTCGATCTCGAGCTGCTCGGCCTTGCGCACCTGGTAGGCGCTGAAGTTGCCCGGATAGGACAGCAGGCGCCCCCGGTCGAGCTCGATGATGCGGGTGGCCACGTTGTCGAGGAAGGAACGGTCGTGGGTGATGAACAGCACGCTGCCCTTGTAGTCGCGCAGCAAGCCTTCCAGCCACAGGATGGAGGTGAAGTCGAGGTGGTTGGTCGGTTCGTCGAGCAGCAGCACGTCCGGCGCCGACACCAGCGCGCGCGCCAGGGCCACCCGCTTTTGCATGCCGCCCGAGAGCGTCTTCATCAGCATGCCGGCCGGCAGGTTGAGCCGGCCCAGCGTCGTTTCCACCTTGTTGGGCAGGCTCCACGCGTCGGCCGCGTCGAGCTTGACCTGGATGTCGTGCATGCGTTCCATCAGGGCATCGTCATCGCCCTGGCCGAACTGGCCCGTGAGCGTGTCGTATTCCTTGAGCAAGTCCTGCAAATCGCCCATGCCGGAGGCGACGGCGTCGAACACGGTCATCTCGGGGTCGAACACGGGTTCCTGTTCCACGTAAGCGATTTTCAAGCCTTGCTGCATCACCAGCAGGCCGTCGTCCAGCTTGAAGCGGCCGGAAATGATTTTCAGCAGGGACGACTTGCCCGTGCCGTTGCGGCCGATCAGACCGACGCGTTCGCCCGTCTCCAGGGAAAATTCCGCGTGATCAAGGAGCGCAAAGTGGCCGAACGCCAGTTGCGCGGAAGAAAGAGAGATGACTGCCATAATGGATTTGCCTGCGCGCGGCGCGCCGCCGGGATGGGGAAAGCCGCTGAAAAGATGAATGAAGCACGCATTGTACCGACATCGCGGGGGCAGGCCTATTTTTTGCCTTGCCATCGGCTATAATTGCGCTCGCAAAGCGTCCTCCCCGTAGCACAATGGATAGTGCACATGCCTCCTAAGCGTGGGATACTGGTTCGATTCCAGTCGGAGGGACCAAACATTCGTTTCAGATAGCATCACGACACATCACAACCCGCTTGCCTCAGAGGTGAGCGGGTTTTTTGTTGTCTTATACGACCTCACGGCCTATCATGAGATACCAACAAATTGATGGTGTTTTTGTTGGCATCTCCAAAATTCAAAAAACGACATACCAACATCGAGTATCGCATGGCACTCACAGACACATATATACGCCAAGTGAAACACAGCGGCGCACAGGCTGGCGACAAACTTACCGACGGGCAAGGGATGCATCTACTGGTCAACGCGGTCGGCAAATATTGGCGCATGGCCTACCGCTTCAACGGCAAGCAAAAAACGCTGGCGCTGGGCGTCTACCCGACTGTCTCGCTCGCCAAGGCTCGGGAGAGACGCGATGCGGCCCGCAAATTGTTGGCTGATGGAATAGACCCAAGCCGTGCGAAGAGCGACGAGAAGCATGCCAAGGCAAACTCAGCGGCAAACACATTTGAAGTTGTTATGCGCAAATGGTTGACCATGAAGCGGAAAACGCTCGCCTCAAGCACCCATGGCAAAATAACAACATGGCTCGAAAAAAACATACTCCCAGAAATTGGAAAAATGCCAATCGACTCGATTGGGCCCCGTGACGTGTTGGCAGCCGTCCGCAAGATGGAAGCGCGCGGTGCCATCGAATCGGCACATAAGGTTAAGCAATTATGCGGCCAGGTATTTCGGTATGCCGTGGCCGAAGGATCCGCCGAGCACGATGTGACGGCAGACCTGCGTGGCGCCTTGGCGCCGAAGGTAACGAAGCACTTTGCGGCAATTACTGAGCCAAGACAGGCAGGCGCCTTGCTGCGTTCGATATTCGGCTACGCCGGCCATCCTTATGCCACCGCCGCGCTGAAACTATCCCCGCTGGTATTCGTGCGCCCCGGCGAATTACGGGCCGCCGAATGGACAGAATTCAACTTGGATGCCGCAGAATGGCGAATCCCCGGCGAAAAAATGAAGATGAAGGATGACCACATCGTGCCGCTGTCGATGCAGGTGATCGAAATCTTGCGCCCATTACACGTGCTGACCGGCCATGGCCGGTATGTATTTCCAAGCATACGCACTGATGCCAAGTGCATGAGTGAGAACACAATTAATGCTGCACTTCGTGGCATGGGTTACAGCAAGGAAACAATGACCGCGCACGGCTTCCGTGCAATGGCGCGCACGATCATGGATGAGGTATTGGGCGAACGCGTTGACTTGATCGAACACCAGCTTGCACACGCCGTCAAAGACCCAAATGGACGCGCTTACAACCGTACTGCTCACTTACCGGCACGTCGGGAAATGATGCAACGGTGGGCCGACTACCTTGACAAGCTGCGCATAGGTGCGGACGTGATCCAGTTGCACGGCGAAGGCCCCTAGTTCGTGGGACTTGCCGCAAAGAAAAAGAGGATTTGATGAGTGAAATTTCCAAATTGAAGGACGTTGAATTTGAGCAAGCACTGGATTTGACGGCACGCGAATATCACGCCACGTTAACATCAGAGCCGCACTGTACAAAAGCGACATTGATCGACTCATTGGTAAGGCGAGAGATTGCCCTATTGCGCATGACGAGGAAGTGGGAACTCAGCGAGGCTGAGCGCTTGAGGCTGTTATCGACGCTCAAAATGGTCTCAAACATGATGGAGCAACTGGGAAGTGACCCGGTACGACTCACCGACGCCATAGAGAAACATTTTGACGGCCGAGAGGTAGCGACCGCGTTGAGGTCACGAGCTGCGGCTACTGGGACAAAAGCTGGACATGCGCGCGCTGAGAACAGTCCG
>JAZJZQ010000485.1:9244-10148 GCA_040389625.1 Pseudomonadota bacterium | reverse complement strand
CGACAACGGATGCGGATATATAACGAATTTGTCGCCGAAAGCGCTAACAATGTGATGCCTCACGGCTGGGCCAAGCGCTTTGCTACACGGATGGAACTGGCTGAAACGAGACGTTTTGCGGCGACAGGCGGACCTGAGGGAAGCCCTGCAGGGCCGGTCAAACTTAAGACAATCGAAAAATGGATTGGGCTGTGGAGGAAGGGGCAAAATATCCCAACTAGCTCACAGGATTTTGAAGCGTCTTAATTTGAAATACTGCTTTCATACCGGGTCAACCGGGGTCATGAAAGCTCGCCATGCCACAACGCCCTGCCCCAAGTGCAATTCCTGATGCGCTTAAGAATTTCGATTTACTCCCAGACTCTGCTGGCGTGCGCCTGCCGGTCGTGGTTGGTTTACTTGCCAGTTCCCCCGCCAGTGTCTGGCGCGGCGTCAAGTCTGGCGCGATCCCTAAACCGCACAAGGTCACTGATCGAATCACGGTTTGGAATGTGGGTGATCTTCGCGCCCTGCTTTCAAGGATGTCCGGGGGTGCTGCATGAACGCCTTATGCACATCAAATGCAGATGGGTCTAGCGACTCGACCACCGCGAAGCTGACACTCATCACCTCCACCACCCCGCTCGGGAAGACCTACCATTTGACAGAAAAAGGTCTAGAGAAAACGACGGCGGCCGCCATGCAACAGGGCAGCTTCACGGTCCAGTCATTTAAGACGGTCATCGATTTTGCGGCCTTGATAATGCAGGTCGGACCAAATCAGGCCATCACCGCGAGCATACCCAAGAACGGGGCCGTCTCAGGACAACTAACTACAAAGGCAAACGCTCACAGGTGCCCAGATGCCCTAACCAGAACGAAAGACCATTTTCACTTTACACCAGGGCAACGTGGGTTGATTGTG
>JAZJZQ010000485.1:369-9234 GCA_040389625.1 Pseudomonadota bacterium | reverse complement strand
GTGCCTGTCGCAGGCACGCCAAGCACCCAAACTGAACTGTGGAACACGCTGCTTGATGTCGTGCCGGCGCTCGCGCATAGCGGCGTGGCATGGTGGAGTTCAGGGAGCAGTTTTATCTTCATGGACAATGAACAGTTACAGGGGTTGCGCGGCCAACGGGTCTACCTACTTGTTGAGGACATCAGCGATACCGAACGTTTCTGCAAGGCGCTCGGTATGAGGTTCTGGCTTACCGGTCATGGGCACGTTGCCGTCTCCAACTCAGGCCAAAAGCTCGTCCGATCAGTCTTTGATTCCGCTATGGCTCAGCCTGCTCGGCTTGATTTCGTGGGCGGTGCGGTGTGTCATCCGCCCCTGCGGCAAAATCGCGGCCCGGCGTCCATTCTAAGCAATGGTGGATTTCTCGATACACGCACCGCACTGCCAGACCTGAACGTAGAGGAACTTCAGAAATACCAATCTCTGGTTGCTGACGCAAAGGCAAATGCAGAACCAGAAGCTGAAGCTGTGCGTGGCCGCTGGACTGCCACCAGGGCAGTGTCGGGTATCGCCTCACTGGTAAAAGCTGGTGTCGAGCCAAAACTCGCGGCCGAACGCACGAAGCAGACCTTGTCGTCGGCCCTTGCAGGCTGGTTGATGGGGGATTTCCCCATCACGCTCGATGATCAAAAGATGGTCACCATCGGCGAAGTATTGGATGACCGCCAACGCTATCACGGCAGGTTGACGTTGGACCCACTGGAACCTGAATATTTGGACAAGAAGGTTGTCGGGAAATTCTATCTTCTAGGAGCAGCGCCGACGCTACACAGCTTTGCACACGGCGGCAAAACATTTCGCCTTCGGCGTCAACCCGCACGGCTGTATTTGCAAAAGGGCCGAAAGGCTGAGCTAGCGGACAGCATTCACGAATTACTGGCGCGAGAACCAGACATTTTCCTGCGCGGTGGAACGTTAGTCAAGGTGACAGATGGTCGCTTAACTCCACTGCGAAAAGCTGGGCTGGCGCACTTGATTGGCACCCGCGCAGCCCTTTTTTCTACCAACGCCAAGGGGGAGCAGCACGCCGTCGATCTTCCGTCGGATGTCATCGACATGGTGTTGGAATTGGTGGAGGGTTGAAAGCGAATGACTATGAAAATCAGAACAATTGTGGCCACTGTAACGGCGGCCTACCCAAGGCCCGATGGCACAATCTGGGAGACCAACGGTTTCGACGCTGCAACTGGGATTTATGCTCACCTACCTGTCGACTGGAAGCTGACCCCGCCTAAACCAACTCACGGCATGCTTGTAGCTGCACTGCGTGCAATATGGAAACCTTGGAGCAAGTACCTCTTTGCCAGCGACCATGATCGCGCCGCGATGCTTGCTGCCATTTTCAGCGCCGTCTGTCGTCCTGCCCTTGAGACGGCGCCTGGATTTTTTTTTGACGCTCCTACGCAGGCATCAGGAAAGACCAAATGTGCCGGTGCCGTCGGCGCACTCGCAACGGGGGAGCGCAATGGCGCGATGCCCTTTGTTGCAGGGAGTGGTGCGGAGGCGGAGACGGTCAAGAAGCTGGTGGCAATGGCGTTGTCCGGTGCGATGTTCTGGCTCATTGACAACGTGGTCGGCACGTGGCGCAGCGCAGTCGTTGCCAGCCTGATTACTGACGGCAAGATCAATGAACGTCTGCTGGGTGGCAATTCATGGTTTCGGGGAAGCGTCCGCATGCTAGTCACGGCCACCGGCAACAACGCCACACTTGATCGCGACCTTGGACGCCGGTTAATTAGGGTAAGGATTGACCCGAAGGTTGAATGCCCGCAGTCGCGCTCGTTCACTTTCGACCCAATCGATGAAGTCTTAAGAACCCGTGATGAAATTGTGCGGGCAGCGCTCACCGTGATTCGTGGCTTCGTTAATGCGGGCGCACCACAAGCCGGTCGCGGTGATGCAGGCTTTCGTGATTGGAATTTTCTAATTAGAAATTCCATCATTTGGGTTGGCTCGACTGGCCTTGCCACTGACGCCGAGATTGGGATTTTGGGCGATCCAGCGCACTCGATCATGGAAGCCTCAGCCGGAGACGACCCAGACACTGCGGCGCTAAAGATGCTACTCAGTGGCTTACATCAGGCCTTCATGAACATCGCGTTCTCAGCAAAGGAAGTGCTGCGCGAGTACGAACGTATAGGCGCAGACAACCTGATACGAGACAGCGTGACAGCATTTCTTGGACGTGGCGATCACAATGCCATCGCCATTGGCAAGATGCTGCAATACAGGCGAGACCGAATTACGGCAAGCCTGGTCCTACGCCACGATGGGACAGATCGCAACGGCACCGCGCGTTGGCGTGTGGAGCATGCGTGAATGAGGGGGATGCCGGTGATGCGGGTGGCAACTCCCACTGTTCCAAGATTTAAGATTTTATTTTTTTTTGTAGCTGTAACCGGACTGGCCAGACCCGTCTCCAGCACCACCCGACACCATCGGCAGTCACAGCTCCCCCCAAACTGCTTTTCCTTTTCATAACCAGCAACCAACCGCAGGAGAGAAACATGAAACCAACCATCGACACAACATCCATCCAGTCCATCTGCCAATATGCCCAAGACTGGGGGTTCCCAGATGCCATTGCGTCGAGACGCATGTTGGATTGGCGGCGCGACCATGAACTGGACTTTGCCCGGTCAAAGGACAAGGCCGAACACGCAGAACTAGTAGAGAACGTCGCGTCCATGATTGCATGGTTCAATCGAGTTGATCGCACCCTTCCCGCCCATGAACGCTCGAATGCAAATGCAAAAGCCGACTTGCTGGCGCTGCTCCATTTTGAGCTGAAAGCACCACACAAAATCGCCTAAACAAAAGCGGGCGCGATGTTCGCGCCCCGGAGGACGAAATGAATGACAAACTAATGAATCTACTTGCCGCACGCCACCGCCCAGCACCGCTAACACTGCCAGACGATGCTCGCGAGGCGACCGCTTTTGCATTGGCGGCAATCCGTGGCGACGACACTTTTGACCGCGCCACGGCAATTGAAGGACTAAGCCTGCGGATTGACAAACTCGTCGATGCCAGTGGCGACGACGCGTTGTCGGAGCTTGCGGCCCACCTGCCGATCTTAGAGGCGTTGTTCTTGCGTTTTGCAACTGATGCAATTGAAACCAACTTGCCGGCCAATAAGTCGGCTTTAGCGCGCATGGCGCTTTCGGCACAGGCCAGCTTTGGTAGAACTTTGGCTTTGATGGCTGGACTAAAACTGCAACGTGCTGGTAGGGCCGAAGTCACGGTACATGACGATGGCGGCAATTCGTGAAACATTTCTTACCTCGCCAAACGATTCACTGTCGCCAAGCCGCCCGGAAGCATGGACTTTTCGGTACGGACATATACAGCATCCGTGCATACTTGCGGCTGATCGCATTCGTACTTGACCGAACAGAGTTCAAACGCAATGTTGAAGAGCGCTAAAAATGGAAAACCGACACAAGAGCAAAAACCATGCCATAAAAATCAATTGCTTACCTATACACTTTGGTGAGAGTGGACATGGGCACAGGTTGCGTCAGCGCAGAAGTCCGAACGCCGCGCGTTCGTTGCTAAATTCCTGCAATTAACATCAGTTCGCTCACTTTGACTCCAAGCGCCGATGCCAACTTGATAAGGGTCAAAACGGCCACGTTATTATCGCCACGCTCAATCTGTCCAACGTAACTACGGTCAACGTCGGCTTGGAGCGCCAAAGCATCCTGTGACATTCCCCGCTCCTTTCGCAACTGGCGAAGGGCATCCCCAAGAGAGACGAGGGCTGGGTTTTGTCGGCTAGTCGATAAATTTGGCACCAGCACATCATTCCGCCATGTTACATTTGAATCCACCGTACATGTCCCGTATTTGAAGTTTTGAAAGGTACTCCATGAAAAAAATACTCGTCACAATGTTGACCCTGGCAATCATCAGTGGCTGCGCCGGAACCCGTTTCTCGTGGGACCAAGCCCGCATGGTCAAAGTCGGTATGACTGAGGCCGAACTCACATCATTGATGGGGCGCCCATACATGGTCAGCACAAAAGGCGATGTTCAACTCTGGATTTGGTCCGAAGCCAGCGCATTTGGCGGCAGCCGCTCAGTGTCGTTTCCCATGAAAGCCGGAAAAGTGTCCAGCCTGCCAACCATTCCAGCCTCATTTGATAAGTAAGGATATGTGATGAAAAAGAACAACATCTCACTGCTCATTTTATCGGGACTAATATTTCTATCAGGAAACACACGTGCAGCACCCGGCGCCAGTGCATTTTGTTTGACTAAAGCCGACATCACGGGCGCTGCGTTCATCAGTGCGCGCTTCAAATCCTATGACGAAACCTTAAAGGAACAGCAACAGGCCGCACCGGCAAAATTTCCAAAGGCCGAGGTCTTAAACGCTGTCCTTGATGGCTTTGAAATACATAGAAACTACCCTGCAATTGGTCGTCGTATTGACACTTCCGGGTTATCTCGTGAGGCCGCTGCAAACATTGAAGAAGATGCCAAAGCACTATTTGACCGATTTAGCGACGACGTCATTGAACGTGCGCTGCAAAAATGCATGAGGGCAAGAAAAAAATAGGCCAAGTTGAAAAGTTTGAAAATTTCTGGCAAATTTCCCCTGACCCGGGACGCAACATTGAAGCGATGTAGGTTCTGAACTGCTATACGTCAAACTACTCCCCCTCCAGGACAATCTCCTCAGACTTCAGGAAACACTGAGTTGCGAAACGACAACGAGGGGTCACTTTGGTTTTTGTTGGTTTTTTTGATGGTATTTTTCAACAAATAACAAACATTTCATAGGTAAATTCGATTCCAGTCGGAGGACCAGTTGCGCCCCCAGTGGCGCCTGAGCGGGCCAGTCGACTGGCGCCCGCCGGCAGCGATTGAAAGCCGGATACTCGCAGCCCACTCTCAAAACATGTTCTTTTGCCGACTGGGTACAGTCCGCGTCTTCTTGGAAAAACGTTTGCCTTCTGGGCGCCATATGCATTCCTATTCAGCTTACATCGGCCTCAAGACAGCGTTCAGGGCGACCTTGGGGCTTTCAGGAAAGATCGCGATTCCCGACGAACTGGCGCATGAACTGGCCGCGTTCATCGATGCCTATCCGACCGACCAGATGGTCTGCTACTACAGCAGGCAATTGCTTAGCCAGTTTTATCGAAAAAGATCAAGAACGCGGTCGGTCAGGCTGTTTGACACCTTGTATGCTTGCCTTCGACGAAAAAGTGCACTCATTGGGTTATTCTTTCAGCACGAAGACACCGGACAAGCGCAGGCCCGACCTGAAGACTATGACAGCCTCAAAATCTGGCATGCCATCGACGACCTGGACGCCGGCTACGACAAGGCAAATCAGATTGGCAGGTTCTCCCATCTATTTAATGAGGAAACTATTCAGCTGGCATACCAAGCTGCGCTCGATATGCCCGCCACCTTCAAGGCCAGAGCACTGGCGGGCATATTCTGCAGAATGGACAACCGCCACAAGGTGGACATTTTTTGCTATCTGTCTCAACAGTTACTTGCTGGATCGGCTGAGGCTGCCTACCAGCTCAAGCGAATATTTCCTTACCTGGACAAGCAATCCAGAAGCGCCGCCATCACCCTTCATCTCGACACCGCCGGGCTGCCGGATGAATTTACCGCGTATCTGGCGATCCGGAACGCACACTATCTGGAGGCCGATGATGCGGTCCGACTCGCGACCAGGGCCAGGACATTCCAGTCCGACTATTTGCGAATTCGTTGCCTGCTCAAGCTGGTCAACTATTTGCACCCCGGCGAAGCCGAACAATTGTATCGACGATTCATGGACGACTTCACTTCGACGGCGGCGAACGTCGCGCAGATCCACAACCTCTACCATTTTGCGGCAGCGCTACCGACACTGGATAAGGATCATGTGATCCGCCAGGCTTTGGACAAGATAGCCAGCCTTGATGACTCCCAGAACAGTTATTACGAACAACAGAAATATGGTGCGTTATTGTTCATCTTGCCCATGCTGTCGCTGGAAAATCGGGAACAGGCATTGAGTATTGCCGCGACGGTCAGGAGAGGCTACCGCAAAACCTTAATGGCGAGGATAAATGTCCATTTCTTTCAAAATAAAGGATGTTGTGACTACAGAGGTGCGCCGATATGTTATTAGGTCGAACCGCAGCAATCCGGTCTAAGCAAGCCAGGTCATTCATTTTGGCCGCAACGAACAAGGCAAACACCTCCTGATAAAACCTCGATTCAAGGATCAGGCGCAGCGATGATCGCTTGGCGCGAGCCGAGCATCAACTGGTGCGCGGGCGCGCTTGCGCACGGCGGATCTTCGCCAACATCTTGCGATTGTTGGCGATCGCGGTCTCGTCCCCGGCAAGCTCAGCGCGATCGAGGCGCACCTGAAACACCTCCTTGGCCTCCTCGTACTGCTTGAACGTGAAAAGCAGACGCACCAGTTCGCCTTCGCTTTCGAGCACGTCGGGATGCTCGGGGCCAAGCCAGGCTAGCAGTTTCGGGTAGGCGTCACGCTGCAAAGCCAGTGCCAGTGCCGTTTTACCCTGGCGGCGATACAAGATGGCCAGATCGACGACGGGCCGGAGCGCTTCCGGGCCATCTGCATGCACACGCGCATAGAGTGCGATCGCCCGCCGGTATCGCTTTGCGGCAGGCCCCAGGTGTTGCAGTGCCTGCTGTAGTTCGCCAACGTCGGTCATGAGGCCGGCCAGGCCGGCTTCGTCGTGCCCGCCTGCTTTCAGTGCCCCTTCCTGCAACGCCAGCTGGACCTCCCCGATTGCCAATGCGGTCTTCAGCTTGCCTGCCCTAACCAGGCCAATCATCTCTTCGCGCACGCTCAAGCGCTCGGGTGACGCGACAACGGCGCTCATTATCTGAAACGACACCTTTGCTAACCGAAGGCGAGGCGGCGCGTAGGGCATCTCGGTTACCCCGCAGTCCAAATAAATGCGTGGCTCAACAAGGGCTGGGCGACTGGCGCAACCGCCGACAGCGCACAGCAGCAAGGCAATGAGCACCGGCTTCATGGTTCAAGGTCCCAGTCATATTGCGCCAGCATGAATGCCTGCACCGGCTTGCCGTCGATGGTCGCTGGCCTAAAGTGGCATGTCCCCAAGACGGCGATGGCGGCGCGATCCAAATCGCGAAAGCCGGAGCTGCGGACCACTTTTGGGTCGATCACGGTACCGGCCGCAGAAACGGCATACCGAAGGGTCGTGCTCCCGGTTTCTTCCGCGCGCTGGGAAAATTTGGGATAGTCGGGTTTCGCGCAAGAGATTAGCTGCGCATCGTGTTGAACCCGCGCAAACTTGAGGGAGGAAGGAGGCGCCGCCTGAGCCAGCGGAAACAGGAGTGCGAGTGTTGCAACGACGGCCAGTGATCGCATCGGAGCGTCCCGTTGACAAGAAAGAAAGATTATACAGCCCAGTTATCGTCGACGGGGGCAGGCTGGATATTGGTGGGTCCAAAGAAGGAAGTAGCAACGGCGGTGAGTATAATTCCCGGCTCACTGACCGATCTGCGGACTCCCGATGAAGAACTGGTTCAAATTTACCGCCCAGGTTGCTAAAAAATTTCCTGCTTTAAGCTCCAGCTTGAATGCCAAGGCGGCGCCCGCCGAAATCGATGCACTTGAACAGCGATTCGGCCATCCCTTGCCCCAGGCCTTGCGCGAGCTCTATCAGACCACCAATGGTGAACAAGTGAATTCGCCAGGTATTATTTTTGGCCTGAGATTCTTGCCCGTCAGCGAAGTGCGCATTGCCCTGGACCAATGGCAAGAGATCATCGACGGGGGTCTCGACGGCATGAACGACGACTGCACGTCCAAACCCAAGGCGGCGATCCAGTGCGTCTATGCAAACAAGAGCTGGCTACCGCTGTTTAGCGATAGTGGCGGCAATTACATCGGACTCGATTTCGATCCCGCGCCGAAAGGCACACTCGGACAGGTCATTAATTTTGGCCGTGACGAAGAAAACAAACACGTCCTTGCAAAAGACCTGGATACCTTCATCAACCAACTCGCCAAACTCGTGGGGTGGAACGTCGTGCATGCCGATGGCAATGGCGGCTTTGCCGTCAATGACATGCATTTCATTGACGCCATCAAATCCATTAAGAAACTGCCTAGCA
Organism: Pseudomonadota bacterium; assembly: GCA_040389625.1. GTDB lineage: Bacteria > Pseudomonadota > Gammaproteobacteria > Burkholderiales > Burkholderiaceae_D > Rugamonas. Next base: position 1,062 of record JAZJZQ010000485.1, on the reverse strand, counting down.
AGAATCCAGATGCAGGTTACTACTCGATATGGCTCTTCCTGCAAAACAAAAACACAATCCCGACCGATTATTTTGCGCCAAACAATGGCGGGGCTTCTGGCAAGTCCTTGATTGAGGACTTCAACATCCAGTGGAACACGCAGCTCTCGTATGGCGGCAGTGCCCTCGCCAGTGGAGAGCCGGCACCATTGTCCACCTTGCTAAGACATTTGAATCGGTCCGACAAATATGCCGACGCATTGCTGGCAGACGCAGGCAAGCGCGGAATCACCGAAGCAGGCTATCTGCACTTCATCGCGGACTTCAACTATGTGCTTCAGGATGGCGTCGCGGCGGACGCATGTGCAACCTTTATCGGCTGCTACAACACGAAATAGGCCGTGCATCGCACAGTGTAGGCAGATTTGCAGTGAAAAAAGCCAATAATTACCGCGACCGATGAGCAATGGGACAGCCATGAGAAACAATGTATTGCGGGTGGACACCGATGGCGCCAAATGCCAGCGAAGGCGAGGTCGCATCGACGCCGTTCAAGTCGGTGTCCTCCACGTATTTGATGGCGATCATTCGGGGGCCTTTTCGCGAAAAGGTACAATCGGCCACAAGCGTGCTCTCATCAGTTCAGCTTAGTTAGCACTTTTTAAACATCCTTCTAGAGCTGAAGCGTCAGTTTCGGCATGGCTTTTCCTTATG
>JAZJZQ010000485.1:0-311 GCA_040389625.1 Pseudomonadota bacterium | reverse complement strand
CATCGCGCTGCCTATGAGGACATGGTGCATGCGTGGCGCAGGATTGAAACGCCCACCGCCCCGGGTAAGCTTTTTGCGGGAAAAGACTTCGATGAATTCCTCTCGATCGTCCAGCGCGAACCGACCGAATCGGATCCGGCGCGGGTCCCGGCACACCTGTTTTTTCTCGCCGATACGGAGAGCTCGGCACTGTACGGTGCCATCCAAATACGCCATCACATCGACCATCCCAACCTCATCGAAACTGGTGGCCACATTGGCTACGGCATCTGCCCAAGCGCAAGGCGCAAAGGGTACGCAACAAGCATGCT
>JAZJZQ010000484.1:0-8504 GCA_040389625.1 Pseudomonadota bacterium | reverse complement strand
TGATGTTGGTCATGATGCCTTCCCAGCGCACGGCGCCGCCGGGCAGGGCGTGCGGTGTGGCGCGCAGGTTGATCCACTTGATGTCCTTCCAGGCCTCGATCCAGATCCGGCCTTCCCAGTTCCAGCTGGCCAGGCTGCTGGCCGACGCTTGCATGGCGGCCAGGTAGGACAGGCGGTCCGGCTCCAGTATCAGGGCCAGGAAACATTCGGGCGCCGCGTGCAGGGCGGCCGGCGTCAGTCCCAGCAGGGCCTGGCAGCCCTCGCTCAGGTAGGGGAAGGACACGCGCTGGTCCGCCTGCAGCACGAACTGGTAGACCAGGCCGGGCGTGTTGGAGACGATGGCGTCCAGGCGGGCCCGGACCTGGGCCAGTTCGGCGGCCACGGCGGCGGGATCGGGGGGAGTGAAGGCGGCGGTCATCGGATGGGCTTGGTCATCGGGCGGGGCATCAGGCGGGGCGGTCGTCGGGCAGATGCCTGCATTATCTGGGTTGGTCGGAAAAGGTGCGCTTGCCGGTATGTCAGCGGCGGCGCGCACGCCAGCGGGCTGCGTAACGGCGCAGCACCCGGGTGGGCCACCAGCGCCGGCGCGGCAAGCGGTGGCGCCAGCGCCGCACGGCGGCAAGCAGGGCCTGCACTTCGCGCCAGGGCGCGCTGGCCTGCAAGCGCGCGATCCAGCGCTGCTTGAGGGCCAGGAACCAGGCCAGCAGGCGGGCGAACCAGGCGATGGTCAGCAGCGTGGCCCGGGTCAGCGCGTACAGCCGCGCCACCGCCGCCGCGCCGGCCACCTTGGCCGTCACGATCACGGCCAGGCCCAGGATGGCATGGCCGCGCGCCATGGCGAACAGGGCCAGCAGCTTGACGGGAAACAGCAGCAGGGCCGGCAGCACGAACACGGCCAGGGCGGCGCCCGGACGCAAGCCCTGCAGCCAGGCTTCGAGCCGGCGCAGGGGCGGCCAGCGGGCCAGGTAGGCCATCAGGGCCGCGCCCAGATCCCATAGCCAGTCCTCCAGCAGCAGGAACAGGGCGGCCAGGTAGACCAGGGGCGCCGTCAGCCGGCGCCGCACGGTGGGCGAAAGTTTCATGCCGGCGCGGCCGGCAGGGCAAAGGGGCGCATCGCCAGATGATACGTGAAAAAATGGCCGCTGCGCAGGGCGCGGCCAGCCGCTACAATAGGGCCATGAACAAAGCCTTTGTCAAAGAATCGGACCAGGACGACGATGAGGAAGCGGCCGCGCTGGCGCTGGCCATTCCCGCCGGGTCGAAGAACTACATCACGCCGGCCGGTTACCAGCGCATCAAGGACGAGCTGCTGCAGCTGATCGATGTCGACCGGCCGGAAGTGGTGCGCATCGTGCACTGGGCCGCCTCCAACGGCGACCGCTCGGAGAATGGCGACTATATCTACGGCAAGCGGCGGCTGCGGGAAATCGACCGCCGCATCCGCTTCCTGACCAAGCGCATGGATTCGGCCGCCATCGTCGACCCCAGCGTGCACCATGGCAGCGACCAGGTATTTTTTGGGGCCAGCGTCACCTACTGCAACCAGACGGGCGAGGAGCGCACCATCACCATCGTCGGCATCGACGAACTGGACCCGCTGAAAGGCAAGATCAGCTGGGTGGCGCCGGTGGCGCGCGCGCTCACCAAGGCGCGGGTGGGGGATGTGGTCAGCTTCCAGGCCCCGCATGGGCTGGAAGAGCTGGAAATCCTGGAAGTGCATTATCCGGCGCCGGCCAACGACTGAGTGCAAAAAAAAATGGGGACGTACCCCATTTTTTCGAAATATGGGGTACGTCCCCATTTTTTTGGGGTTAGCTGCGCTCGCGCAGGATGCGGTTGACGCCGGCCACGCGGCGCACGTTGCGCAGCAAGCCGGCCAGGTGCACCCGGTCCTTGACCTGGATCGTGAAGCGCAGCTGGTGCAGGATGTGTTCCTTGTCCTCGTCCATGCCCACGTAGGTGATGTTGGCGTCCGATTCGCCGATCTCGGCCGCCACCCGGGCCAGGATGCCTTTTTCGTTATTAATCAGCAGCTTGATGCGGCAGTCGAAGCGCCGGTTCAGCTCCGTGCCCCACTTGACGGCGATCCAGCGGTCCGGCTCCTTGCCTTTCTGGCGCTTGGCCAGCGTGCAGTCGCTGGTGTGCACCAGCAAGCCCTGGTCGCGCCGCAGCTGGCCGATGATGGCGTCGCCCGGGATCGGCAGGCAGCACTGGGCCAGTTGCACGGACACCCCTTCGCTGCCGCAGATGGTGACGGGGTCCAGCTCGGCCGCGCTGTTGTGGTCGATCGGCGCGCTGGCCGATTCGCCGCCCTTGAGGCCGAAGATGTGGCGCGCCACCAGCGCCGCCATGCGCTTGCCGATGCCGATGTCGGCATACAGTTCGTCGAGCGACTTGGCGCTCGATTCGTTGAGCAGCCGCTCCACCAGCTGGTCTTCCATCGATGGGTCGATGCCCAGGTGGGTCAGGGCCTGGGCCAGCAGCTGCTTGCCCAGCGAGATCGATTCGGGCAGGTTGATGGTGCGCAGGTGGTGGCGGATGGCCGAACGGGCCTTGCCGGTGCGCACGAACGACAGCCAGGTGGGGCTGGGCCGCGAACTGGCATCGGTGACGATCTCGACGATATCGCCGTTGCGCAGTTCCGTGCGCAGCGAGGCCGCTTCGTTGTTGATGGTGACCGACACCGTATGGTCGCCGATGCCCGTATGGATGGAATAGGCGAAGTCGATGGCCGTCGCGCCGCGCGGCAGGGCGATGATCTTGGACTTGGGCGTAAATACATAGACGGAATCGGGGAACAGGTCGACCTTGACGTGTTCCAGGAATTCGGCCGAGTCGCCGGTCTGCTGCTGGATGTCGAGCAGCGACTGCAGCCACGCATGGGTGCGCTGCTGCAGGTCCGACAGGTTGGAGTCGCCGTTCTTGTACAGCCAGTGGGCCGCCACGCCCGATTCGGCCGTGCGGTGCATTTCCTGGGTGCGGATCTGGAATTCCACCGGCGTGCCGTAGGGGCCGATCAAGGTCGTGTGCAGCGACTGGTAGCCGTTCAGCTTGCGAATGGCGATGTAATCCTTGAACTTGCCCGGCATGGGCTTGTACAGCGAGTGCAGCGTGCCCAGCGCCACGTAGCAGTTGGGGAAGCTGTCGACCACCACGCGGAAGCCGTACACGTCGAGCACCTGCGAGAACGACAGGCGCTTGCTGCGCATCTTCTTGTAGATGCCGTACAGCGTCTTTTCGCGGCCGTACACTTCGGCCTCGATGTTGGCCATGGCCAGCGTGTTCTTGACCGCTTCCAGGATCTTCTTGACCACTTCGCGCCGGTTGCCGCGGGCCGCCTTGACGGCCTTGGACAGGGTGCGGTAGCGCAGCGGGTACAGGTGCGAGAACGACAGGTCCTGCAGTTCGCGGTAGATGTTGTTCAGGCCCAGGCGGTGGGCGATGGGGACATACACTTCCATCGTCTCGCTGGCGATGCGGGCCTTCTTGGCCGGCGCCATCACTTCCAGCGTGCGCATGTTGTGCAGGCGGTCGGCCAGCTTGATGAGGATGACGCGTACGTCCGAGGCCATGGCCAGCAGCATCTTGCGGAAGTTTTCCGCCTGCGCTTCGATCTGGCTCTGGAACTCGATCTTTTCCAGCTTGGACAGGCCGTCCACCAGGCTGGCCACGGGGGCGCCGAAGCGCTCGATCAGTTCATCCTTCTTGACGTCCTGGTCTTCCATCACGTCGTGCAGCAGGGCGGCCATGATGGCTTGCGCGTCCAGCTTCCAGTCGGCGCAGATCTCGGCCACGGCGATCGGGTGCGAAATGTAGGGCTCGCCCGACTTGCGCACCTGGCCCAGGTGCATCTCGTCCGAGAAGCGGTAGGCTTCCTTGACTTTTTTCAGGTCGGCGGGACTCAGGTATTCGGCCAGCTTTTCCGTCAGGTGGGTGACGGAGGCGACGCCGGCCGTGACGGTGGGCGCGGCCAGGGGCGACGAGGAGGGCGCGGCCGATGCTGCGGACGTGGCGACGCTGGCGCCAGCCGCCGTGGGCGGGGTCTTGGCGCGGGTGCCGGTGGTGACGGTGTCGGCAGGAGTCAGGTTCATCTTGTGTGCGATCCGTCGCAGTGGAATGGTCTAAACGCTGGCTGCATTATTGCAGAACTGCCCAAGTCCTGACCATCCTCACTGTGCGGGAACGCGGGTTCCACTTACATGGGAACCTTTTTCAGCATTTCCAGACCGACTTTGCCGGCGGCGATTTCGCGCAGGGCGACGACGGTCGGCTTGTCCTTGGCTTCCACCTTGGGGGTGTGGCCTTGCAGCAGCTGGCGCGCGCGATAGGTCGCGGCCAGGGTCAGCTGGAAGCGGTTAGGGATATTCTTCAGACAATCTTCAATCGTGATGCGGGCCATCTTAACTCCTAAAAGCGGGTGTATTTATTCTGCGTGGATGCCCAGCTGGGCGAACAACGATGCGTTGCGGGCCGCTTGTTGCGCAAAACGGCAACGGGCCGCTCGGACGATCGCGCTCAGCTCGGACAGGGCGACCGGGAATTCTTCGTTGATAATAACATACTCGAACTCGGGCGCGTGGGCGATTTCGCCGCCGGCCGCCAGCAGGCGGCGCGTGATCACGTGGGGCGCGTCGGTGGCGCGCTTGTTGAGGCGCTCTTCCAGCGCGTCGATCGAAGGCGGCAGGATGAAGATGCCGGCCGCCTGCGGGAACTGCTTCTTGACCTGGCGCGCGCCCTGCCAGTCGATCTCGAGCAGGATGTCGGTGCCGGTCTGCATCTGCTGTTCCACCATGATGCGCGAGGTGCCGTAGTAATTGCCGTGCACTTCGGCCCACTCCAGGAATTCGCCGGCCTGGGCGCGGGCGACGAAGTCTTCCGCGCTGGTGAAGTAGTATTCCTTGCCGTGGGTCTCGCCCGGACGGGGCGCGCGGGTGGTGGTGGAAATCGACAGCTTGATGGCCGGTTCCTGCGCCAGCAGCGCGTTGACCAGGGTCGATTTGCCGGCGCCGGACGGCGCCACCACCATGAACAGGCTGCCGGAGAAGGCGGAAGGTTGGCTCATGTTGATCTTTCCAAACGTGGGCGTCGCCCAAAGACGTATTTTACCAAGAGCAACGCGTTGTTGCTACTGGCGCGGTCGCTGGCCTGTGCTGGGGCGCGCACGGGCCTTGGCTTATTTTGGTGGCGGGACGTCTTCGGCAAACGGCAGGGCGTCTTCTTCAGCCAAGCCGGCACCGGCGTGCGGCGGTTCAATCGCGTGCCACAGTTTTTCTCCAGCGGGGGGCAAAGTCATCTTGCCGTTTTCGTAGGTGAACTTGACATTGTTTTTCAGCGCGATGACGCTTTTCTTTTCACCCCAAGAGGCCCAATGGAACTCATTGCATGCCTTATTTACGCCAAAGGCGATTACTTTCGCGGGCTTGATGGACAGATCAATCAAGTAAATTCGATCTGGGCACCCTGTTTCTGGGTGCGTTTTTCCGCTACTGAAGACCCATTTGGTTCGACTATCATCCCGGGCCTCATTAAATAATTGGGTATCTGTTAGTACTGCTGTGCCATCAACACTGAAAGTTTGTTTGTACCCCTTCGCCGCCGTGCCGCAGTCGGTTTTTGTGATTACTCCATGCTGAGTTCTTAATGGAGGCGCAGTTTCACAGAAATTCGATCTAATCACCTGCGCCCTTGAAGGCGTGCAGATGCAGAATACAATGGTAAAGAAAATAAGCCTAAACAGTTGCATGAAAAGTATTGGTTGTGACGTTATCCGGGAGCGTGACAGTGTTGTTTGGCGTTATTTCTTACTCCCACTTGTTAACAATATTTGCATATTTCATTTGCCGCCGTTAAATTGGTCCGAAGACTCGGCCGCCGGTGTAATAAATATACTTCATCGGCCCCTCAAGGTAGATGTATGATTCTTTCGCCCCCCACTTTGCTTTTTTGAAAGTGATGCAATATTTGTCTTGTGGGTTATAGCCAAATCTTTCGGAAATAAAAGGCTGTTGACCAGTGAAATCCAAAATTAATAAATGTTTGATGCAATTGCCATCGGAACCTTCCAATATTACAATTCTTTTCGTCATAACACGACCACCTTGACCTGGTTTTCGTGCAATGGTTTCGATCGCGCTCCCAATCATCAGGCTTTCACTCATTAGGGACAGCGGCACGCCTTGCTCATCGTTTTTGTCTTTAACACTCAGAAAATCTTTACCATTGAGAACAATTTTTTCGGCTGGTTCCCCAATGGTGCCGTTTTCAGTAATAAATTTAAGATCACCAAATTTCGTCGGGTATGTATATCCGGACTCATCTCTCTCATGCAACACACGATCAAGTGCACGGGCATTTGATTGTGCGGAGTCCTGTGGCGCTGATTCAGCCACCGAAAATAAAAATGGAGTGAGTAGAAGTCCTATTTTTGCTACATTAATCATAATTAAATGTATTAAAGTTAAGTTTTTGGCGCGATGGCTTCAGTTATTGCGAGTAATGGTCGCGCAGGGGTGGCCTTTGATTTGTCACACATTTTTGGTACGAGATCGATTTTTTTGTCAATATAATTAAGCAGCCACTTTCGATGAGCTTTCAAGTAGTCTCCATGTTCATTTTTTGCCAAATTTTCCGCAGGGGCGTCTTTAATTTGCAATTTAAGAATATATTCTGCATGCTTCGCCGACATTCTGTTGCGAATGAAATCTTTGGCATCTCCCAATCCAAGATGGTGGGTAAGATAGATCAATTTTGCTCTGTCTGGATCGTTCAGACCATCGACAAGGAATCCTGCCGCGGTTAGTCCCCGAAGGTTTATTTTTCCATAATCAACTGCCGTGTTGATCGCATACTCGGGTTCGTACCGAAGATCGAGTAACTTCTGCAGATGTGCGTCGGTCGCTTCCGCATAGGCAGTGATATATGGTTTCGCAGAAAGCACTTGCGACAGGCTGTGCTGCTTCGTAGCGGTGGCGAGCGTGCCATTAGCAAGCTTGAAAGCCGGAACTTCCCGCTCTATGATCTTCTTGCCGTGCTTCTCCTGTATTTTCGTTTTCGTCAGCCAGCCTTCCTTGGTTACCCGATCATTCAGGAACGTCCCGTTGGTCAAGGCCAATTCAATCCAGCTGCCGTCGAGGAATTGCGTCATGCCTCTTGCAGATGACTTCTTAGCTGCCGAGCGGGTATCCCATTCGCCATCATTCTGGACCAGTTCTGTCTGAAGCGGTTGGCCGTCCTTGCCGATCAGGGGCTTGCCGGTTTTTCTATTGATTTTTGGAATGTATGTGGTCGTTGAAATCGTCGCCGCTTCCGCATTCATGATCGCCGCCACCGCCTGCGGCGCGATGTCAATGCGCTTGGCCGCCGCGATTACGAGATCGCGGTACTTGAAATTGGCCTGCAGGCGCAAATTCTCGGGATTCGGGCATTCCATCGCCACCGCATGCACGGGGTTGCCGTTCGCGCTGCGGGTGAGCGTTTCCGTTCCCACCGGCTGCGGCGCCGGTTTGTCCGTCGGCGCGGTTTGCGCTGGGCCTTCATGCACCTTCAGCTCGGAAGCGAGCTTGATCTTGGGGCTGGCCAGGAGCATATGCGTGGCGTCGCTGTCGATCTTCAGCTCGGATACCTTCTTGGTGCCGCCTCCGACTTTCTCGACATGGACTTGTATCTGCGCGCCTTTGTCGACGGAGATCGCCGGCACATTTCCTGCCGAATCCGTTTTGTGTTTGACGACCTCGCCGTCAATATGCACCTCCACGCCGAGGGCATCGATAGGCTGGTGCGCGGCATCGACGAACGTCAGCGCGAGTATCCGCGAATATTCGCTTTGGGCGTCCTCGGCAGAGGCATATGTAAACACGGGCACCGAGTGGGACGGCGCAACCGGTATGCGCAGCTGCTGCCCCACCTTGATGAAGTCCGGGTTGGAAATGCCGTTGGCCTGTGCCAGCTCGCGCGGCGTCACGCCATTGTCCCTGGCTATCGCCGTCAAGCTATCGCCCTTTTGTACGGTGTATTGCTTACTCATTCCTTCGCCTCCCAACTCATCCAGTCCTCACTGTCCAGTGCGCGTGGTTGGTCGTTATTGGTGATTTCCGTTGCCCATTCGCCAGTGCCGGCGAACGCGGTAAATTGTTTGGATTGCTTGTCGTCGCGCTGCCGTGCGTTGCGACCATCCGAACCCGTCTTGTCGTCCACCACTATCTGCCTGGACTGATTGTCGAGCGCGGTAATCCCGACATCGGACACGGGTTTGCCGGTCACTGCGGACATGACGGCCCAGCGCAAGCTGTATGGTTCCTGTTTGGGCGTGACGAGCAAGTGGGGCAGATCGTCAAGTTTGGCGTTGGCGGTGGCTGCGCCATCAAACACATGCTTGCCCCCCTTGACCGTAAAGTTGCCAGGACAGGCGAAGGTGATATCGCCCCCGTCCAGCGTGATCGATGATTGTCCTGCCTGCAGCGTGATCGTCTGGTTGGCCTTGATCGCAATGACGTCGTTGACCGAGG
>JAZJZQ010000483.1:0-1782 GCA_040389625.1 Pseudomonadota bacterium | reverse complement strand
TTCTGGTTGGTCTGCATGGTCAGGATCAGGCATTCCTGCGGCACGGCCAGGAACTGTTCCTCGAAGTGGCACTCGTAGACCACGGGCCATTCGACCAGGGCCGTCACTTCGTCCAGCAGCGCTTCGGGCATCAGCACCTGGTCGGCGCCGGCCTTGGCCAGCAGGGCGGCGCGGATCTGTTCCTTGCGCGCGTCGCAGCCGGCGATCACCTTGCCCTGTTCGGCCAGGGTGGCGGCGTAGCTGTCGGCGTGGGCGATGGTGATGCGGCGGCTGCCGTCGGCCATCAGGAAGCGGTGGCCCAGGGTGGTGTTGGAGGCCGTCAGGCCCAGCAGCGTCAGCGGCAGCACGGTGGCGCCGTGCAGCGCGATCAGGCTGTGGGCCGGACGCACGAAGTTGACGGTGGCGCCGTCGGGGCGCTGGTAGCTCATCAGCTTGGGGATGGGCAGCTTGGCCGCCGATTCCTCGAGCGCGGCCTGCAGGCCGGCCTGCAGCGCGCTGCCGGCTGCCGTGTAAGTGTAGAAGAAGCTTTCAGCCTTGCCGTCCTGGGCTCGTTCCAGCTGGTCCACGGTCAGGTCGGGGAAGCCCAGCGCGGCCAGTTTCTTGGCCAGGGGCGCGGTGCCGTTGCCATTGGCGTCCAGCGCCACGCTCACGGGCAGCACTTTTTCGCGGATCGCCTTGTCGGGCGAGGTGGCGCGCACGCCCGTGATGGAAACGGCCAGCCGGCGCGGCGTGGCGTAGCTGGTGGCGACGCTGTCGGCTTCCAGGAAGTCGCGCGATTTCAGGCCGTTGACGATGCCGGCGGCGAAGGCGGCGCCCAGCTTGGCAAGCGCCTTGGGCGGCAGTTCTTCGGTCAGCAGTTCGATTAAGAGAGTCTGGTTCATATCGTTGTGTTCTGGTTGGCTCAGGCGGCGGTGGCGGAGGCGGGCAGCATGGGGAAGCCCAGGCGCTCACGCGAATCGTAGTACGCTTGCGCCACCAGGCGCGACAGGGTGCGCACGCGGCCGATGTAGGCGGCCCGCTCGGTCACGGAAATGGCGCCGCGCGCGTCCAGCATGTTGAAGCTGTGGGACGCTTTCATGATCTGCTCGTAGGCCGGCAGCGTCAGCTGCAGCTCGATCAGGCGCTTGGCTTCCGATTCGTGGTTGGCGAACTGGGCGAACAGCAGCTCCGTGTTGGCGTGCTCGAAGTTGTAGGTCGATTGTTCCACTTCGTTCTGGTGGAACACGTCGCCGTAGGTCAGCTTTTTGGTGACGCCGTTTTCTTCCCATTCCGTCCACACCAGGTCGTAGACGTTCTCCACGCCCTGCAGGTACATGGCCAGGCGTTCGATGCCGTAGGTGATCTCGCCCAGCACGGGCTTGCAATCGAGGCCGCCCACTTGCTGGAAGTAGGTGAACTGGGTCACTTCCATCCCGTTCAGCCACACTTCCCAGCCCAGGCCCCAGGCGCCCAGGGTCGGGCTTTCCCAGTCATCCTCGACGAAACGCACGTCGTTCTGCTTCAGGTCCAGGCCCAGCGCCTCGAGCGATCCGAGGTACAGGTCCAGGATGTTTTCCGGCGCCGGCTTGAGCACCACCTGGTACTGGTAGTAGTGCTGCAGGCGGTTCGGGTTTTCGCCGTAGCGGCCATCCTTGGGGCGGCGCGAAGGCTGCACGTAGGCCGCGCGCCATGGCTCGGGGCCGATCGCGCGCAGGAACGTCCCGGTGTGGAAGGTGCCGGCGCCCACTTCCATGTCGTAGGGCTGGAGCAGGGCGCAGCCTTGCTTGTCCCAGTAGGTTTGCA
>JAZJZQ010000482.1:0-1644 GCA_040389625.1 Pseudomonadota bacterium | reverse complement strand
GCGTGCCGCCCGGTCATGCCAAGCATTGGGACAAGCACTGCCGCGAATACAACGCTTGCGGCCAGCGCGTGTACTTTGTGGACGATAACTGGTACCAGAAGGAATACGCGCCCCGTTACCGCGCCGAGCACGGCCGTGAATACCGCGAAGAGCGCCGCGACGACCGTCGTGACGACCGCCGCGACGACGACGACCGTGGTCATGGCCACGGCAAAGGCCATGGTAACGGTAACGGCAACGGTCACGGCCACAACCGCGACGACTGATCGCCAGCACCGGCACGGCGCGCCGCTGGCGGGTTGACTCCCCACGGAGGCGCCATGCACGGCAATATTGTCATTGTGGGCGGCGGTGCGGGCGGGCTGGAACTGGCTTGCCGGCTGGGCCGCAAGCTGGGTCCGGCCAGGGTGATGCTGGTCGACAGCCGCCTGTTCCATGTGTGGAAGCCGTCGCTGCACGAAGTGGCGGCCGGCACGCTCGACGTGCACCAGGAGGGCCTGTCCTACCAGATGCTGGCCCATGACAACGGCTTTACCTATGTCTACGGCGCGCTGACGGGCCTGGACGCGCAGGCGCGCTGCCTGACGGTGGGCGCCATTTGCGACGCCGGCGGCGAACCCGTGCTGCCCGAGCGGCGCATCAACTACCTGACCCTGGTGCTGGCCGTGGGCAGCGTGTCCCATTATTTCGGCGTGCCTGGCGCGGCCGAGCATGCCATCTCCCTCAACGCGGTGGAAGACGCCGAGCGCTTCCGCCTGACCCTGCTCAAGCTGCTGACCATGACGGAAGTGCATACGGGCGGCCGGCAAGGCGTCGATATCGTCATCGTGGGCGGCGGCGCCACCGGCGTCGAGCTGGCGGCCGAGCTGCGCGAGGCCAGCGGCGCCTACGCGGCCTACGGTTTCCGCCAGCTGGACCCGCGCCTCGACGTGCGCATCACCTTGCTGGAAGGGGAATCCCGCATCCTGGCGCCATTGCCGCAACGGGTGGCGCAGGCCGCCCTCAAGCTGTTGCAGGAGCGCGCCATTGCAGTGGTCACCGGCACCCATGTGACGGAGGTCGGCCCCGGCTCCGTGCTGGCCGGCGGGGTGCGCTACCGGGCCGACCTGACGGTATGGGCGGCCGGTATCGCGGCGCCGCCGCTGCTGGCCCGGCTGGGATTACCGACTGCCAAGGGTGGCCAGATCGTGGTCGATGCCACGCTGGCCGTGCCGGACCACCCCGGCATTTACGCGCTGGGCGACTGCGCCGCCTGCCCCGGCGCGGACGGCAAGCCGCTGCCGCCCCGGGCCCAGGTGGCGCACCAACAGGCCAGCTACCTGACGCGCAGCCTGCTGGCGCGGGAGCAGGGCGGCACGGCGCCGGAGCGGCCGTTCGTCTACCGTGACCATGGGGCGCTGGTGTCATTCGGCCAGCGCACGTCCGTGGGCAGCCTGATGGGCGTGCTGCGGGGACTGCACTGGTTTGTGGAAGGGACGGTGGCGCGCCTGATGTATGCCAGCCTGCACCTGCTGCACCACCGGGCCGTGCTGGGCACGGTGCGCACGGGCGTGCTGGCGCTGGCCCGCTTCCTGGTGCGGCGCGGCGGGCCGCTGGTCAAGCTACATTGAACGGCTTGGGCAGCACGACGGTCAGTGTCACGCC
>JAZJZQ010000481.1:0-6930 GCA_040389625.1 Pseudomonadota bacterium | reverse complement strand
ATCATCAAGCCCATCACGGAAGGCGTGCTGCTGACCCGCCTGAACCGGGTATGGCACAAGAAGCAGATCTTCAGCGACATCGACCAGGCCTTTGCCGACAAGGACTTCCTGCGCGCGGCCCGGCTGTGCGACGAGCAGATCGCCCACAACAGGCTGCACGAGATCGACCTGCTGCGCATGAAGGCCACCTTGCTGCTCAAGGCCGGCGAGCCGGAACAGGCGCGCGCCGTGTACGAGCGGGTGCTGGAAGGGCGCGAATACAACTGGGCCCGCACCGGCCTGGGCAAGATCCGCATGAACAACGGCGAGCTGGAGGCGGCGCGCCAGATGTTCCAGGGCGTGATCGCGGAAAACCGCTTCTTTATCGATGCCTTCGACCAGCTGGCCCATGCCTATCAGCGCATGGGCAAGACGGAGGAAGCGTGCGACGTGCTGGAAAAGGCGGCCAAGCTGTCGCCCAATTCCGTGCCGCGCCAGCGCAGCCTGGGCATGGCCGCCCTCAAGCTGGGCAATATTCCGCTGGCCGAGCGGGCGTTCCGCAAGTGCATCGAGATCGGCGAGTACTCCATCCTCAAGACGGTGGACGCCTATTTCGGCCTGGCCCGCGTGTACGGCCTGAAGAACGACACCCGGGAAGCGCTGCGCCTGCTCAACTCGGCCCTGCAGCAGTTCTCGGGCGAGCACGTGAACCTGCGGGCCAAGATCACGGAAGGCCTGGTCTACCACGAGAGCGGCGACTTCCGGCGCGCCCGCAAGTCCGGCGACGAGCTGGAACAGATGCTGGTGGAGGAGCAGCTGCGCCCCGACGTGGCCACCTGCATGGAGATGGCCACGCTGCTGTTTGCCGTCGGCGTCAAGGAAGCGCCGGTGGACCTGCTGTGCTACGTGGCCCGCAACAACGACGACAACGAACCGCTGCTGGACGATATCCAGAAAGTGTTCGACAAGGCCCGCATGAGCGAGGAGGGCGAGGAGCTCATCAAGTCATCGCGCAAGGAAGCGGCCGACATGATGAACAAAGGCGTGCTGCTGTGGAAGACGGGCAAGCTGGACGAAGCGGTCGAGTGGATGCGCGAGGCGCGCCTGGCGCTGCCCAACAACATGCGCATCCTGTTCAATTCGGCCCAGATCATCATCTCCCACCTGCAGCAACGGGGCTACGTGCGCGAGCTGGCGGAGGAAGCCATCGGGGTGCTGATGCACGTCGATAAAATCGCCCCCGGCCAGCAGCGTTTCGCCCAGCTGATGGAGCAGCTGGCCCTGCTGGCGCCGGCGCCCGTGGTGGCGCTGGACGCCGTGGCCGAGGCACTGGAGCAGGCGGCCGGCGAGTGATGGATGGACGCAACGGTGGCGCCCGGCGCCAGCTTGTTTCCGGCCGGTCAAATGATTACACTGAAAAACCGGCGCAGCCCGCAACGAGTGCGATGCCGCTGCGCCCCATAACAAGCATTAGCCAAGAGAAGGGCACACCCATGCGCGATATCGCCAAAGAAGTCTACGACAAAATGAAAATCGGCGGCACGGCCTGGATACGGCCGGTGACCGCCAAAGGCGACACCATGTCGAGCTTCCAGGGCGCGCTCGACAGCGCCAAGCAACTGGCGGAAGAAGGGTTGATCAACATCGAAAAAGTGCAGCGTCAGGAGGACGGCCTGATCGAGGCGATCCGCATCCTGCGCCTGTCCTGACGGCCGCGCAGCCGGCCGGCTGCCTGAGGGCTGCAGTCAACGAACACGGCGCATCGTCGGCGCGCCAGGGGAATCGAGGCAGTGCCTCAATTCCCGCCCGCACGGCAAGGCGTTGCGCCGCAAGCGCGACGACAGATATGCCGATGCGCCGTTACGCTTTGGTGGCCGGCTTGGCCTTGGCGACGCGCGGTTTGGCGGCGGCCTTGGCGGGCGACTTGGCCGCGGCGGGCTTGGCCGCATCCGTTTTGGGCTTGACGGCGCCTGCGGCCGTGGCGGCGTTGGCCGCCGACTTCGCCACCGACGTTGCCGCTGCCGTGGCGGCCGTCGCTGCCGCCGCCATCTTGCCTGCCGCGTTCGTCATCGCTTCCGGCCCCAGCGTACTGGACACGGCCTGCTTGAACTGATCCTGCAGCAGATTCCACCAGATGGCGGGGTTGGCCATTTGTGCGGCCGCGTCGGAGGCCGGGGTGGCCGCCGGCTTGGCGGCTGCGGCGCTGCCGTTGGCCGTGGCGGCGTCCGCCGGCGGGGTGGCCGCAGTCGGTGCGGCTGGCGCGGGCGGCACTTCCTTCACGGCCGCCTTGGCGGGCGCGGCGGCCAGGGGCTGCTGGAAGAAGACGGAGGCGTAGGGCACCGTGTCGAGCAGGGACTTGGTGTCGCCGCTGCCCTGGTTGACGGCGGCGGCCAGGCTGGCGCCCACCGACTTGAGCGTGGCGATGGTGCCGCGCTGCACCTCAAGCGCCTGGATACTGCCGCGCAGCATGCTCATGTTCAGGTTGAGCCACGTTTCCACGGCCTTCAAGTCATTGATTTTCTTGTCCAGTTCGTCCACGGACAGGGTGGGCGCCGTCAGGCCGGGCACGCTCATGCTGCCCCACAGGTTCTTGACGAAATCGAGTGTGTCCGTCATGACTGCAGCACCTGGGATGTTGGGCATTTGAGGGTTAGACATGGCTGGTTTCTCCTGTGGGTGAGCGATTAGCGTAGCAGATATCGGGATGCCGTTCAAAAGGTTTTGGCAACATTCTTGCTCCCGCTTGACGCACCGTGGCCCGGCCGCGCGCTGGCGCTGTCAGCGGAGGAGGGCCCGGACACGTTAAACTAGCGTTATGACGATCGCCACTTACCTCCGCCCACGCCGCCGCTGGCTGCTGCTGGGCGCCGCCACCGTGGCGCTGCACTACCTGGCGATAGACTGGGTCGGCACCCAGCTGGGCCAGCGCGAGGCGCGCCGCAGGCCGCCGCCGTCGCTCATCACGGCCCAGCTGCACCTGGCCCTGCCGCAGCACCGCGCGGCGGCGCCGCTGCCGGAATTGCAGCCGCTGCACGCGGCGGCGCCCAAGCCGGCCGCCAAGCCCGCCCGCCGGCCTTCACCGCCATCGCCCGCACCGGCGGCGGAACCGGCCGCCGAGCCGGCGCCCATGGCCGACAGCGGGGCGCCCGACAGCAGCGCCCTGTCCGCCCCATCCGCCCCATCGCTGGCGGGGACGGACGGCGCGCCTGCGGCCGCCCAGCCCCAGGCCGGCGCCGCCCAGCCCACGCCGGGCGCGGCGCCCGCACCGACCGCCCAGACCAGCGAGGCGCCGCCGGCCCCGCCCGTGCCGGCGCCAGGCCAGGGCATGCGGCGCTACAAGGTCAACCTGCCGCCGTCGGCCGACTTTGCACTCGACGTGCACCGGGTGGACGCGGACGGCACCAAATGGACGGGCGTGGCGGCCATGGCATGGCATACTGACGGCAGCAACTACACCTTGTCGGTGGAAGCGGGCATCAGCATGCTGATCACCCGCATCAACCTGCTGGTGCTGACCAGCGCCGGCGCCATCGACGACTACGGCATCGCGCCCGTCACCTCGACGGAGAAGCGGCGCGGCCGGTCCCAGACGGCCACCCATTTCAACCGCGACGACGGCACCATCACGTTTTCCGCGTCCGAACGCAGCTATCCGCTGCTGGTGGGGGCGCAGGACAAGGCCACGGTGCCGTTCCAGCTGGGCGCCATCGGCCGGGCCGACCCCAACCAGTTCGGCAGCGACGTCGACATCCTGGTGGGCGAGGACAAGGAAGCGAACATCTTCCGCTTCCAGCTGGTGGGCGAGGAAGAGCTGGACACGGCGCTGGGCAAGCTGCAGACCTGGCACCTGACCCGCCCGCCCAAGCCGGGCACCTATTCATCGCGGCTGGACGTGTGGCTGGCGCCGTCGCACTACTGGTATCCGGTCCAGATCCGCAACACCGAAGCGAGCGGCGCGCTGACCACGCAGACCGTCTCCAAGATCACCATGACTACATCAGGAACATGACTATGACGACATTGAACACCATGGCGGCCCTGCTGCTGGCCGCCGCCGCGCTGGCCGCGCCGGCGCAGGCCGCCCAGCGCGGCCAGGCGGCCGGCGCCGGGGCCTCCGCCGCCAGCGAGCACCCCAGCGTGCGGCGCGCCTACAGCCTGCCGCCGTCGGCGGAGCTGCGCTACACCATCCAGGCGCGCCAGCGCAGCCTGCCCATCACGGGCGACGCCATCGTGGCCTGGCACACGGGCGAGGGCAGGTACAGCATCAACACCGAAAGCCACGCCATCATCTTCGGCAAGATCCTGGAAAACCGCAGCGAAGGCGCGGTCGACGAGTACGGCCTGGCGCCGGCCACGTTCTACCAGAAGCGCTTCCGCAAGGACCCCAGCACCACCACCTTCAAGCGCGACAGCAAGACCATCGTGTTCTCGGACGGCGACGACAGCTACCCGCTCAAGGGCGGCGAGCAGGACCGCACCAGCGCTCCGTGGCAGCTGCTGGCCCAGGCCAGGGCCAACCCGGAACGGTTCAAGCCGGGCACGGAGTGGGCCTATTTCGTGGCCGGTCCGCGCGATGCGGAACCTTGGGTGTTCAAGGTGGTCAACCATGAGACGGTGCATACGGGGCAGGGCGATGTCAACGCGCTGCACCTGGTCAAGGCGCCGCCGCCGGACGCCCAGGGCCAGCAGGTGGATCTGTGGCTGGCGCCGTCGCTGGACTGGTATCCGGTCCGCATCCGCTTCGCCGATGCGGACGGCGACTTTGTCGATCAGACGCTGGACAAGATCAAAACTCTTGTAAAATAATCATGCCGTCGCGGGCCTGAGAAAGAGCCGCCAACTGGCCGACGTGCCGGCACATCACTTCTTGAACAAGGTGACGGCATGCCCTCTATCCATCCCCCAGCCATGCCGGCGGCGCCGGCAGCATTGGTCAGTGACATTCGGCAACTTATCGAGGGCAGCCGCAGGGAACTGGCACGCGTCGTCAACAGTGCCCTGACCCTGTTGTACTGGCAGATCGGCCAGCGCATCCGCGACGAGGTGCTGCGAGGCGAGCGCGCGGAATATGGCGAACAGATTATTTCCATGCTGGCACGGCAACTGGAAGCGGATTTTGGACGGGGGTTTTCCAGCAAGAATCTGCGTCATATGTTGCGCTTTGTCGAAGCTTATCCGGACGCCGAGATTGTCTCGGCACTGTCTAGACAATTGGCTTGGAGTCATTTTCTTGAGCTGATTTATCTGAAAGATCCGTTGCAGCGCGACTTTTACACTCAGATGTGCGAACAGGAGCATTGGAGTGTGCGGCAACTGCGCGAACGTAAGCAGACGCTTCTGTTTGAACGAACCGCTATTTCCAGGCATCCTGACCAGTTACTGACCCAAGAGCTGGCTAGCCTGCGGGATGCCGGTGAACTGGCTCCCGCGCTGGTGCTCAAAGACCCCTATATCCTCGATTTTCTCGGCTTGCAGGATCGCTATGTGGAAAAGGATGTGGAAGACGCGATCTTGCGCGAGCTGGAGCAATTTCTGCTGGAGCTGGGCGCAGGTTTTACTTTCGTCGCAAGGCAAAAACGCATCCAGCTCGACAACGATGATTTCTATATCGACCTGCTGTTCTATAACCGCCGCCTGAAGCGGCTCGTGGCCATCGACTTGAAGCTGGATGATTTCAAGGCCGCTGACAAGGGACAGATGGAGCTGTACCTGCGCTGGCTGGCCAAATACGAGCAGGAGCCTGGAGAGGCGTCGCCGCTGGGCATCATCCTGTGCAGCGGCAAGAAGCAGGAGCAGATCGAACTGCTGGAGCTGGGTGCCAGCGGCATCCATGTCGCCGAGTATTTCACCCAGTTGCCGCCCAAGTCACTGCTGCAGCAAAAACTGCACGAGGCCATAGCCCGTTCCCGCGCGCGCCTGGAGAACCGTGGCGAGCAACAGCCTTGACGGGCGCGCTGTTCACCCACCGTTAAATCCCTGGTCCGCGCCGCCCATCGGGCCCGCGCCCCGGGCCGGGAAATATATCGGCCCAGCCGCTCCGCACTCCCGCCTGACCGATGGCCGTGCCTGATATACTGACGCCCCCGCGATGAAGATGACGGGCCCCGCGAGGGCGGTTTCTGTTGTCATCTTAATCATCATCGAGAATGGCACAGAATGATAGAAATAATGGCAAGTGCAGCTGCGGCTGCGGAAGCACCGATCACCGAGCAAGAGCACCAGGATACGCTGCAAGCCCATTTCCAGCCCAATATATCGGCCGACGAGATCGAGCAGGTCTACCACCTGAAGCGCGCGCAACCGCTGCTGCAAGTGTTTACGGCCCTGTTCCACGGCGGCTTCGACGGCGTGCTGGTGCGGCTGCTGGTGCTGCGCGAACTGGCGTCCGACACGGCCACGTCGGCCTTCTCGCGCGCCGACATCAATACCCGCCTGGCCTACCTGCTGCCGGAAAGCCTGGAAACGGTGCTGATGCGCCTGCGCTCGAACCAGCTCTTGGCCTGGGACGCCCAGCAAGCCGTGTACCGCGTCACGCCCATGGCCCGCAACGTGCTGTCGGCCATCGACGGCCTGCTGGCGCTGGGCCAGAACGAGGACGAGGCGGAAATGGGCTTCCTGCTGTCGCAGGTGGCCGGGGCCCAGGCCGTGGGCGGCGTCACCGTCGAGCAGCTGCAGCACCTGCTGGGGCGCCTGGTCGAGCTGACCGAGGAATTTGCCGACGCCATCGCCTCCGGTTCCGAATTCCGCCTGCGCGCCTCGCAGGCCAAGTGGCACATGGCCTGCGACTGGGTCGAGAAGGGCTCCGAGATCCTGCGCGCCATCACGGCCGACGAAAACGCCGACGGCGCCACCCACAAGGCGGCCCAGGCCATCGGCCGCGCCCAGAGCGCGCTGCTCAACATGCAGGGCATGTTCTCGCGCGCCCTGAACCAGATCGAACGCCAGCGCGTG
>JAZJZQ010000480.1:0-12962 GCA_040389625.1 Pseudomonadota bacterium | reverse complement strand
ATGGCGGCGCGCCAGGCGTCCAGGTCGCGCGGATCGACGAAGGTGGTCTCGATGCCGAAGCGCTTGAGCGTGTAGGCCAGCATGTTGTGCGAGCCGCCGTACAGCGCGCGCGAGGCCACGATGTGCGAGCCGGCGCCGGCGATGGTGGCCAGCCCCAGGTGCATGGCGGCCTGGCCGCTGGCCGTGGCAATGCCGGCCACGCCGCCTTCCAGCGCGGCGATGCGTTCTTCCAGCACCGCGTTGGTGGGGTTGGAGATGCGCGAGTAGACGTGGCCGGAGCGCTCCATGTTGAACAGCGAGGCCGCGTGGTCGGCATCCGGGAAGGCAAAGGCGGAGGTGAAGTAGATCGGGGTGGCGCGTGCGCCGGTGGCCGGGTCGGGTGTCGCGCCGGCGTGCAGCGACAAGGTATCGAAGCCGGGGTATTGTGGGCCGCTCATATTGTCTCAGCTTATCTGGTTGGAATGGTGGGCATCCTACCGCGAAACGCAAACCCGTTGTAGCAACAACGGCAAAAAATGTTGCGATTTGATTATTCGCAAGGCTGGATTTTTTGCCGGGCTTAGGCTACATTCGCTATAAGGCTACGACAAGTAGAAATCTCATTCATATAGCCCATCACACAGCGGATAGGACGGCCCAAAATGAAAGTTTCCGAAATTCTCCAGGTTAAAGGCAATATTCTTTACACCATTTCCCCCGACCAGCCACTGGTTGAAGCCGCCAACACGATGGCTGAAAAAGACATTGGTTCGCTGGTCGTGATGGAGTTTGGCGATCTGGTCGGCATGTTGACCTTCCGCGAAGTGCTCAAGGCAGTACACAGCAATGCCGGTGCCGTGGGCGCCGGCACCGTGCGCAAGCACATGGACGACCATCCGATCACCGTCACGCCGGACACGGAAGTAAACGAAGTGCGCCGCATCATGCTGGAAAAGCATGCACGCTACCTGCCCGTGATGAACGCCAAGACGCTGCTGGGCGTGATCTCGTTCTACGACGTGGCGCGCGCCGTGCTGGAAGCGCAGAGCTTCGAGAACCGCATGCTCAAGGCCTACATCCGCGACTGGCCGGCCGAGACGACGGAATAAGCGCGGCACCGGCCCAAAAAAAACGCTATCGACCGATAGCGTTTTTTTTTGAGGAGGCGGGGTGTTTCAGGCCGCGCCTTCCAGGGCGTCGTTGTTGAGCCAGCTGGCCAGGGCGGGGGCTGTCATGGGACGGGCGAACAGGAAGCCTTGGGCCAGCGGGCAGCCCAGCGTTTGCAGGATGCCGGCCTGGCGTTCGTCTTCCACGCCTTCCGCGATCACGGCCAGGCCCAGGTTGCGGCCCAGCTGGATCACCATCTCGGCAATGCTGCTGCCGCGCGCGGAACCGGTGATTTCGGTGACGAAGGCGCGGTCGATCTTGAGCCGGTCGATCTGCAAGCGCTGCAGGTAGGACAGCGACGAGAAGCCCGTGCCGAAGTCGTCGATGGCGATGCTCACGCCCGTCTGCTTGATCTGGCCCAGCATCTTGATGAGCAGGTCCGGCTCTTCCATGGCCATCGATTCCGTGATTTCCAGTTCCACGAATTCGGGCGGGGCCTTGGTGTCTTCCAGCGCCGAACGCAGCATCTCCAGGAAGTAGGGGTGGCGGAACTGCACTTGCGACACGTTGATCGACATCATGAAATTGTCGTGGCCGGCCGCGCGCAGGGCCACCAGTTCGCGGCAGGCGGTGCGCATTACCCACTCGCCCAGGTCGATGATCAGGCCCGAATATTCGGCGATGGGGATGAAGCGGTCCGGCGAGATGAACTTGCCGTCCGGCGTCTGCCAGCGCAGCAGGGCCTCGGCGCCCACCGGGCGGCGCGTGACGAGGTCAATCTGGGGCTGGTAGACGACGAACAGCTGGTCCTGGCCGAAGGCCGTGCGCAGCGCGTGCATCATGCGCACCCGCTCGCGGATTTCGACGCCCATGCTGCGCGAGAAGTAGAAGTGGCCGGCCCGCTGCTGCAGCTTGGCGCGCTTGAGGGCGATGTCGGCGTCCTTCAGGGCGTCGGCGCCGCTGCCGTCATGTTCGCTCAGGCGCACCAGGCCCAGCGTGGCCGACAGCTGCACGTCCTGGCCGTCGATGCTGTACGGGGTCTGGAACAGGGCCAGGATGCTGGCCGGGTTGACCTGTGCCGAATCGCCCAGCACGCAGAAAATGTCGCCGCCGATGCGGGCCACCGTCAGCTGCTCGCCCAGGCGCGACTGCAGGCGCTGGGCCACGGCCACCAGCAGCGTGTCGCCGAACTGATGGCCCAGGGCGTCGTTGGTTTCGGCGAAATGGTCCAGGTCCACCAGCGACAGGGTACAGGTGTCGCGCCCCGGGCCGGCCAGGGTGGCGTCCAGGATCTCGACCAGGCGGGTGCGGTTGGGCAGCTTGGACAGCTGGTCGTAGAAGGCCGCATTGTGCAGGTGCGACACCAGTTCCACGTTGTCCAGGCCGACGGCGACGTTGCTGCAAAATACTTCCAGCAAGCGCTCGTCGATTTCGGTGATGGCGCGCTGCACGTCGAGGAAGGCGACGAAGTCGCGGCTGGCCTTGCCGGCGAAATACAGGGTGATGTAGTCGGGACCGTACAGGTTGCGCCGCTCGGCCAGCGATTGCTCCATCGCCTCGTGCATGCGCGCGTCGGCCTTGGTGGTCAGCTGCAAGCCTTCCAGATGGCTGTAGGCGCCCGCCGTGGCCATCACCACCAGCTCCTCGCAACCATCCTCGGGGCAGTTCTGCACGCACAGCACGCCGCTGGGCTGCTGGCCCATCAGGTCGGCAAACTGGTGCAGCACGCCGGCGGCGAAATTGTGCACGCCATGCAGTGTCATCAGTTCGGTGCTGGCCAGTACGATCTGGTTCAGGCCGCGCCGGCTGTCGTTGATCTTGCGGATCTGTTCGTAGGAACGGATGGCCGCCGTCACCGTCGTGTAGAGTTTGATGCGGGTCAGCTCGGACTTGGTCTTGTAGTCGTTGATGTCGAAATCGCGGATGGCGTCGATTTCCGGCGCGTAGCCGGGCTGGCCCGTGCGCAGGATGATGCGCACGTCCGTCAGCTTGAGCGTCTCGCGGATGTAGCGCACCAGGTGCAGGCCGGCGTCGTCCTGCTCCATCACCACGTCGAGCAGGATGACGGCGATTTCCGGTTCATGCTGGAGCATGTCGCGCGCCTGGCTGGCCGAATAGGCGTGGACGAATTCCAGCGGCCTGTGCTGCATGTCCAGGTTGCCCAGGGCGAAGGTGGTGGTTGAGTGGACGTCTTCGTCGTCGTCGATGATCATGACCCGCCACACGCTGCGCGCACCTGTCGCATCCACCGGCGCCGGGTGCTCTTCTAAGAATACCAGATCGTCGTGATCGTCCTTGGAATGCTCAAGGGGGGTGATCGATGGGGGCATGTGTCGCTTCTCCAGGGTATCTCGGTGTTCTCGGATTAAGTATATAGCTAATTGTTCCTGAGAACGACGTTTTCAGCATTTTCCGGACGTTGGCGAGTCGCAATATGCAAGTTTTGTCTTACCCATGTCAAAAAACGTGCCTGCCGAATTCGTCCTAATGCGTACCATGTTGCCAAAATGCCGCCCGCGGCCACGCCGGCGGCTGCGGGCTGGTAAAATTGACCCTTCCTACCTTCCACCATGACGATACCTATGTCCGGCAATACATTTGGCAAGTTGTTCTCCGTAAGCACTTTTGGCGAATCCCACGGTCCCGCGATCGGTTGCGTGATCGATGGCTGCCCGCCGGGCCTGCCCCTGTCCGAGGCCGACATCCAGCCTGAACTGGACCGCCGCAAGCCGGGCACGTCGCGCCATGTGACCCAGCGCCAGGAGTCGGACACGGTGGAAATCCTGTCGGGCGTCTACCAGGGCGTGACCACCGGCACCCCGATCGCCCTGCTGATCCGCAATGAAGACCAGCGCAGCAAGGATTACGGCAACATCGCGGAAAGCTTCCGTCCTGGTCATGCAGACTACACCTACTGGCACAAATATGGCGTACGCGACCCGCGCGGCGGCGGCCGTTCGTCGGCCCGCCTGACGGCGCCCGTGGTGGGCGCGGCCGCCATCGCCAAGAAATGGCTGCACCAGCAGTACGGCACCGTGTTCAAGGGCTGCATGAGCCAGCTGGGCGATATCGAAGTGCCGTTCCAGGGCTGGGAACACGTGCCGAACAACCCGTTCTTCGCCGCCAGCGGCGACGCCGCCCTGATCGCCCGCATGGAAGAAGCCATGGATGAGCTGCGCCGGGCCGGTGACTCGATCGGCGCCCGCATCGACGTGATCGCGCAGAACGTGCCCGTCGGCCTGGGCCAGCCCATCTACGACAAGCTGGATGCCGACATCGCCTACGCCATGATGGGCATCAACGCCGTCAAGGGCGTGGAAATCGGCGCCGGCTTCAAGTCGGTGGCGCAGAAGGGCTCCGAGCACGGCGACGAGCTGACCCCGGAAGGCTTTGTCGGCAACAACGCGGGCGGCGTGCTGGGTGGCATCTCCACCGGCCAGGACATCACCGTCTCGATCGCCATCAAGCCCACCTCGTCGATCCGCACCCCGCGCCGCTCGATCGACAAGGACGGCAATCCCGTGATGGTGGAAACGTTCGGCCGCCACGATCCCTGCGTGGGCATCCGCGCCACCCCGATCGCCGAAGCCATGCTGGCCCTGGTGCTGATTGACCACGCCCTGATGCACCGCGCCCAGTGCGGCGACGTGCAGGTGGCCACGCCCGACATCGCCCTGGCCGCGCAGGCCGCACTGACCGCCGCGCGCTAAGCGCCGGCGGCACGGGCAGGGCGGGGCGGCGGCGCCCCATCCTGCCAGTACTTTTCTCCACGCCGCAGAGTCCTGTCCATGCCCGCCCAAGCCATCAGCTTTGCCCTGTTCCTGTGCGCCTACTATGCGCACGCGGGCACCTTTTCCACCTACGCCACGCTGTTCTTCGCCGGCAAGGGCATGAGCGTGGGCCAGATCGGCGTGCTGATGTCGATGATCCAGGTGCTGCGCATCGTCGGCCCCAACGTGTGGGGCTATGTGGCCGATCACAGCGAGCGGCGGGTGTGGGTGCTGCGCATGACGGGGGTGGCGGCGCTGACGGCGTTTTCCGGCTTCTTCTTCGGCCAGACCTTCGTCCAGTTCCTGCTGGCGATGGTGCTGCTTAACCTGTTCACCAGCGCCCAGGGGCCCTTGTGCGAAGCGCTGATGCTGTCGGAAATGCGGGGCGACCTGACTTACTATGGCCGCATCCGGCTCTGGGGGTCGATCGGCTTCATCGCCAGCGTGATGGCCGCCGCCTATGCGCTCGACGCCTACGGCATCATGGCCCTGCCGTGGATCGCCGGCGCGCTGCTGGTGTGCGTGTTCCTGGCCAGCCTGCGCCTGAAGGAAGTACCGCGCCTGCAGCACAAGACGGCGCCGCCGCCGTTGCGCACGCTGCTGCGCAAGCGCGAAGTGATCGCCTTCTTCTGCTCGACGGCGCTGATGGTGTCGGCCCACACGGCGCTATACACCTTTTATTCGCTGTACCTGGAGCGCCATGGTTACAGCAAGGCCTTCATCGGTACCATGTGGTCGCTTGGCGTGACGGCCGAAGTGCTGCTGTTCTATTTCCAGGCGCCCCTGTTCCGGCGCTGGGGCGCCATGCGCCTGATGTATGCGGCGCTGGGCGTGGGCGTGCTGCGTTTTGCGCTGATCGGCGCCGTGCCGGACCAGGTGGCGTTGCTGGCGGCGGCCCAGCTGCTGCACGCGGCCACCTTCGCGCTGCACCACTCGGCCTCGGTGACGACCTTGCAGCGCTGGTTCTCGGGACCCTTGCAGGCGCGTGGACAGGCGCTCTTTATCAGCCTGTCATACGGTATCGGCGGATCGTTGGGCGGCCTGTTCCTGGCCCAGTGCTGGCAGCATCTGGGGCCGTCGTCGGTGTATTACGTGGCCTCACTCATGGTGCTGGGCGCCGCGCTGGCGGCCGGCCTGTCGTTCCGCTGGCAGCGCCTGGACGGCCAGCGCTAGCCAGCCGGTCAGCTGTCAGGCGCCGCGGTTGATGACTACCGCTTCCAGCTTGTGGCGCCGTTCCACGGCCTTGACCACCAGCGCCCGCATGTCGTTGAGCAGCGAGAATTCCGTCTGGCTCAGCTGGATGGGCGGGAAGGTCTCGTCCCAGTCGCCGTACAGGAAACCGGCCGGCTGGCCGTTGGAGGCCAGCGGCAGGATGACGAAGCTGCGGGCATCGGACAGGCTGTTCTTCCACCATTGCGGCAGCTTGGCGGCGAACTTGGCATCCTTGGCGTTTTCGATGAAGATCACGCGGTCGCTGTTGAGGGCGGCGTGGAACACGTTCGGTTCGTAGCTGTCGGCAAACACCATCCCGGGCAGCAGTTCCTTGACCCCTTCGCCGAAGCAGATCTTGGCCGCGTACTGGGCCTCCCTGCGGTTGCGCACGAAGGCGACGGCGCGCGAGAAGTCCAGGCCCTTGAACACCGTCTCGAGCGCGATCGACACCATCTGGCCGGGGCTGGCCGTGTCGAGCACGTCGCGCATGTCGGCCAGGCCGGACAGCAGGATCTTGTTGCCCTCGGCCCGCTGGCGGGTGCTGGCCAGCGCCCGGGCGCGCCGTTCTGCCGGGCGCGACAGGGGGGCGATGGACAGGTCTTCGGCCGCCACGATCTTGGCCTGTTCGATGGCCGCCATCAGGTTGTCGGGCTCCACGCCCAGCATGCCGGCGTAGCGTTCGGTCAGTTGCTGCACGGCGGCGGCGCCGGCCGCGTCGTCATGCCAGAGCGAGTCGGCGCACAGGGCCGACATGGTCGACAGCGCGGCGATCCAGTCCGACGGGCTCACGTCGGCGCCTTCTTCGGCCGGCTCCAGCTTGCGCATGCCGTTGATCAGGCTTTGCGGCAGGCCCCAGTGGCGGGCGGCCGCGTGGCCAATGTCTTCCAGGGTCAGGCCCAGCACGGCCGGTGCGACCGTGTCCACCGTCACGCCCTCGGCGTCGGCGCGCTGCTGCAGGTCGTGCCAGCGTTCGGGCATGTAGAAGGTCAGCATCATGCGGCCCAACGTGTGCAGCATCGAGCACACCACCGCTTCCTCCGCGTGGCGGCTGTCGGCGCTGGTGGCGATCTGCTGGGCCACGATGCCGGCCAGCACTGCCTTTTCCATCTCGATGTGGGCGATGCCCGAATCGGGCGAGGAGGCCGACAGTTCCTCGATCAGCTTCAGGCCCAGTGCCAGGTGGCCGATGGCCTCCGTGCCCAGCACCAGCACCGCCTTCGAGACCGTGTTGACATGCTGGCCGAAGGCCGAATACATGCCGCTGTTGGCCAGCCGCAGCACCTTCTGGGTCAGCACGGGGTCCGACAGCACGGTGCGCGCCATGTTGAATTCCTGCTCGTCCTCGCCGCGCATGGCGCCCAGGATGGCCGTGATGGCCTTGGCAAAGCCGGGCATGTCGCCCTGGCGGCGGGTGCAGTCCCACATCTCGGCCAGGGTTTTCTCGCCCAGCGCGGTGGCGGCCTTGAACCCGGCGCTCATTGGTGCACCTGGCGCAGTTCTTCCGGCAGCAGGTTGGCGTAGGTGCTCTCCTTGAGAGCGGTCATCGCCACGTTGGCCGGCATCGGCTTGCCCGTCAGGTAACCCTGGATGTACTGGCAGCCGCGATCGTCGAGGTAGTGCAGTTGTTCTTCCGTCTCCACCCCCTCGGCCACCACGGACAGGTCCAGGTGCTTGGCCAGGTCCAGCACGGCGTTGCAGATGGCGCCATCCTTCTGCGAGCCGGGCAGGTCGCGGATGAAGGTGCGGTCGATCTTGAGCACGGAGATGGGGAAGCGCTTGAGGTAGGCCAGCGACGAATAGCCGGTGCCGAAATCGTCGATCGCGATGCGGGCCTTGCGCAGGGCCATTTTGGACAGGATGGCCTCGGCGTGGACCGGGTCTATCATCAACGTGCCTTCAGTAATTTCTAACACCAATTGCTCACCTGAGAGGCCAGAGAAAGCGAGCGCGTCATCGAGCACGTCAAGGAACTTGTCGTTGCGGAATTGGCGCGGGCTAATGTTAACGGAGATATACAGGCGCCGCTTGGCCACTTCCTCGAACTGCTTGAGCTGCACGCTGGCCGCTTTCAGGGCCCAGGCGCCCAGCAGGTTGATCAGGCCGTTGGTTTCGGCGATCGGGATGAAGCGGGCCGGCGGCACCATGCCCAGCGTGGGATGCTTCCAGCGCATCAGGGTTTCGAACCCCTGGATTTCGCGCGTGCGGGCGTCCACGATGGGCTGGTAGTAGAGCAGGAATTCGCCTTCGCGCACGGCCTGGAACATGGCCGCTTCCAGCGAGATGTCGTGTTCGGGCGGGCCGCTGTGCTTGGGACTGTAGACCACGCAGCGGGCCTTGCCCGTCTCCTTGGCGCGCGACATGGCCGCGTCGGCCAGGGCCACCAGCCGCACTTCGTCCTCGGCGTGGTGGGGGTAGACCGACACGCCGACCGAGGCGCCCACGTAGATGGTATGGCTGTCGACCTCGAACGGCGACTGCAAGGTGGCGATCAGACGCCCCGTGACCAGCTTGATCTGGGCTTCCGTGCTGGTGCCCGGCAGCACGGCCACGAATTCGTCGCCCCCCACGCGGGCCAGGGTGTCGCTGTCGCGCAGGGTCTTGCGCAGGCGGGCGGCAGCCATGCGCAGCACGGCGTCACCCACGGGATGGCCGAGGCCATCGTTGACTTTCTTGAAGCCGTCCAGGCCCACGGTGGCCACGGCAAAGCCCTGGCCCGAGCGGCGGGCGTTGGCGATCACCATGCGGATGCGGTCCGACAGCAGCAGGCGGTTGGGCAGTTCCGTCAGGGCGTCGTGGGTGGCCATGTGGCGCAGCCGCTCTTCGGTCGCGTGCTGGACCGACATGTCGCGGCCCACCACCAGCAGTTCCAGCACGTCCTGCTGGTTCAGGAAGCTGGAGATGCGCAGTTCGAACCACACTTCCTGTTCCGGCGTCTTGAGCCGCAGCTCGACCACGCTGGGCGCGAGCGACTGCTGCACTTCGGCCAGCGCCGCCTTCAGGGCTGGCTGGTCGGCCGTGGCCACGTGGGCCACCAGCAAATCGCCATGCAGGTCGTGGGGGCTGGCGATCAGGGCGACGGCCCGTTTGCTGGCAAACAGGACCTGGCCCGGCTGATTGAGTCGGAAAACAACATCGCCTGCCTCTTCCATGAGGTGATCTAATTCATGGCGCATATCGCGCTGGGGCAGGGATGGGGAACTGGAAAGCATTATGACGATCTAATCTCTCATTTTGTCGCGTAACAAATTTTACAACGTTTGAAGCAGGCCCATACGGTGCGCGACTGCTGCCAGCTTGTAAAACCAGAACGAAATGTATCACTGATGGCAGCGCTTTTACATGAAAAAAGACAACATCTGCGCATGTTTTCACGAAATCCCACCAGATATGGAGAAAAATCAGGCGCCAGAGGGTAAGAGACGGAATATTTCTTAAATTCCTAACCATTTAACGAGCAAATGCTCGGAATTGGCGGCCATGCGGCCATGCGCGATGGCGGTGCCGGAACTGGCGCGTGCGGCATTTAAACAAGCAACCGCTTGCTTCGCAATTGTCGCTGAGCTAGGCTGTAGCCATGACCGCCCGGCACCGCACTTTGAACCGTTATCAGGAACTTCAATGAACCCATTCGACACCCATGCCGTCAGCAACACTGTTGCCCCGTTCGAAAACGTCAACCTGTACGCCTGCGACCTGGCCTTGCAGGAAGCGCTGGAGCGCGAAGGGGGCGCCGCCCAGGCCGCCTCGCTGCATGCGCTGGGCGAGCGCCTGGGGCGTGCCGAAGTGCTGGACCTGGCCCGGTTGGCCAACCTGCACACGCCGCGCCTGCACAATTTCGACCGCGGCGGCCACCGCATCGACGAAGTGGAATTTCACCCGTCCTGGCACAGCCTGATGGCGCTGCTGATCGAGAACGGCGCCCATGCCTCGCCGTGGGAAGGGCAGGGTGCGGGCGGCCAGGTGGCGCGGGCGGCCCGCTACATGCTGTTCGGCCAGCTGGAAAACGGTTCCCAGTGCCCCGTGACGATGACCTACGCGTCCGTGCCGGCCCTGCGCCAGGCGCCGAGGATCGCCGCCAAGTGGCTGCCCAAGATCCTGTCGCGCGAGTACGATCCCCGCTCGCTGCCCATCGAGCAGAAGCGGGGCGCCCTGGTGGGCATGGGGATGACGGAAAAGCAGGGCGGCTCTGACGTGCGCGCCAACACCACGATGGCCGAGGCCCTGGCGCCCGAAGAGGGCCGGCGCCTGTTCGGCGACGAGGGCGAGGATGTGTGGCGCATCGTCGGCCACAAGTGGTTCTTCTCGGCGCCGCAGAGCGATGCCCACCTGATCCTGGCGCAGACGGAGGCGCAGGGCAGCGCGGGCCTGAGCTGCTTCTTCGTGCCCCGTTTCCTGCCCGACGGGCAGCGCAACGCCATCCGCGTGCAGCGCCTGAAGGACAAGCTGGGCAACCGCTCCAACGCCTCGTCCGAGGTGGAATTCACGGGCGCCCATGGCTGGCTGGTGGGCAAGCTGGGGCGGGGCATTCCCACCATCCTGGAAATGGGCAGCCACACCCGGCTCGATTGCGTGCTGGGCAGCGCCGGCACCATGCGCGCCGCGCTGACCCACGCGCTGCACCATGCGCGCCGCCGTCACGCCTTCGGCAGGGCGCTGGCCGAGCAGCCGCTGATGCAGAACGTGCTGGCCGACCTGGCGCTGGAATCGGAGGCCGCCACCGCCTTCGCGCTGCGCTTGGCGCGCTGCTATGACGAAGGCGCTGATCCGGCCCAGGCCCTGCTGGCGCGGGTGCTGACGCCGGCCGGCAAATACTGGATCTGCAAGCGCGGCCCCGCCTTCGGGGCGGAGGCGATGGAAGTGATAGGTGGCAGCGGCTATGTAGAAGACAGTCCGCTGGCGCGCCTGTACCGCGAACTGCCCGTCAACTCGATCTGGGAAGGCTCGGGCAACGTGATGTGCCTTGATCTGCTGCGGGCGCTGGGCAAGACGCCGGCCGCGCGCGATGCGCTGGCGGCCGAACTGGCCCTGGCCGGCGACGCCCATGCCGACTATGTGCGCTACACGCAGGCGCTGCTGACCGACCTGGAGCAGCCGCAAACGGATGAATACGGCGCCCGCCGGCTGGCCGAGCGTATCGTGCTGGCGGTGCAGGCCGGGCTGCTGCTGCGGCACGCGCCCGCTTATGTGTCGCAGGCTTTCGTCGCTTCGCGTCTGGCGCGCGACGTGGGCGGGGCATACGGCCGCCTGCCGGACGGCGTCGACTGCACCGCCATCCTGGCGCGCGCGCTGATGGAACCGGCATGAGCCAGGCGCCCCGGCGGCTGACGGCAACCGGCGCGCGGAACTGATACGGGTGTCGGCGCGGCTGTTCCGCGAGCGCGGCTTCGTTATGGAAGAGGGGTTGACGGCGTCCTGTGGCGGCATTTGATCGGTCCTGACCGGGTCATATATGCGCCGAATTAATTTTCGTGAAACAGTTCCATCGTGCCTCGATGGCTGGGATAATGCGCCATACCAACCGATGACGGCACCGCGCCCCGTCCCGTACCCGGGGATGGGCGGCACCCGTCGAGAGACTAAGAGCCCACCATAATGAAACAAGATCCGCGTTTCCCCAACCTGTACATCACCAACCATCCCCTGATCCAGCACAAACTGAGCCACATGCGCGCCAAGGATACGTCCACGCGCACCTTCCGTGAGCTGTTGAAGGAAATCACGCTGCTGATGGGTTACGAAATCACGCGCGACCTGCCGCTGACCACCCGCACCATCGAAACCCCGCTGATGACGCTGGACGCCCCCGTCATCGCCGGCAAGAAGCTGGCCATCGTGCCCGTGCTGCGCGCCGGCATCGGCATGAGCGACGGCCTGCTGAACCTGATCCCGTCGGCCCGCGTGGGCCACATCGGCGTCTACCGCGACCCGGAAACCCACCAGCCGGTGGAATACCTGGTGCGCCTGCCCGACCTGGCCGAGCGCACCTTCATCCTGTGCGACCCGATGGTGGCGACCGGCAATTCGGCCGTGCATGCGGTGGACGTGCTCAAGTCGCGTGGCGTGAAGGATGACCAGATCATCTTCCTTGCCCTGGTGGCCGCGCCGGAAGGCATCACCGTGTTCCAGAACGCCCATCCCGGCGTGAAGATCTACTGCGCTTCGCTCGATTCGCACCTGAACGACCATGCCTACATCGTGCCCGGCCTGGGCGACGCGGGCGACCGCATCTTCGGCACCAAAGGTTAAGCGGAACGCGCCATGGCTACCCTCGTCGACCAGGAATTCCGCGCCAGGCTGCAGGCGCTGAGCGACAAGTTCGCCGCCACCGTGCCCGTGACGATGGACAAGATCACGCAAGCGCTGGCCGCCTGCCGGGCCGACGGCGGCGGCACGCCCGGCGCCGAGCACCTGCACCAGCTGCACGAATTGCTGCACGGCGTGGCCGGTTCCGCCGGCACTTTCGGCTACGCCACGCTGGGCCAGTACTGCCGCAGCGTGGAGCAGCAGATGCGGGCCGTGATGGCGGGGCAGGCCGAGTGGGAAGGCGTCGCGGCGCAGGTGGAAGCGCTGCTGCAATGGGCCGCCCGCGACCCGCGCGCACCGTCCTGGTGACATCAGGTGTGGCGTCGGACGCATTTCTTTTTGATACAGCGCAAACCTGATGCTGATTTTCGGGCTATAGTGGCGCTACTACCCTGTTAAAAGAGCAATGCTGAGGCCGGTAAGTGGCGGTTTCTTCTACTGTTTTCAGGCCTTCGCATTTATTTTTGCGAAAACGTGCTTTTCTCTGGTAATTGGGTATAATGCGGCATCGTTTAGATTCAAGAGTAGTGCAGTTTGTCTGTCATTTCTTTCTTGCCTCAAACGATATCACGGGCGCAAGCCCAACTTAAC
>JAZJZQ010000479.1:0-5337 GCA_040389625.1 Pseudomonadota bacterium | reverse complement strand
CGGCCGATGTCGGCCTGGCTGCCGTTGGTGCGGCCCTTGCCCGGATAGCTGGCGCGGATGTTCATAGCCATGGCGCTGCGCAGGTCGGCGAAGCCGGAATGCATTTCCGCGCACACGGAGCGGGCCATGGCGCGCGCGGCCACGTCCTGCGGCCACATGTGCAGCTCGGGGAACTGCTCGGCCAGGTATTCGCAGATGGCCAGGCTGTCCCAGATCGTCATGTCGCCCGCCAGCAGCACCGGCACCCGGCCGGCGGCGGAATAGGCGGCGATGCGGTTGGCCGTGTCGGCCTGGTCGAGCAACACGCGCACTTCCTGGAACGGAATGGCGAACGCCGTCATGGCCACCCAGGGCCGCATCGACCACGAGGAATAGTTCTTGTTGCCGATGATGAGGGTCAGCCCGGGCGCGCGCGCGTTGGCCAGGGCTTGCGACAGGGAGGGATCGAGTTCAGTGGTTTGCATGGATACGTCCGGATAGGTGCGTCTGGTGGATGCTGCTAACGGGAGCCGAAGCTGCTTTCTTGCTGTTCCTGCGCCGAATACCCCTTGGGCGCCACGGTGCCGAGACGGGCCTTGAGCGACTGCGGCCGGCCTTCGAACAGGGCGGCGTAGTAGGTCGCGTTCGACATCACGTTCTTGACGTAGGTGCGGGTTTCGACGAAGGGGATCGATTCGATGAAGACGGCGCTCTCCATCGGCTTGTCGAGCGCGGCGCGCCAGCTGCGCAGGCGCCCCGGGCCGGCGTTGTAGGCGGCCGTGGCCAGGGTCTGCGAGCCGTCCATGTTACCGAGCACCATGTTCATGTAATTGGTGCCCAGCAGGATGTTGGTGCGCACGTCGCTCAGCATGTTCTGCACGAAGTCCGTCAGGCCGATCTTCTTGGCCACCCAGCGCCCGGTGGACGGCATCACCTGCATCAGGCCCGAGGCGCCCACGGCCGACTGCGAATCCATGATGAAGCGCGATTCCTGCCGGATCAGGCCATACACCCAGGCCTTGTCCAGGCCCAGGGTCTGGGTGGCCGGATGCATGATGTCGTCATGCGGCGCCGGGAAGCGCTGCGTGTAGTCGACCTGGATGCG
The DNA here is from genome assembly GCA_040389625.1 of Pseudomonadota bacterium. Classification (GTDB taxonomy): domain Bacteria; phylum Pseudomonadota; class Gammaproteobacteria; order Burkholderiales; family Burkholderiaceae_D; genus Rugamonas. The sequence goes on along the minus strand of JAZJZQ010000479.1, from coordinate 4,253 downwards.
GGTCTTTTCGGAGGTGCTGACCATGCGGTCGAGGATGTTGTTCTGGCGCGCGAATTCGGCCGCCGCCAGGTGCTGGCGTTCGCTCAGGCCGCGCAGGGCCCAGTTCCACTCGCGCGTGCCTTCGAAGCGCAGCCGCATCGAGAAGAACTTGAGCGCGCGCTGGAAATTGGGATCGCTCGCGAACGGCGCGATCTCGGCCTGGCCGATGGGCGGGCCGGCTGGCGGAATCGTGATCAGCTGGCCCAGCTCCTCCAGCGCCAGCTGGCCGTAGAAGTTGGACTGGTCGGAAATGCTGCGCAACAGCTGCGCCGCCTCGCCGGTGGGCTGGCTGGCGCCCGCTTCGGCCATCAGGGCCCGGCCCAGCCAGTAGATCCAGGTGGGTTCATTGCGCAGCGCCAGCGGCATGGCGCGGATGGTGCTGCGCACCTGCTTCCAGTCGCCGGCGCGCAGGGCGTAGCGCGCCTTCCATTGCAGCGCATCCTGCGACAGCGGCGCGCCGGCCGCCTTGCGCCAGTACTCGCTCGTCTCCGGCGCCAGCGTGTAGGACGAGGCCAGCGCGATGTTGGCCCAGCCGATGGCCTGTTCCTGCGCCGTCAGTTTGGGCGCGGCCTTCTGCAGCGCCAGCGCGGCCAGCTTGACGCTGGTGCGCGCCATGCGGCCCACGGCCACCAGATAGATTTCATGGTCGATACGGCCGCTGCCCACACCCTTGGTCAGCGCGATGGCCGGCAGATCGATGGCCTGGCCGATGCGCTTTTCCGGTCCGCCCAGCAGCACCATGGTGCGCTTGCCCGGCCCGGTGGCGTCGAACTCGCCGGCCAGGCGCACCTGGGTCCACAAGTCTTCGCTGTCGAACTGGCCGTTCTGGGCCAGGGTGGCGATCAGGCCGGAACATGCTTCGCCATACACGGGCGGATTGACCAGCAGCACGCGCGCCTGCTCGGCCACGCGCTGGCCCTTGAGCGCGCGCGACATCAGGCCGTAGCACTTGACCTGGGTATCGTCGTTGAGCACGAACAGCGGCAGCTGCTCGTCGAAGGCGGCCCAGTCGCGCTTGCGGCCCAGCTCCAGCAGCCAGTCGTTGCGCATGCGGTCGGCGATGGCGCTGCCCTCGTAGCGGCGCAGGAACTCGCGCACTTCCCCATTGGCGGCGTCGCGCAGGTGGGACTTGAGACGGTAGTAATCGACGTAGGAGGGAATCTGGTAATTGGCCAGCCGGTCGGCATAGAATGCAACCTTGGCCGCGTCATCCTGGCGCACGGCGTCGCGCAGCAGCAGGAAGGCATCGTCCTCTTTGCGGCTGCTGTCGATTCCACTGTCGTCGGCACGGCTGAATGGGGACGCCAGGCAGGCTACGGCCATCACGGCGCCGGCTATCCATTTTGAAGCGGAAATCAATGTGCAACTCTCAATCAAGTCTTAAAACGGGAATATGACCAGCGATCCTAGAATACCACGCGCCACGACCGTCCCGCCAGCGGCAACGCCCCTGTCCAAGGCCGATTTGCGCAAGCAATTGCTGGCCGCCCGGCGCGCGCTGGACGCGCCCACCCGCGCCGCCTGGGACGCGGCGATCGGCCGCCATGTGCTGGCCTGGTCGGCCACGTCCGCCACCACCGAACTGGGTGTCTACTGGCCATTGCGGGACGAGCCGGACCTGCAGGGCGCCTATGCCGAACTGGCGCGGCGCGGGGTGCGGCTGCTGCTGCCGGTGGTGGTGGAAAAACACGCGCCGCTGGCGTTCGCGCAGTGGGACATCGGCGAGCCGATGGTGAAGGATGGGATGGGTGTGGCGGTGCCGGCCCAGTTGCGGCTGCGTCCGCGGCCGCCAGCGCTGCTGGTGCCCTGCCTGGGCTACAACCGCCACGGCTACCGGCTCGGCTACGGCGGCGGTTTCTACGACCGCACGCTGGAAGCGCTGCCGCGGCCACAAACGGTGGGCGTGGCCTACGCTTGCCAGCTGGCCCCGTTCGGCGACGACCCGCACGACATCGCGCTCGACTGCATCGTCACGGAAAGCGGCGCGGCCACGCCGGATCCGCGGGCCTGACCGACAGTGCCGGCCTGGCCCGCGCTGCCCCTTATACCAGGCGCTGCCACAACGCCGTCGTCGGCGCCGCCTGGTTCATGCTGTAGAAGTGCAGGCCGGGCGCGCCGCCGGCCAGCAGGCGCTGGCACAGCGCCGTCACCACGTCCAGGCCGAAGGCCTTGATCGAGGCGCTGTCGTCGCCGAAGCTGGCCAGCTTGAGGCGCACCCAGCGCGGGATCTCGGCGCCGCACATGTCGGAAAAGCGCATCAGCTGCGTGTAGTTGGTGATCGGCATAATGCCCGGCACCACCGGCACCGTGATGCCCAGCTTGCCGCACTGCTCCATGAAGTAGAAGTAGGCGTCGGCGTTGTAGAAGTACTGGGTGATGGCGGCGTTGGCGCCCGCCTTCACCTTGCGCTCGAAAGCCAGCAGGTCGTCCTGCGGCGAACGGGCTTGCGGGTGGGTTTCCGGATAGGCCGCCACTTCGATGTGGAACCAGTCGCCCGTTTCGGCGCGGATGAATTCCACCAGTTCGTTGGCGTAGCGGAATTCGCCGGCCGCGCCGTAGCCGCTGGGCAGGTCGCCGCGCAGGGCCACGATGCGGCGGATGTTGTTGGCCTTGAACTCGGCCAGGATGGCGCGGATCGATTCGCGCGTGCCGCCCACGCACGACAGGTGGGGCGCGGCCTGTTCGCCGGCGGCCATGATTTCCAGCACGGTGTCGAGCGTGCCGCGCTGGGTGGTGCCGCCCGCGCCAAAGGTCACGGAAAAATACTTGGGATGCAGTTCGGACAGCTTGGCGCGCGTGACGCGCAGCTTCTCCGCCCCTTCCGCCGTCTTGGGCGGAAAGAATTCGATACTGAAATTAGGGTTGTCCATCGGCGTTCTTCAAAAGTAAGGTAGACAAAGCCCAGGAAATCACGCTGTACAGCAGTGCGCCACCCATGGCCGACCAGAAACTGTCGACGTGGAAGCCTTGCACCCACTGGGCCACCAGCCAGAACATGGCGCCGTTGATGACGAAGATGAACAGGCCCAGTGACAGCACGGTCACGGGCAGGGTCAGCAACAGCAGCACGGGGCGGATCAGCGTATTTACCAGACCCAACACGAGGGCTGCGACGAGGGCTGCGCCTATGCTTGTGACATCGACGGAATGCATCAGGTAGGGCACTGCCAGCAGGGCAGCGGCATTGATTAACCAGGTAAGGACCAGACGCATGATGAGAGGCTCGCTGCAGAAAAGACGGGAAATCGCGGCAGCCGGAACAGCCCGGCATGCCGCGCGACCGCGACGGGGATGGAGCCGCCGTCCCGGGCGCCACGGGGCGCCGGCGGGAAGGTGGGCCGCATCGCCTTAGTAGCGGTAGTGCTCGGGCTTGTACGGACCCTGTTGCGACACGCCGATGTAGGCGGCCTGCTCTTCGGTCAGCACGGTCAGCTGGGCGTTGAGCTTTTTCAGCTGCAGGCGCGCCACTTTCTCGTCCAGGTGCTTGGGCAGCACGTACACGCCGACCGGGTAGTTGGCCGTGTTGGCGTACAGCTCGATCTGGGCGATGGTCTGGTTGGCGAACGAGGAGCTCATCACATACGACGGATGGCCCGTGCCGCAACCGAGGTTGACCAGGCGGCCTTCGGCCAGCAGGATGATGCGCTTGCCGCTCGGGAAGATCACGTGGTCAACCTGGGGCTTGATGTTTTCCCAGGTGTACTTCTTGAGCGAAGCGACGTCGATCTCGTTGTCGAAGTGGCCGATGTTGCAGACGATGGCCTGATCCTTCATGGCCAGCATGTGCTGTTCCGTCAGGATGTGGTAGTTGCCGGTGCAGGTGACGAAGATGTCGCCGTGCTCGGCCGCGTAATCCATGGTCACCACGCGGTAGCCTTCCATGGCCGCCTGCAGGGCGCAGATAGGGTCGATCTCGGTGACCCACACCTGGGCCGACAGGGCGCGCATGGCCTGGGCCGAGCCCTTGCCCACGTCGCCGTAGCCGGCGATGACGGCGACCTTGCCGGCGATCATCACGTCGGTGGCGCGCTTGATGCCGTCCACCAGCGACTCGCGGCAACCGTACAGGTTGTCGAACTTGGACTTGGTGACGGAATCGTTGACGTTAATGGCGGGGAAAGCCAGCTTGCCTTCCTTGTGCATCTGGTACAGGCGGTGCACGCCGGTGGTGGTTTCCTCGGTCACGCCCAGGATGTGCGGCAGGCGCTTGGAAT
>JAZJZQ010000478.1:0-9604 GCA_040389625.1 Pseudomonadota bacterium | reverse complement strand
GCTCGGCGCAGGCCAGGATCTGCCACTGGTTGACCAGGTCGGTGTAGCGGCGCAGCGGCGAGGTGCTCCACGCATACTGGTCCACGCCCAGGCCCTGGTGGGGCGCGGCATGGGTCACCATGCGCACCTGCATCTTGGCGGCCCAGCCGCCCGTGCCGCCGCCCTGGCTGCGGTAGATGCCGGGCACGCCGTGCTCGTGCATCATCTTGCCCCAGCTGCTGTTGGCGAAGATCATCAGCTCGGCCACGATCTTGTCCAGCGGCGCGCCGCGCTTGCGGCGGCTGACGGTGACGACGTCGTCTTCCACGTAGAAGTTGAAATCGACCCGGTTGTTCTGCTCGGGCTTGAGGCCGAACGCTTCGCGCTTGGCCATGCGGCCCTGCTCGAGGTGCTGGGCCCATTGCCACAACAGGGCCAGCTCGTCCTTGTGGGCATACTCGCCCACGCCGCTGGCCAGGGTTTCCTCGTTGACCAGTTCGTCCAGGTCGTTGTGGCGCAGGTTGTTGGCGATCGGCACCAGCTCGGCCCGCGTCACGGTGGAGACGACGCTCCAGTCGGCCGGGTTCAAGGTGGCGTACAGCGACAGGGCCGGGCAGTTCTTGCCTTCGGCCAGGGTGAATGCTTCGACGATGCTGTCGGGCAGCATGGTGATCTTATCGCCGGGCATGTAGACGGTGGACATGCGGGCGCGCGCCATCTTGTCGACGGCGTCATCCGGCTTGATGCCCAGGCCAGGCGCGGCGATGTGGATACCGACCCGCACCATGCCGTCATCGAGCCGCACGACGGAGAAGGCATCGTCGATCTCGGTGGTGGTGACGTCGTCGATGGAAAAGGCCTGCACCTGCGCCAGCGGCAGGTTGGTGGGCGCCACCGGCAGCGGCACGTCAGGGAAGCCGGCGCCGCGGGGGAAGTTCTCGAACAGGAACTTGGACAGGTGCAGCTGCTTGGGCGAAGCGACGCCGCCCACGGCCAGCATCAGGCGCTGGGCGTTGGTATGCAGCTCGTCGCAAGCTGCTTCCAGCGCCTTGTATTCGATGGAATTCTTGTCCGGCTTGAACAGCAGTTGCTGCACGATAGTCTGCATGGACGCGGGCAAGCGGTTGGCCTTCAGCTCGTCCACGTACTGGGTCTGGATGATGGCTTGCTGCTTCTTCTTCTCGATGCCGGCCTGGGCGGCGCGCAGCGACTGTTCCGGCGCCGCCTTGTAGCGACCCCGGCCCTTCTTGTAGAAATAGATGGGCGCGCCGTGCAGGCTCAGGATCAGGCCGGCCGCCTCGAACGGCAGCGGCGTATGGCCGAAGTATTCGGCGCCCAGCTCGGCAAAGCCGAACTCTTCCTCGCCCGCCACTTCCCACAGGAAGTCCAGGTCGATGTCGGCGGCCACGGCCCGGGCCTGCTCCTGCAGCTCGGCCGGCGACGGCTTTTCATACTGCAGCAGCACGTCCTTGACCTTGACCTTGGTGCGCTTGCCGCTGGCCAGTTCCACCTGGTACGCCTCGCCCGCTTGCGACAGCACGGTGCCGACCTTGAAATCGCCGGATTCTTCGAAAAATAAGTTCATTGCTCTGTTCTATTCGTTATCGTTGTAATGGTTTTGCCCTGGAGCGCCAGCTCCAGCACGTCCGGCAGGAACACTTCCGTCACCAGCAGCGTGCCCTGGCGGCGCCGGTACAGGCAGCGCCGCGCATACAGTATCTGTGGCCCGTCCAGTCCCAGGGCGGCGCTGGCGCGCTGCATCAGGGGGTGGCCGGGGCGTAATCGTGCAAATTGCAGTTCGCCGCGCCGCACCAGCGGGTCGCCGAACAGGGTCGAGCCCAGCGAGCGCTCGCCCAGCGCGCTGAACAAGGGCCAGTCCGCGGCCGTGGCCGACATGGGCACCACCGTGTGGCCGAACACCACGGGCGTATTATCACACCGCAGCAGCACTTCGCGCTCCCACACGCGGCCAGGGCGGTGCAGGCCGATGGCCGCCGTCTCGTCCGCCAGGCAGCGGGCCGGGCGCTGGTGCAAACACTGCACGCGGAACGCCTGGCTGTGCGCCTTGAGCTTGGCCGTCAGCGAACCGCCGCCCGTGAGCCAGTGGCGCAGGCCGTGCGGCGCGTTGAGCGCGTTGACGTGGCCATACCAGTGCGCCTGCCGCAGGGTGGGCGCCCTCACCGGGCCGCCCCGATGCCGCAGAACGCCAGCACCGGCGCCACATAGTCGGCAAAGCCGGAAATGGCATGGTCGCTGCCGGCGATCACGTGCTGGGCCGCGCCCGCATAGTGGCGCACCATGTCGCGGTAGTCCAGCACTTCGTCGCCCGTGGCGGCCAGCAGGAAATAGCGCTCCGGCCGGGTGATGCGGGGCACGGCCAGCGCCCGCAGCTCTTCTATATAGTCGCGCTTGAATTCGAACGGCTCGTCCGAGTGGAATTGCTGGCCCACGCCGACATACGGTTCCAGGTCCAGCATGGGCACGACGGCCGGGTTCAGCACGGCCGCCCGGCACCCGAGGCGCTCGGCCAGCCAGGTGGCGTAATAGCCGCCCAGCGAGGAACCGATGATGCTCAGTTCGCCGGCCGGCACGCCCTCCACCAGCGCCAGCGCCAATGCCATGGCCGCCTTGGGCGAAGCGGGCAATTGCGGGCAACGGTAGTGGGCGCCCAGGCCCAGCGCCGCCATGCGCTCGCCCACCAGGCGCGCCTTCATCGACCGGGGCGAGGAGCGGAATCCGTGCAGATAGAGGATCATCGGGCCAGCGCCTGCAGGATCTTCTGGTGCACGCCGCCGAAGCCGCCGTTGCTCATCACCACCACGTGGTCGCCGGGACGGGCGGCGGCGGCGATGGCCGCCACCAGCGTATCGATGTCTTCATAGGCGCCGGCCCGTTCGCCCAGGGGCGCCAGCGCCTCGCCCAGGCTCCAGCCCAGTGCCTGCCGGCTGCCGTAGCCGAACACCAGGTCGGCCTCGGCCAAGCTGCCCGGCAGGGCATCCTTCATGGCGCCCAGCTTCATGGTGTTGGAGCGGGGTTCCAGCACGGCCAGGATGCGGCCGGACCGGCCCAGCTTCTGGCGCAGGCCGCCCACGGTGGTGGCGATAGCCGTCGGATGATGGGCGAAATCGTCGTACACGGTGACGTCGTTGACCACGCCGCGCACTTCCATGCGCCGCTTGACGCTCTGGAACGTGGCCAGCGATTGCGCGGCCTGGGCCACGGGCACGCCCACATGGCGGGCGGCGGCGATGGCGGCCAGTGCGTTGGCGCGGTTGTGCTTGCCCGTCAGCTGCCAGTGCACGGTGCCGGACGGCTCGCCGTTGAAGATCACGTCGAAGCTGCCGTCGCCATGTTCGCGCAAGGTCCAGTCGACGCCGTCGGCCAGGCCGAAAGTTTCGCGCTCGCTCCAGCAGCCCCGCCGCAGCACCCGTTGCAGCGACGCTTCGTCGCCGTTGACGATGAGCCGGCCGATGCCGGGCACGGTGCGCACCAGGTGGTGGAACTGGGTCTCGATGGCGGCCAGATCGGGGAAGATGTCGGCGTGATCGTATTCCAGGTTGTTCAGGATGGCGGTCTTGGCGTGGTAATGGACGAACTTGCTGCGCTTGTCGAAGAAGGCCGTGTCGTACTCGTCCGCCTCGATGACGAAGAAGTCCGAATCCACACCGGGGCCGGACAGCCGGGCCGAGATGCCGAAATTGACGGGCACGCCGCCGATCAGGAAGCCGGGCGCGTAGCCGGCGTCTTCCAGGATCCAGGCCAGCATGGCCGAGGTGGTGGTCTTGCCGTGCGTGCCGGCCACGGCCAGCACCCACTTGTTGCGTAATATATGTTCGCCTATCCATTGCGGGCCCGATACATAGGGCAGGCTGCGGTTCAGGATTTCCTCGATCAGGGGATTGCCGCGGGTGACCACGTTGCCCACCACGTACAGGTCCGGCTTCAGTTGCACCTGTTCCGCCCCGAAGCCCTGGATCAGTTCTATGCCCTGGGCTTCCAGCTGGGTGCTCATGGGCGGGTAGACATTGGCGTCGCAGCCGGTGACGCGGTGACCGGCCTGCTTTGCCAGCACGGCCAGGCCACCCATGAAGGTGCCGCAAATGCCGAGGATATGAATATGCATGTGATAACTAGGGTCGGAGAAGGTGGGAAATAGGGTAGGCAAATCGTCAGAGATGGGATTTTACCTGACGCCGGGGGTTTTTCCCCTTTTGCCTATTCAAGGTATCATCTATATATGATGCCCAAGCCAAACGACGAAGCCCGCCAGCTGCGCGGGGAAATAGCGGCCGCCGCTGCCCGGCTGATCGCCCAGGACGGGGCGGAATACGGCAACGCCAAGCGCAAGGCCGCGCGCCAGGTGCTCGGCGAGGCGCACGGCAATATTAATATGTTGCCCGCCAACTTGCTGCCGTCCGACACGGAAATCGAACTGGAAGTGCGGCTGTACCAGGCCCTGTTCCATGCCGACACCCAGCCGGCCCACCTGTTCCGCCTGCGCACGCTGGCCCTGCAGGTGATGGAAATGCTGGAAAAATTCAGCCCCTACCTGACCGGCTCCGTGCTCAACGGCACGGCCGGCCCCCATGACGACATCCACTTGCAATTGTTCGCCGACAGCGCCAAGGAAGTGGAAATCTTCCTGCTCAACCGGAACCTGAGCCTGGATTTCTCGGAAACGCCCCACTTCAAGGGTCCCCGCTACAACCCGGTGGAGACGGTCAGCTTCCTGTGGCAGCAGGAAGGGGTGCACGCGGCCCTGTATGAACTCGACGACTTGCGGGGCGCCCACAAACTGCGCGCCGACGGCAAGACCGCGCGGGCCGACCTGGCCGCCGTGCGCACCCTCTTAATCAGCAGCACCCACCCCGACGACAAGATTGTCTCTTCTATATGAAAAAGAATAACCTGATTGCCTATTCCGTCATTGCCCTGATGTTCGGCGCCATGGGTGCCTGGGTCGGCACCCACCCGAAAGAGACACCGCCGCCCGTGACGGCCACCGTCGCCCCCGGCGTCACCGGCCCCGTCGATGCACTATATAAACAGTCGCTGCCCGACGTGACGGGCGCCAGCCAGGCCCTGGCCCGCTACAAGGGCAAGCCTTTGCTGGTCAATTTCTGGGCCCCGTGGTGCGCGCCCTGCGTGCAGGAGATGCCGGAGCTGTCAGCGCTGGCCGCGGGAGATGCCGGCAAGAAGCTGCAAGTTATCGGCATAGGCATTGATACGCCGTCCAATATCGCCGAATTTGCCGGCAAGTTCAAGATCGCCTATCCGCTCTACGTGGCCGGCATGGGCGGCACCGAGCTGTCGCGCCAGTTCGGCAATACAGGGGGTGGCTTGCCATATACGGTATTAATCGGAGCGGATGGACAAGTTAAGAAAACCTATTTAGGCCGTCTGAAGTTCGATCAGCTGCGGGCCGATCTGGCCGCGCTGTAATAATTTCCATAAGTTTTTTTCTCTTGCCATCGCCCTCCGTTGGCGGCAAAATGCGGAACTTTCGCGGAAAATGGTCCTGAATCCATGGCACAACACCTCCTATTGCTCAACGGCCCCAACCTGAATTTGCTGGGGACGCGCGAGCCCGAGGTCTACGGCGCAAGCACGTTGGCCGATGTCGAACAGGCAGCCCAGGCGCAAGCCACGGCCGCCGGTGCGATGCTGTCTTGTTTTCAGAGCAACCACGAAGGCGCGTTGATCGACCGCATCCATGCCGCCAGAACGGAAGGCGTCGATGCCATCGTCATCAATCCGGGCGGACTGACCCACACCAGCGTGGCCTTGCGCGATGCCTTGGCAGGGGTGGCCATTCCTTTCGTTGAAGTCCATATTTCGAATATTTACCAGCGCGAAGCATTTCGCCACCATTCTTTCCTCAGCGCAATCGCAATAGGAACGATCTGCGGTCTCGGCATCGAAGGATATCGCTTTGCCATCGACTTCGCCCTTAAAAGGCGTTAATCTACGCGATCTGCGCGCAATTTTAGCGCGGCGTGGCCCACGAGGCGGCGCTGCACCCACTCAAAACAAGATAATTCCTGGGGGTTACACATGGATTTACGCAAGCTCAAGACCTTGATCGACCTGGTCGCAGAATCGGACATCGCTGAACTGGAAGTCACCGAAGGCGAAAGCAAAGTGCGCATCGTCAAGTCCTCGGCCATGGCCCAAAATCAAGTCGTGATGATGCAGCCGCAAGGCATGCAGCAGCATTACCAGCCAAGCGCCGCCCCCGTGGCCGCCGCTCCGGTAGCCGCTGCCGCCGTCGTGGCCGCCGAGCCTGCCGGCCACGTGGTCAAGTCGCCCATGGTAGGCACCTTCTACCGTTCGTCGGCCCCGGGCAGCCCGGCCTTCGTCGAAGTCGGTTCCACCGTCAAGGAAGGCGACACCCTGTGCATCATCGAAGCGATGAAGCTGCTCAATGAAATCGACGCCGACAAGTCCGGCACGATCACCCAGATCCTGGTCGAGAACGGCCAGCCGGTCGAATTCGGCCAACCGCTGTTTGTGATAGGCTAAGTCCGCTTTGCCGCCCCCCGCCCACGGCGGGGCGCGCCCGGACTTCCACCCCGCATTCCCCTCTACAGCAGTAGCCGGCTTGCCGGCTCTCACAGACAATCGCGAACCTATCATGTTTGAAAAAATCCTCATTGCCAACCGTGGCGAAATCGCCCTCCGCATCCAGCGCGCCTGCCGCGAAATGGGCATCAAGACGGTTGTGGTCCACTCGGAAGCGGATAAAGACGCCAAGTACGTGAAGCTGGCCGACGAATCGGTCTGTATCGGCCCTGCCCCCTCGACGCTGAGCTACCTGAACATGCCGGCCATCATCAGCGCGGCCGAGGTGACGGACGCGGAAGCGATCCACCCCGGCTACGGCTTCCTGTCGGAAAACGCCGACTTCGCCGAACGGGTGGAAAAATCGGGCTTCGTGTTCATCGGCCCCCGTTCCGATTCGATCCGCCTGATGGGCGACAAGGTCTCGGCCAAGCAAACCATGATCAAGGCCGGCGTGCCTTGCGTGCCCGGTTCGGAAGGCGCATTGCCCGACGATCCCAAGGCCATCGTGCAGATTGCCCGCAAGATCGGCTATCCCGTCATCATCAAGGCGGCCGGCGGCGGCGGCGGACGCGGCATGCGCGTGGTGCACACGGAAGCGGCCCTGATCAACGCCGTGGCCATGACCAAGACGGAAGCGGGCACTGCCTTCGGCAATCCGGAAGTCTACATGGAGAAATACCTGGAAAATCCGCGCCACGTGGAAATCCAGATCCTGGCCGACGAGCACAAGAACGCCGTCTGGCTGGGCGAGCGCGACTGCTCGATGCAGCGCCGCCACCAGAAAGTGATCGAGGAAGCGCCGGCCCCCGGCATTCCCCGCAAGCTGATCGAAAAGATCGGCGACCGCTGCGCCGAGGCCTGCCGCAAGATCGGCTACCGCGGCGCCGGCACCTTCGAGTTCCTGTATGAGAACGGCGAGTTCTACTTCATCGAGATGAACACCCGCGTGCAGGTGGAACACCCGGTCACGGAAATGATCACCGGCATCGACATCGTGCAGGAACAGATCCGCATCGCCTCGGGCGAGAAGCTGCGCTTCCGCCAGCGCGACGTGATGCTGGCCGGCCACGCCATCGAGTGCCGCATCAACGCCGAAGACCCGTTCAAGTTCACGCCGTCGCCGGGCCGCATCACCTCCTGGCACACCCCGGGCGGCCCCGGCATCCGGGTCGACTCGCACTCGTATGCGGGTTATTATGTACCGCCGCACTACGATTCGATGATCGGCAAGGTGATCGCCTACGGCGCCACCCGCGAGCAGGCCATCCGCCGCATGCAGATCGCGCTGTCGGAAATGGTGGTCGAGGGCATCCAGACCAACATCCCGCTGCACCGCGAGCTGATGATCGACGCCCGCTTCATCGAAGGCGGCACCAATATTCACTACCTGGAGCAAAAGCTGGCCGACATGCCCGAGCTGCACAAACTGAGCCTGGGCAACAAGAACGACAGCAAGGGATCGCAATGAGCTGGACTGAAATCGTCATCGAAATCGCGCGCGACCACGCCGAAGCCCTGTCCGACGCCCTGATGGAAGTGGGCGCCCTGTCCGTTTCCGTCGAGGACGCGGACGAAGGCACGGACGCCGAGCGTCCCCTGTTCGGCGAGCCGGGCATGGAGCCGAAAGAGGCGGCATGGGAACACAGCCGCGTCGTCGCGTTGACGGAGCAGGATGCCGACCAGGCCGCCATCGTGGCCGCCGCTGCGGAACAGATCAAGCTGGCCGCCGTGCCCCCGTTCACCACCCGCAAGGTGGAAGAGCAGGACTGGGTGCGCTTGACCCAGTCGCAGTTCGCGCCCATCCACATCGGCAAGAACATCTGGGTCGTGCCCAGCTGGCACGAAGCGCCGGACCCTGACGCCCTGATCCTGGAACTGGACCCGGGCCTGGCCTTCGGCACGGGCAGCCATCCCACCACCCGGCTGTGCATGGAGTGGCTGGAAGCCCATCCGGCGCCTGGCAAGACCGTGCTCGACTACGGTTGCGGTTCCGGCATCCTGGCCATGGTGGCCCGGAAGCTGGGCGCGCAGCAGGTGGCCGGCGTGGACATCGACCCGCAGGCCATCGAATCGGCCCGCGACAATGCCGTGCGCAACCAGTGCGAAGTCGAGTACTTCCTGCCCGACACCTTCGCCCAGTCGCAGTTTGCCAGCCAGCGTTTCGACGTGGTGGTGGCCAACATCCTGTCCAGTCCGCTCAAGCTGATGGCGCCCATGCTGTCGGGCCGCGTGGCCGACGGCGGCGCCCTGATCCTGTCGGGCGTGCTGGCGCGCCAGGCCGAAGAAGTGGCGGCCGCCTATGCGCCCTTCATCAAGCTGGGCGTGTGGGCCGAGCAGGATGGCTGGGTCGCCCTGCATGGCCGGCTCGGCAGCGACACGGTGCCGCCGGCGCGCAGCGCGTAAGCCACCGCAGCGATGGCGCTCGCCACTAAATGCCCCCACTGCAACACGATATTTCGGGTCGCCCATGACCAGCTGAAATTACGTGGGGGCATAGTGCGCTGCGGCGCCTGCAATGAAGTCTTCGACGGCAACGCGGCCCTGCTGGAGCCGCCCGTCCGTCCGGCGGCGCCCGCCGTGGCGCCCGCCCCTTCCCCTTTGCCACCCGCCGTTCCGTTCGACGCCGCCATGGCCGCGCTCGACACGCGCGCCGCCACAGCCTTGCAGCCGCCGGCGGACGAGGCAAGCTACACCCTGGAACTCGATACGGCCGAAGCGGGCGGCGCGGCCGAAGCGGCCGATGCCGGCGTAGCGTCAGGCGTGGCCAAAGCGTCAGGCGTGGCCAAAGCATCAGATGTCGCTGAAACGGCCGACGTGGCCAAAGCGTCTGATGTGGCCGAAACGTCCGAAGTGGGCAAAGCATCCTACGTGGCCGAAACGTCCGAAGTCAACGCCACGCCCCTGCATGAGGCGCTATCGGCCGCGCCCACCGCGCTGTCCGGCGCCGGCTACGTGCCGCCCGCCACCGCCTACGCGCCATCCGGTGTGCCCTTTGCTGCGCCGTCTGCCCCGGCCTACGCCAGCGGCATCGACGCCACGCCTTCGCTGCCGCCGCTGCCGC
>JAZJZQ010000477.1:0-4506 GCA_040389625.1 Pseudomonadota bacterium | reverse complement strand
AGTTCGCGCGCATGCAGGCCCTGATCGGGCGCAACGCGCAGGCGCCGCTGCCCGATTATGTTCGCAAGGGACTGCAGGCGGAAGTCGCACAGCTGCTGCCCAGCCAGGGCGCACGGCGGCGCTACCTCAGCGTGTCGCTGGGGCAGACGGCCGGCGACTGGGAGCTGGGCGGCGGCGTCTACGTGGGCCAGGATGATCGCAGCAAGGTCTGGCACGGCACCGCCGACTACCACTATTCAAGCCGGGTCACGCTGATGTTGTCCGCCTTGCGCCAGACCGGGGCGGGGGATTCGGAGCGAGCCCTGTCGCCGCTGAGCGGCAGCGTGGCGGCGCGTTTGCGCTGGATGTTTTGAGCAGGAATTCATTCTGGAGGCGGCATGGAAACGACAGCATTGGTGAACAGTCTGGTCGAGATACTAACTGGGCCAGCATTTGGCGTAGCCGGATTCACAGCGGTGGCACTAGGCATATTTACTTGGATACGAACTCGCGACAGGATTCACCGTGACTGACGTCAAGAGCATCTGCTCGATGGCGGCCAAAGCCGGAACGGCGGAATACTTGCGCTCAACGATCAGCGACCAGAAGAAAATATCACGCTTTCTTTGCGTATGCTTCTCGGTGCTCTGCATTGCCTCTTTCGTGGGTTTTTTCTCCTGCGAAAATGCGCGGAATATGAAGCGACGTTTAGATCGCCGCTGAAGCGGTATTGACGCTGGACAGCGACGTTTCCATGTTATCGCCGTCAAACACCAAATCGGCGACCGGCGTCACGCCGAGAATGGCACCGGGTTGCGAGAACGGGTGATCGTGCCAGCGTCCGCCGACCACGTCGTGCAGTTGCTCGCCACCATCGACGTGCAAGGTCTTAGTATCGGTGGCGTGACCCAGCAGGGCTTTGGCCTCGGTCAGATACAGCCCTCCACGTTCACGCCGTCGATGCGGGATTTACTGTCCTTCAGCGGCGGAGCGAACCGGGACATGTCATTGCGTCACCGATTTAACTGACGATTCGACAATGGCAAATTGAAGTCGTGCTTGGACTGCACTTTCGCCAGCGGCACCCGCAGGCAGTGCGCGTTGGTTATGTCTTTTTTCCCATTTTCGTTGGTCGTTCACATAGCCATCGTCCATTGGCGCATCATCGCCACCGATTGCGTCAGCCCCTGCGCCAGCAGGGTATCCAGATATTCCTCCGCCTTCTTGGGCGGTTTCTTCAGTGATCGTCGGTGGCTGGCCGCCGCCGCGAGCACGCCTGCCGGTTGCAGGTCCAGCAGATTGACGATGAAGTCGTCGGGATGTTGGGCTACAAGGTTGTAGGGTTTGAGCGCCTCGGCCGGGAAATCCTTGAGATTGAAGGTGACGATCAGGCTAGCCCCGGCATGCAGGGCGGCCGCCACCACATGGTGGTCGTCTGGATCGGGTAGCTGGATCGCCGGGATCAGATGCTCAAAGCCGGTGACCAGACAGTCGCGGACGTGCGCGTTCATCAACTGACACGTCCGGTTCAACTGCTCACGGGTCAGATCGGGACGGTTGGCCAGCACGTTGCGTGTCCATTCGTCATGGATCATGTCGCTCCAGCGCGCCCGGTACAGGTCCGAGAGCGCCAGATGCATCAGCAGGTCACGCAGCGGCGCCGGATAGAGTACACAGGCGTCATAGACGACGGTGAAGTGCGAACTCATTCGCTCAGTACCCCATGTCGAGTTCCTGAGCTTGTGCAGCCAGTTCCTCCAATGCCTTGCGACGCTCGGCGTCAATGCACTTCTTGTAGGTCACTACGTCTTGGTAGCGAACACGGCGGTGTGTACCGATCTTATGGAACGGCATTTCCCCTTTCTCGAGCAACTGCACGAGGAAGGGGCGCGAGACGTTGAGTACGTCGGCCGCCTCTTGGGTAGTCAGTTCGGCGTGGATGGGGATAATGGATACGGCGTTGCCCTGGCCGATCTCGGTTAGCACTTCCAGCAGCAAGCGTAGCGCCGAGGTCGGCATGCGAACAGTGCGTACCGCACCCTTGTCATCATGGAAGTCGATCTGCTGGGTATCGGCACGGGTCTGCAGCACGGTCGATAGCGCTCGGCTCGACTCACGGGCGAGTGCGATGTCCTCTTCCGAGGGCAGCATTTGAGGGATGGCAGGAGTGTTCATGGCGGTCTCCTTTTCGGGCAAAAGTTCAGTCTGAGTCGATTTTAATCGAAATAACCGAAATAGCAATGTCCGAAACGGCTGGCCAAGGCACAAGTAAATCAAAGAGTTGCCGCTCGTGCCTTGATTCAAGCTTGGAAGCCACATGCCGTAGTGGTATGAGGTGCGACGATACCCCAGGGTCATGCCATGCCCGCATTTCGCGCCGTCCGCATGCAGTTGGCGCCGTTGCCCCTTCATTTCGTCGCTTCGGCGCCGCCGCCCCGGCCGGACCCGGCATAGTGGTGACACTTCACCAACCAAGCAACGGAGTCCATCATGATTCAGCAGATTATCAGCCACACCCCGCTCTACGTCTGGGCCATCCTGGCCTTCCTGGTCACGCGCGGCATGGCCGCCAGTGCCGACCGCGAAGTGACCGTGCGCAGCCTGTTCATCATTCCGGCCGTGATGCTGGCCTTGTCGCTGCTTGATCTCGACAACAAGTTCGGCATCGATCACCTGGTGGCGATACTGTGGCTGGCCGGCGCCCTGGCCGGCGTCGGCCTGGTATGGCGCAACTTCGACCGCGGTGCCGTCGTGTGCGACCCGGCCAAGGGGACGGTGCGCCTGCGCGGCAGCTGGCTGCCGCTGACCCTGATGCTGGCGATTTTCTGCACCAAATACGTGGTGGCCGTGCTGCTGCACATGCAGCCTGCAGCCCGAGACAACACGGGCTTTGTGGCGGCGGTCTGCATCATGTTCGGCCTGTTCAACGGCGCCTTCCTGGGCCGCCTGGCTTGCCAGATGGCGGCCTGGCAGCGCGCGGCAGGCGCGGTGCGGGCCTGAGCGGGGACGAATTCCCCGGTGCGGCGGCGATGCGGGTTGTCGCCGCCGGGCATAGCTTCTACAATCGGCCCCATCGAATTTTCTGATAGGGCAGTCATGGCGATTTTTGGTATAGGTTTGCACGTGCTGGTGGCGCTGTTCTTCGCCGTGCACGTGATCCGCAGCGGGCAGCAGATGTATTGGCTGCTGATCCTGTTCTCATTCCCCATGTTGGGCAGCATCGTCTACTTCCTGGCGATCTACCTGCCCAATTCGCGCCTTGATCATGGCGCCCGCAAGGTGGTGGCCGCCGCCGCCCGCTCGCTGGACCCCACGCGCGAACTGCGCGAGGCGCGCGCCGCGTTCGACTACACGCCCACCGCGCAGAACCAGATGCGCCTGGCCGCCGCCCAGCTCGATGCGGGCGACGCCGATGGCGCCACCGCCAGCTACGAGGCCTGCTTGCAGGGCCCGTTCGCGGGCGACCTGGAGATCCGCTACGGCGCGGCGCGTGCCAACCTGGCCAGCAAGCGGGCGCAGGCCGCCATAGGCCACCTGGAGCTGATACGCCAGCGCGACCCCAATTTCCGCGCCGAGCAGATATCGCTGCTGCTGGCGCAGGCGCTGGCCGGCGCCGGCCGCCAGGACGAGGCGAAGGCGGAGTTCGAATTCGCACTGGCGCGCTTCGGCAGCTTTGCCGCCCGCGCCGAATTTGCCATCTGGGCCGCCGCCACGGGCGATGCGGCACTGGCGCGCGAACTTCATCCCGAACTGGAACGCACCATGGCGCGCTGGAACGGCGCCACCCGCGACATGAACCTGGCGCTGATCCGCCGTCTCAATTCGGCCATGGCAGGCATCAGATAAGTGCGGGGTGACCCGCGCTTGGCCACGCGGACAGGCCACGTGGGCACATCCTTTTCCGCTGGCCGCCAAGCCCGCTCCCTGCCGGCGCGAATTCGGCGGCGCCTGGATGGCACTGTTATGGCTACTGGCGCGCCTTCTTGCCGTCCTCGGCGCCATGCTCGCTGCGCACGGCGCCGCCGGTGGCGGTGATGGCCTGGTTGATCTTGTCCATCACCTGCGGCGCCACGTCGCGGCTGCAGACGATGTAGCGTTTCAGGCCGGGCGGCATGTCGGGAAAGTCCAGCCGCGTGGTCGATTGCAGCATGGGTTCGCGGCGGTGGACGTACTCCCAATCCTCCCGGTCGACCAGCATGAAGGAAGCCCGGCCCACGCCCAGCATGCGCATCATGGACGTGGTATCGACCGTGCGGCGCATGACCTGGTTGGCGCTATGGCTAATCATGGCGTCCAGTTCCGGGCCATACGATACGCCGTCGACCACGCCCAGTGTCAGTTCCTGGTCCGCCAGCAGCGAGGCCAGCGTGGCATGGCTTTTTACGCGCGCCAGTCCGGCCGCCGACACCAGCACGCTGTGCGGCGGGTCGATGGAAATGGGCAGCGTGTATTGTCCCAGCGCTTCCCGCTCCGGCAGGCGATACCAGCTGAACGAGCAGTAGTTGGTGGCGCCGTGGCTGAAATTGG
>JAZJZQ010000476.1:0-3658 GCA_040389625.1 Pseudomonadota bacterium | reverse complement strand
ATCAGCGCAGCGGCGTGGGATAGCTGGCCGGGCTGACGTTGCCGTCCTGGTCGACGGCCTGCACGCCGAAGTAGTAATTGTCCTTCGACAGCGGCAGCCTGAATTCGGTGACCTTGCCGACGAACCGGGCGCCCTGCCAGTCCGGCGCCCCCGTTTCGCGCCACACCACGCGGTAGCCGGCCAGGTCCGGTTCGGTGTTCGCTTGCCACAGCAATGCCGTATCGTTCTCCAGCTGCGCCGTGCGCACCTGTACCTGATGCGGCGCGGCCGGCGCCAGCGCCAGCGAAGCCAGCGCCGCCGCGTTCACGCGCGCCACCCTGGCGATGTAATCGAAGTCGTCGAACTGGGGCAGGTCGCCATAGACCTTGCCGTTCTCGGTGCGCAGGTCCTGGTGCTGGTGCGAGAAATCTTCCGCCGGCTCCGTGAAGCGCAGCGCCGCGTAGCCCCGCTCCAGGAACGGCATGTGGTCGCCGCCGCGCAAATAACGGTCGCGCCGCTGGATGACGTTGACCTTGAAGCCGGGCACATAGCGCTCGCCGGCCGCCTTCACGGCCCGCGCCAGCTGGCGCGACAGCGAGTCGTTCTCGCCGCCCGTCTGCACCAGCGTGCGCACGGCGGGACTGTTTTCCTTCTGCACCGGCAAACCTTCCGCGAACAGGCGGACCTGCGTGTTGTCGAGCTTGCCGTGCTCGTCGTGCGCGCTGCCGATGATGTCGTTGGTGAACATGCCGGCGATATCGAGCCGGTGCTCGCTGGCCTGCTCGGCCCAGTGGGTGGCGCCCAGCAGTCCCTGCTCTTCGCCCGCCACCGTCATGAAGACGAGCGTGGCATCGAAACGGTAGCGCGCCATCACGCAAGCCATTTCCATCACGGCGGCCGTGCCGGAAGCGTCGTCGTTGGCGCCGGGCGCGGCACCGCTGGCATCCATGATGTCGCTGTTGCGCGAGTCGTAATGGCCGCTGACCACATACATGCGCGCGACGGAGGCCGCCTGGGTGCCGGGCAAGGTGGCCACCACGTTGACCACTTCCGTCGGCCGGCTGATGCGGGCCGAAACGGGCGAGATGTGGCTGTCGAACGCCACCTGCAAACGGCCGCCATCGGCCGCGCCGCAACGCTCCAGTTCAGCCTTGATCCAGCGCCGCGCGGCGCCTATGCCCTCCGTATCGGACACCGTGTCGGACATGGTGTGGCGGGTCTTGAAGCCGACCAGCGTGCGGATATAGCCTTCGATGCGCTGGGCGGAAATCTGGCCGACGATCTGGTCGATCTGCGGCTGGTGGCGCTGCAGGTCCGGCTCGGGCGCGGCAGCTGCGGCGCCGACGGCGCCGGCCAGGAACGCGGTCAGCAAGACCATGCTGGAATGGGTGGCGATGCGATGACTCATCTGAACTCTCCGGTAACGGTAGCGCGTCATCTTCTCATGGAAAGCAACAATAGTTACCACCTGAAATAAAAAACCCCGCAAGCTCGCGCCGGCGGGGTCTTGCGCAGTGCCGTGCGCAGGGAATTACTTGGTTTTGGCCTCGGCCGACGTCTTGGCCGAGCCGGAAGCAGGCATGGACTTGGCGCTGGCCATCGGTGCCGACTTGGCGCTGGCGGCCATCGGCTTGGCGGGCGCGCCGTCCTTGGCCTTGCCGTTCACTTGCAGGCCCGCCTCGGACAGCTTGACGGCATTCTTTTCACCGATACCCTTGACGCGTTTTTCCAGGTCGGCCCAATCCTTGAAATCGCCGCCCTTGCTGCGTTCTTCAATGATGGCCTTGGACTTGGCCGGGCCGATACCCTTGACGGAATCGAGCGCCGCCGCGTCGGCCTTGTTGACCTCGACCTGCGCAAACGCAAAGCTCATCGTTGCAATCAGGGTAGCAACTGCCAGCAGTAGTTTCTTGAACATGTCGTCATCTCCAAAGTGAGTTAGGAAACAGGGCCGCAAACGTGCCCCGAGTCCCTATAACGGCTCGCCCGTCCCCCGGTTGACAGCAAAATGACAAGATTCCTATGACCTGGCGCAAAACCGGCCGACGACCGTTTGCCCCCTCAAAAAACCGGGGACGTAACACGGTTGTTTGAGGCTAGCCCCGAATAACCGTGTTACGTCCCCAGTTTTAAGATCCGAATATCTGTGTTACGTCCCGGGTTTTCGTAAATGGGGTACGTCCCCATTTCGATGAAAATGGGGACGTACCCCTTTTTCGAGGCTAGCCCCGAATAACCGTGTTACGTCCCCGGTTTTCGCAGCGGGTGGCGTTTAGCCGAACAGCTCTTCGCGCGTGACGGTGGCCGTGCCCAGCTTGCCCACGACGATGCCGCCGGCCCGGTTGGCCGTCTCCACCGCCTGCTGCCAACCTGCACCCGCGCCCAGCATGGCAGCCATGGTGGCGATCACCGTGTCGCCGGCGCCGGAGACGTCGAACACTTCGCGTGCCGCGGCCGGCATGTGGAAGCGCTCATGTTCCGTGTAGAGCGTCATGCCCTCTTCCGACCGGGTCAGCAGCAGCGCGTCCAGTTTCAGCTCGCTGCGCATCTGCTGCGCCTTGGCCGTCAACTGCTCTTCGCTGTTCCAGCTGCCGACAATGCGGCGCATTTCCGATTTGTTGGGCGTGAGCACGGTGGCGCCCGCGTAGCGCGTAAAGTCGTCGCCCTTGGGGTCGACCATCACCACCTTGCCGGCCGCGCGCGCGGCGGCGATCATGTCGGCCACGTTCACCAGGCTGCCCTTGGCGTAATCCGACAGCACGATCACGTCATAGTCCGGCAGCAGGGTCTGGAACTGCACCAGCTTGTCGCGCAGGATGGCGTCCGTCGGCGGTTCCTCGAAGTCGATGCGCACCATCTGCTGCTGGCGGCCGATCACGCGCAGCTTGATGATGGTGGAAATGGCTTCGTCGCGCTTGAGGTAGCTGCGGATGCCGCCGTCCTGCAGCATCTGCTCCACTTCCGCGCCCGCCTCGTCGGCGCCCACCACGCCCAGCAGGCCGGCATGGGCACCCAGCGCGGCGGCGTTGCGCGCCACGTTGGCGGCGCCGCCCAGGCGCGCTTCGCGTTTCTCGATGCGCACGATGGGCACCGGTGCCTCCGGCGAAATACGGCTGACGTCACCGAACCAGTAACGGTCCAGCATCACGTCGCCCACCACCAGGATGCGCACCTGGTCCAGCGCCGGCGCCTTGTAGGTCGCTACACTCTTACTCACGGCGGCCTCTTACACGCGGGTATGGATGGAACGGCCGATGCCGTGGTATTCGAAGCCCGCTTCGGCCATCACTTCCGGCTCGAACAGGTTGCGCCCGTCAAAGATGACGGCGTTCTTCAGGCTGGCCTTGATGCGGTCGAAGTCCGGGCTGCGGAACGCCTTCCATTCGGTGACGATGACCAGCGCGTCGGCGGCCGTCAGTGTATCCATCGGGCTGGTGGCGAAGCGGATGCGGGCCAGTTCGGCCGGGTTGAAGTCCAGTGCCAGCACGCGGCGCGCCTCGTCCATCGCCACCGGATCGTAGACGGCCACCGTGGCGCCGCTGTCGAGCAGCTGGCGCAGCAACATGCGGGCCGGCGCTTCGCGCATGTCGTCCGTGTTGGGCTTGAAGGCCAGGCCCCAGACGGCGAAATGCTTGCCGCTCAAGTCGTCGCCGAAGCGGGCGTTGACCTTCTTGCCCAG
>JAZJZQ010000475.1:0-2171 GCA_040389625.1 Pseudomonadota bacterium | reverse complement strand
GCGGATCTTCGCTGCGCGGGTTGTCGCTGGTGACCAGCACGTGGTCGGCCATCTGGGCGATCTTGCCCATCTGCGGACGCTTGCCCGGGTCGCGGTCGCCGCCGCAGCCGAACACGCACCACAGCTGGCCGCCCCGCTCGTGGGCCACCTGGCGCAGCGCCAGCAGCGTCTTTTCCAGCGCGTCGGGGGTGTGGGCGTAGTCGATCACCACCATCGGCGCGTCCTGGCCGCCCACCTGCTGCATGCGGCCCGGGGCCGGCCGCAGCGCCTCGATGGCGTCCAGCGCGGGGCGCAAAGCCATGCCCTTGGCCAGCAGCGCGCCCAGCACGCCGAGCGCGTTGCTGATGTTGAAGTGGCCCACCAGCTGGGTCTTGACCTGGGCCGCGCCCAGCGGGCACTCCAGGTGGAATTCGGTGCCGGCCGTGCGGCTGCTGCGGAACTGGCTGGCGCGCAGCATCAACACGCCCGGCAGGTCCGGCACGGCGGCCGCATCGGCCAGGGTGTAGCCGATGACGGGAATGGCGCCGGCCAGCTTGCCCTGCACGTGGGCCGCCAGGCGCAGGCCCATGGGGTCGTCCAGGTTGATGACGGCCGTCTTCAGGCCGGGCCAGTCGAACAGCCGGGTCTTGGCCGCCTCGTAGGCCGCCATGTCGCCGTGGAAGTCCAGGTGGTCGCGCGTGAGGTTGGTGAACATGGCCACGTCGAAGTGCATGCCGGCCGTGCGGCCCTGCACCAGGCCGATGGACGACACTTCGATCGCCAGCGACGCGGCGCCGGCGTCGCGCGCCTCGGCCAGCGTGCGGGCCAGCAGCACCGCGTCCGGCGTGGTGTAGCCGGTGACGTCGTAATCCACTTCGCCGCGCGCCTTGAACAGGCCCACACCCAGCGTGCCGATGACGGCGGCCGTCTCGCCGCCGCGCGACAAGGCCTGGCCCAGCCACACGGCGCTCGAAGTCTTGCCGTTGGTGCCCGTCACGCCGACGGTAAACATGGCGCCGTCGGGCTGGCGGTAGAAGGCGTGCGCGATCAGGCCGGCGCGCGCCTTGAGCTGCTCGACCGTGATGTAGGGCACGGCCCAGGTGGCGTTCCAGGCAAAGCCGGCCGGGTCGAGCACCACCAGCGCGGCGCCCTGCTCGATGGCCGCCTCGATAAAGGTGCGCCCGTCGCCGGCGTCGCCGGGATAGGCAAAGAACACATCGCCCACCTTGATGCGGCGCGAGTCGGACGCCAGCTGCGCCGTGGGCGCCAGCTTGCGGATCGCGTCGGCGATAGTCAACGGGTCGAAGGTAGAAGTCGTCACATTTTCCCCTGTTCGGAATTCTCAGGAATGATGATATGGGTCACGGTCGAATCGGGCGTGATGTTCTTGGCGCGCAGCACGTTGGCCGCCAGCGTCGAAAAGATCGGGCCGGCCACGTCGCCGCCCACGTGCACCGCGCCGCCCGGCTCGTCGATCATGACGGCGATCACGAAGCGCGGATTGGACATGGGCGCCATGCCGACGAAATTGCCGATGTATTTGGACTGCGAATAGCGGCCGTTGATGACCTTTTGCGCCGTGCCGGTCTTGCCGCCCGTGCGGTAGCCGGGCACCTGCGCCTTTTCGGCCGTGCCGCCGGGCTGGGTCACCATTTCGAGCATGTCGCGCATCTCGGCGGCCGTGGTGGGGCTCACCACCTGGGTGCCGACGGGCGGCTCGGTCACCTTCTGGAACGACAGCGGGATGATGTCGCCGTTGCGGGCGTAGATCAGGTAGGCGCGCGCCAGCTGGATCAGCGACACGGAAATGCCCTGGCCAAAGCTCATGTTGGCCTGCTCGATCGGGCGCCACGACTTGTAGGGGCGTACGCGGCCAGCCACGGCGCCGGGGAAGCCCCACTTGGGCTGCTGGCCCAGGCCGACCTTGGTGAACATCTCCCACATTTCCTGGGGCTGCATCTGCAGCGCCATTTTCGAGGTGCCGATGTTGGACGATTTCTGGATCACCTGCTGGATCGTGATCACGCCATGCGGGTGGGTGTCGTGCACCACCTTGTCGCCGATGGCGTAGTAACCGGGACCGGTGTCGATCAGCGACAGCGGCTTGACGCGCTTGGTGTCGAGCGCCAGGCCCACCGTGAACGGCTTGAGCGAGGAACCGGGCTCGAAGGTGTCGGTCATGACGCGGTTGC
>JAZJZQ010000474.1:0-55082 GCA_040389625.1 Pseudomonadota bacterium | reverse complement strand
TCGAACCGCGCCGCAAGCGCAAATGGGTCGACTTCCTGGTGCTGACCCGCAAGGAATTTTATAACCGTTGGGTCAAGGAAGACGTGCACAAGGCCCTGTTCGTGTCGTTCGAGCAGGAAGCGGAAGACATGCTGGCCAAGTATCTGGACGAAGTGGAAGCCATGCTCGACAACCGCCAGATCAAGGACCCCATCACCAGCGAAGAGCGGCGCCCGGACGAGCGCTTCCTGCGGGCCGTGGAAGAGAAGATCCACATCTCCGACTCAGGCAAGCAATCGTTCCGGCAGGAAGTGGTGCGCAAGGCCATGGGCGCCTACAAACGGGGCGAGCGCTTCGGACTGGGCAGCCATGTGCTGTTGCGCGACGCCGTGCAGCAATTCCTGTTCGAGCAGCGGCGCGATGTGCTGCGCCTGGTCAGTTCGGCCACGCGGCCCGACGAGGAAGTGCGCACCAAGATTTCGGCGGTGGAAAAACGCATGGTCGATGAATACGGCTACGACAGCCACAGCGCCCGCGAAGCGTTGAACTACGTGACGACGCTGCTGGCGCAGGAATGACGGGGCGAGCAATATGGAGCAGACCGGTATGCCGCACTGGTATCAGCTGTTCTCGCGCGGCGGGCGCGACTGGCTGCGCCACAACGAGAAGATACGCGATGCCGTCAAGGGCCACCTCCCCGAGCTGATCGCGGGCCCCGACTTCATCACGGGGCCGCAGCAGCGCACCGTGCAAGTGCCCGTGCAGCTGTTGCAGCACGCGCGTTTCCGGCTGGCCGACGGCCGCAGCCAGTCCGGCGTAGGCCAGGGCCAGGGCCAGCCCGGTGAACTGCTGCGCCCCGCCCGCACCGAGGGCGATGACCCCGCCGATGCTGGCGGTTGCGGCGAAGGCGCCGTCAGCGTGCTGCTCGAGTTTCCCATCGACGACATCGTCGACTGGCTGTGGGAGGAATTGCGCCTGCCCGACCTGCAGCCGCGCCGCGCCGCCTTGCTGGACGACACACAGTTGGTGCGCGAAGGCTGGGACCGGCGTGGGGCCCGCTCGCGGCTGGACCGGCGCCGCACCGTCAAGGAAGCCGTCAAGCGGCGCGCCGTACAGGCCGGCGGCGCGCCGTTCACGAACGAAGACCTGCGGTTCCGCCAGCTGGCCCTGCGTTCCCAGCCCGCCAGCGCCGCGGCCGTATTCTTCGTGCTCGACGTGTCGGCCAGTATGACGCCGGCCGAGCGCCAGCTGGCCAAGACGTTCTTCTTCTTTGCCCTGCAGGGCATACGGCGCCGCTACCGGCGGGTCGACACCCGCTTTATCGCCCACACCACGCGGGCGTGGGAATTCGCGGAGCAGGACTTCTTCCAGGTCAGCGGCACGGGCGGCACGATCGCCTCGGCCGCGTTCAAGCTGGCGCTGGGCCTGCTGGACGAGCATTACGCGGCCAACAGCCACAATTGCTACCTGTTTTATGCCTCCGACGGCGAGAACTTCAGCGAAGACCGTGGCCAGGCCAGCATGACCCTGGGCCAGCTGTGCGCCCGTCTCAACTATCTGGGCTATGTGGAGACGCTGCCCGGCATGCCGCGCGCCGTCGATACGGAAATGGCGCGTCTGTGCGCGGAACAGGCGCGCCAGGGCAAACCCATCGGCACCAGCCGGCTGGCCGCCGGCGAGGATGTCTGGCAAGCCATCCGCACCTTCTTCACCCAGCTGGCCCGCGCCGGGGCGCCATCATGACCGACGATCGCCTGGCCGGCTGGCAAGCCCGGTTCGAGCAGCTGGCCCGCGACCAGGGTCTGGAATTCCACCCCGTCGAATTCACCCTCGTGCCGGCCAGCTTCATGCTCGAGATCGCCGTCTACGGACTGCCGGTGCGCATGCCGCACTGGTCCTTCGGCGTGCGCTACATCCACCAGCTGCTGCGCCAGCATATGGGCCATTCCCACGTGTTCGAAGTCATGTTCCCCGGCAATCCCTGCCGCGCCTATCTGCTCGAAAGCAACAGCGCGGCCGAAAACGCCCTCGTCACGGCCCATGTGATCGGTCACGCCGACTTTGCCCGGCGCAATGCCCTGTTCCGCCACTTCATGGACATGGCCGGCGGCCACATCCTGGAGCAGAGCGCGGCCCGGGCCCACCGGGTGGCGGCGGCCTTGGCCCAGCACGGCCAGCAGCGGGTGGAGGCCGTGCTGGACGCGGCGCTGGCGCTGGAGGCCCACATCGACGTCAACGCACCTCTGCACCGGCCCGATTATGGCCCGCCGGCATCAACACCGGCGCCGTCCGCGACGCTGCCTGTCGACCCGTTCCTGCGCCGCTTCCGCGCGCTGGTCGGCGACACGGCGCCAGCGGCCACCGCCCCGCCCCGGGCGCCGTTGCCGCCCTGCCCCGAACACGACCTGTTGTGGTTCATCGCCCGCTACGGACCCGAACTGCAGGATTGGGAACGCGACATCTTCCTGGCCGTGCGTGAAGAGGCTTGCTATTTCTACCCCGTCCATGCCTGTCAGATCATGAACGAAGGCTGGGCTTCCTACTGGCACGCGCGGCTGCTGCGCGAGGCGGACTTCCTGCCGCCGGAATGCTACCTGCAAGCCATCAAGTCGCATTCCGACGTGGTGCGGCCATATGCGGGCGAACGCCAGCTGGCACTGTCCGTCAATCCCTACCACCTGGGCTTTTCCATGTGGGA
Organism: Pseudomonadota bacterium; assembly: GCA_040389625.1. Taxonomy (GTDB): domain Bacteria; phylum Pseudomonadota; class Gammaproteobacteria; order Burkholderiales; family Burkholderiaceae_D; genus Rugamonas. The sequence continues at coordinate 52,405 of JAZJZQ010000474.1, read as the reverse complement.
GCGCATCATCGAACGCGAGGGACTGGAGACGGCGCGCCGCATCTGCGCCGAAGAGGATGACACCGGCTTCATCCGCAACCACCTGGACCGCCAGCTGGCCGAAGAACTGGACTTGTTCGTCTTCGAAACGCGCCAGGACGGGGAAACCCGCATCGCCCAGCGCGACCTCGATGCCGTCCGGGAAGCCATACTCGGTCCCAAATACAATTACGGCGCGCCCTGCATCGCCGTTACCCGCCTGCACGACGACGGTAGCCTGGAGCTGACCCACGACCACCGGCGCGACAGCCGCGGACTGGACTTGCAACAGGCCGAGCGGGTGATGGAATACGTGGCCCGCATCTGGCGCCGTCCCGTCGTGCTGCACACGGTCGACTTTCGCGGGGTGCCGCGCGCCATCACGGGCAAGGCGGTGGCCGCCTGACACCGGACGCCCAACGCCGCACGCACGAGCCGTGCTGCCAGGCGCGCTATACCGCCGATCCAGGTTTAGCCTGCCGCAGATACCAGCGCAGCGCCAGCCGCAAACCGCGCCGCAGGTCGTGCGTCGGGGCGTAGCCCAGCAGGCGGCCGGCCTTGCCAATGTCGGCATGCGAGTGGCGCACGTCGCCGGCCCGGAACGGCCCATACTGGGGCGCCAGCGGTCGCAGGTCGGGCCAGCGCTCGCCGAGCAGCTCGTACAACAGCCGGTGCAGTTCGTTCAGGCTGGTACGCGCATTGCCGGCCACGTTGTACACCTGGTTGACTGCTTCAGGCTGTTCGGCCAACGCGGCCAGCAGGTTGGCCTGCACCACGTTGCCCACGTAGCAGAAGTCGCGGCTCGTTTCGCCGTCGCCGTGAATGTGGGCGTACCGGCCGGCCAGCATGGCCGCTATCCACTGCGGTATCACGGCCGCGTAGGCGCCACCCGGATCCTGGCGCGGCCCGAAGACGTTGAAGTAACGCAGGCCCACCGTTTCCATGCCGTAGCAGCGGGCGAACACGCCGGCGTACAGTTCGTTGACATGCTTGCTCACCGCGTAGGGCGACAGGGGGGTGCCTATCGTGTGTTCTACCTTGGGCAGGGCGTCATGGTCGCCATAGGTGGCGCTCGAGGCCGCATAGACGACACGGCGCACGCGGGCATCACGGGCGGCCGTCAGCACATTGAGGAAACCGCCCACGTTGATGTCGTTGCACAACTGCGGCTGTTCGATGGAACGCTGGACCGAGCCCAAGGCCGCCTGATGCAGCACGAAGTCCACGTCGGCACAGGCCCGGCGACACATGTCGCCGTCGCGGATGTCGGCCTGCAGGAACTGGAAGCGTTGCCAGGCACTGTTCCCGACGGCCTCACGCACCTGGTCGAGGTTGTGGGCGTAGCCGGTCAGGAAATTGTCCATGCCCGTCACGCGCTGTCCCAGTTCCAGAAGCGCTTCCAGCAGGTGCGAGCCGATGAAGCCGGCCACGCCGGTAATGAGCCAGTGGTAGCGGTTCGACTCCAGCCGTTCGCGAACTTGCTGATAGGCCGACTCAGGCAGGGAGCCGTCGCCGTCGGGGTTCACAGTCTCCATACGTTCAGGCCGCTGTCGCGCAGGCTGCGCTGGTCGAAATGGGCTTTGATGTCGATGAAGCAGCCGGCCGCGCTGACCTTGTCCTGGTAGTGGGCCAGCGGCCGCGCCAGCAGTTCGCGGTGCGATACGGCGCTGATCAGGGCGTCCGCCCGCGGCAGCTGGTCCCAGCTCTCCAGCCGCAGACCATATTCACGCCAGGCTTCCTCCGGGTCTGCCACGGGATCGTGCACGTGCACTTGCAGGCCGTACGATTCCAGTTCCCGTATCAGGTCCACCACCTTGGAGTTCCGCAAGTCCGGGCAATTTTCCTTGAATGTCAGGCCCAGCACGTTGACGCTCGATCCCTTGAGCTTGAAGCCGGCCCGCACCATTTCCTTGACGGCTTTTTCGGCCACGAATTTGGCCATGCCATCGTTTATACGCCGCCCGGCCAGGATCACCTGCGGATGGTAGCCCAGCATTTCGGCCTTATGGGTCAGGTAATACGGGTCGACCCCGATGCAATGCCCGCCCACCAGGCCGGGCCGGAACGGCAGGAAGTTCCACTTGGTGCCGGCCGCCTGCAGCACTTCCTGGGTGTCTATCCCCACCCGGTCGAAAATGATGGCCAGTTCGTTCATTAGCGCGATGTTGAGGTCGCGCTGGGTGTTCTCGATCACTTTGGCCGCTTCAGCCACCTTGATGCTCGAGGCCCGGTGCACGCCGGCGGCCACCACCAGTTCGTACAGGGATGCCACGCGCGCTAGCGTGGCGTCGTCATCGCCGGCCACCACTTTGCGGATCGAGGCCAGCGTGTGTTCCTTGTCGCCCGGATTGATGCGCTCGGGCGAAAAACCGACATGGAAATCGTGCCGCCAGCGCATGCCCGAGCAGCGTTCGAGGATGGGGATGCAGATCTCCTCGGTCGCCCCCGGATAGACGGTGGACTCATAGATCACAATGGCGCCCGCCTTCATGTGCCGGCCCACGCTCTCGCTGGCGCCGACCAGGGCGCTGAAATCGGGGCTGTGGGCACTGTCGACGGGCGTGGGCACGGCCACGACGATGAAATCGGCGCTAGCCAGCTCGGCCGGATCGCAGCCCATGCTGAGCCACTTGGCCGCCGCGAACTGTTCGGCCGATACTTCGCCGGCCGGATCAACGCCGCTGCGGTAGCGTGCCACCTTGCGCTCGGACAGATCCAGGCCGAAGGTGCGCCGGTGCGCGCCGAACGACACGGCCAGCGACAACCCCACGTATCCCAGCCCCACTACAGCGACCACGTCCATGGATATCCCCCACTTGTCTGCCCGCCCGGCCTGGCGAAATGGCGCCCTTGCAGGCTGCCGGCCGCGATGTTCCCGATTGTACGGACGTGATGGTGCAGCCTGTTGAGACAGCACAAGCCGCGCGTCCCGCGCCGGCAATACGCGTCCGTTTGCGCCCCCGCAAGGAGGGGCGGGGCCAAACTTCCTACCCTAGTGAGGTGCCGCGCGCTACCCAAACCAGCTTCATCTGCCCGGAGGAAATTGCCATGTTCAGTATTCCGGTCAGCCGCATCGGGACGGCCCGCCTGCTGCTGGCGGCCGTGCTGCTGCTGCTGGGCGCCCTCGCCGGCTGCGGCCGGCTGAAGGACGATGCGGCCCTGCTGGCCGACGCACGCAGCTACCAGGCCCGGGGCGAACCGAAGGCGGCCATCATCCAGGTCAAGAACGTGCTGCAACGTACACCCGGCAATGGCCAGGCGCGGCTTCTGCTGGGCCAGCTCTATCTGGAAGTGGGCGATGCCGTGTCGGCGGAAAAGGAATTGCAGCGCGCCGATGCACTGAAGATGCCGGCCGCCGACGTCCTGCCCGCGCTCGGCACAGCCATGGTGCTCCAGGGCCACTATGAACAGGCGCTGGCCCGCCTGCCGGACGAGCCGGCCCAGCCGCGCTGGCAGGCGGTGCGGGGCGACGCCCTGCTGGGTTTGCAGCGCATCGAGGCGGCACGCACGGTGTTCGAACAGATATTGCGGCGCCAGCCCGCCAGCGCTGGTGCACTGCTGGGTCTGGCCAGGATCGCGCAGTCCGAACACCATCCCGACGCGGCGCTGTCGCTGGCTGACCGGGCCATTGCCGCTGCCCCGGCCGAACCGGCGGCCTACCGCCTGCGCGGCGAACTGTTGCGGATGCAAGGGCAGTTCGACCCCGCGTTGGCGGCCTTCCGTAAGGCCGCCGCGCTGCGCCCGCAACTGCTCCAGTCCCGGGTCGACATCGTAGCCCTCTATCTCCAGGCCGGCAAGCTGGCCCAAGCCAGGGCGGAACTGGCGACGGTGCACAAGATGGCGCCCAACAGTCCCCAGCTGGCGTACCAGCAAGCGCTGATGGACTTCCAGGAGCGCAAGCTGGCCTCGGCCCAGGAACAGCTGCAGCTCGTCTTGCGCGCCGCCCCGGACCACATGCCCAGCATCCTGCTCATGGGCGCCGTCGAGCTGGCCCGGGGCGCCCTGCCCCAGTCCGAGCAACACTTGCGCCGCTTTCTCGACGCCCATCCAGGCCACCACTATGCGACCCGGCTGCTGGCCGGCATCGCTGTGCGCAACGGCAACCCCGACGAAGCGCTGCGCCTGCTCGCTCCCATGCTGGAACCGCCACAGGAGGATGCCGAAGCACTGGCCCTGGCCGGCGAAGCCTATATGAAGCTGCGGTTATATGCCAAGGCCAGCGCTGTGTACGCGCGCGCCATTGCCTTGGCGCCGCGCGCCGCCACCCTGCATTCGGCACTTGGGCTGAGCCGCATGGCGATGGGCGAGACGGAGCAGGCCCTGGCCGAGCTGGAACAGGCGGCCGCCCTGGAAACGTCCACCCCGCGGGCCGGCTTGCTGCTGGTGCTGGCCCAGCTGCGCAACAAGGAAAACGGCAAGGCCTTGCGCACCATCACCCAGATGGAAAAGAACCAGGGCGGCAGCGCCCTCATCTACAACCTGAAGGGCGGCGTGCTGCTGGCCAACCAGGACATGGCGGGCGCCCGGGCCAGCTTCCAGCGCGCCCTGGCGCTGGACCCGCGCAGCCAGGCGGCGCTCGACAACCTCACCCAGCTCGACCTGTACGAACACCATCCCGAACAGGCCCGTCTGCGGCTGGAGACGGCGCTGCAAGGCGACCGCAAGAACGTGCAACTGTTGACCGCCCTGGGCCAGCTCGCCCTGGTGCAAGGACAAACCGTAGCGGCCCGAGACTGGCTGGCGCGAGCCGCCGCCGCCGCGCCCGATGCACCGCAACCGGCCATCGTGCTGGCCCGCTTCGACCTGCAACACGGCAACGCGCCACAAGGGCTGCTGCTGGCCCAGAAACTGCAAGCCACCTATCCGGACCGGCCCGACGTACTGGCGTTGCTGGCCGACACCCAGGCCGGTGCGGGCAACGTGGAGGGCGCGCTCGACAGCCTGAGCAAGCTGGCACTGCTGCAGCCCGGGTCGGCGCCCGTCCAGTTGCGCATCGCCGCCACCGAAATGGCCCTCAAGCAAACGGACGCGGCCCTGCGTAGCCTGGAGCGCGCCCTCGCGCTGCAGCCTGACTATCCCGAGGCCCAGGCCGCCCTGGCCGGCTTGCACATGCGCCGCAGCGAATATGATGGGGCCTTGCGCGTGATCCGCATCATGCAGCAGCAGCACGCGGACAATCCCCTGCCCTACAAGCTCGAAGGCGACGTCATGATGCTGCAGCGGCAAGGGGCCGCCGCCCTGCGCGCCTATCAGCACGGCTATCAATTGCAGGCGTCGGGGCCCATGGTGATGGCCATGCATGACGCCCTGCGCCTGGCCGGCCAGGCGGGCGACGCCAAGGCACGCCTGACGCGCTGGCTGCAGGACCACCCCACCGACCAGGCGGTACGCATGCATCTGGCGCAAGGCTTGTTGGCCGACAAGGACTATGGAGCCGCCATTGTCCAGTTCGACCAGGCCGTGCGGCAAGATCCGGCCAACATCCTCGCCTTGAACAACCTGGCCTGGGCATGCCAGCAGCAAAAGGATCCGCGCGCCCGGGCATACGCCGAGCGGGCCTACCAACGGGCGCCGCACAATCCCGCCGTGCTCGATACGCTGGGCTGGATATTGCGGGACCAGGGCGAAGCGGCCCGTGCGCTGCCCCTGCTGCAACAGGCCAGCAGCCTGGCGCCGGGCGCGCAGGAAATCCGCTATCACTACGCCGTCCTGCTGGCCGGGGCCGGCCAACGGCAGGAAGCGCGGCGACAATTCCAGCAACTGCTGGCGAGCAAGGACTTCCGGCGCCGCGACGAGGTCCAGGTCATGATGGCCAAGTGGTAAGCCATGGCGCACTGGCTGCAGCGCGCACTGGCAGCGCTGGGCGGCGTCGCCCTGTTGGCCACGCTCGCCCGCTTTCCGCTCGAGCGCAGCTGGCTCGCCGCCATGCTGGCGGGCTACGCTGCGGTCCTGTGCTGGCGTCCGCGCCTGTGGTTGCTGTTGTTGCCGGCCTTGCTGCCGGCGCTGGACCTGGCGCCCGTCACCGGCTGGTTCTTCATCGATGAAAGCGACCTGTTGCTGCTGCTGACCGTCACCGTCTGCTACGGCTGCCCGGGCCGCTTGATGCCGCCCGGCGCCGCCGTCCAGGATCAGCCGCGACTGCCGGCCGGCGTGATAGCCTGGCTGCTCCTGCTGGCGTTCGCCTGGTCCATCGGACTGTGGCGCGGGACGCGGCCGTGGCCGCCGGTCGATCCGAACGCCTTCAACAATTATTTAAGTCCCTACAATGGCTTGCGCATCGCCAAGGCCTGGGGCTGGACCATGCTGCTGTGGATGCCGCTGCGGCGCACGGCCGGTCCCCAATTACAGGGCCTGGCGCGCGGCTTCGTCCCCGGCATGCTGGCCGGCCTGGCCCTGGTGGTGCTGGCCGACGTGCGGGAACGGGCCTGGTTTCCCGGCCTGATGAATTTTTCGACCGACTACCGCACCACGGCGCCGTTTTCCGCCATGCACACGGGCGGCGCCGCCCTGGACGGCTATCTGGCCCTGTGCGCCCCCTTGCTGGCGCTACATCTGGGGGGCAGGCGCGGCGGCTGGCATCCATGGCTGACGCTGCCACTGCTGGCCGGCACTGCCTATGCCAGCCTGACGACTTTCTCGCGCGGCCTGTATCTGGCGCTGGCGCTGGCCCTGCTGGTGCTGCTGGCCGGCCGGCTCGCCGGCCCCGGCAAGTTGCGTCCCGGGCCCGCCTTGTGCGGGGCGGGCGCGATCGCTTCCTACATCTACCTGTGCGACCGCGTGTTCGCGGCCGGCGGCTACCGCGCCCTGGCCGTCTTGTTGGGGATCAGCGCGGTCGTCTTGTTGCTGTATGTCCACGCCGGCGCGCCACGCCCGCTGACGGCCGGCGCGCCCCCGGCGTTCGTCCCGCACCGCCTGCCCGTGCCGTCCAGTCTCGCACTTGCGGGCCTCATGTTGATCGGACTGGCTGTACCGATCGGCAACAGCTACTATGCGGCCGAGCGCTTCGCCACCAGCGGCGGCGACTGGCAGCGCCGTATGACGCACTGGCGCCACTCGCTAGGCATGATGGACGACGATGCGCTGGCGCCGTGGTTGGGCATGGGGCTGGGGACGTTTCCGGCCACCTATTTCTGGCACAATCCGGCCCGCGAACAGCCGGCCAGCTATCAGTTCATCGACCAGCCCGGCAACCGCTATCTGCAACTGGCGGCACCTGGTTATGCGGCCGGCTATGGCGAACTGCTGCGCATGCTCCAGCGTGTGGACGTGGCACCGCACACGCCCTACGCCCTGCAATTGGACGTGCGCAATCCCGGCCCGGCGGCCTTCCTGCGCCTCAACCTGTGCGCGCGCCTGCTGCTGTATCCCGACGACTGCGTGCCGGCGCCCATGCCGCTGATCGCGACAGGCGACAGCTGGCGCCACTACCAGTTCCTGCTCAATTCAGGTGAGCTGGGTGCCGGCCCCCGCTACTGGCGCCGTCCGGTCCAGCTGGAATTGGCGCTCGAAGGCCAGAATGCGACCGTGGCCGTGGACAATGTCAGCCTGCGCGACGCCATCACGGAGCGCGAACTGCTGCGCAACGGTTCCTTCACCGATGGCAACAACTACTGGTTCTTCAGCAGCGACCGCCACCATCTGCCCTGGCATACCAAGAACCTGGCGCTCAACCTGTATTTCGAGATGGGCTGGCTGGGATTGACGGCCTACACAGGCTTGCTCGCTTGCGTGTGCGCCGGCCTGGTGCGGCGCTTGCTGCATGGCGAGCGCGATGCTGCAGTCTGGCTGGCGTCGCTGACCGGATTTCACGCCGTGGGCCTGTTCGACAGCCTGCTCGACGTGCCACGGATCGCGCTGTTGTCCATGCTGCTACTGTGCGCCGCCGCCTTGCGCCCGGCCCGCCCAGCGGGAGCGCGGCCATGAAGCCATGGCTGGCCTGGTGCTGGCTGGCGCTGGCCGTGCCGGCTGCGGCCGGCTCGGAACTCGAGCATGTCATCGAGCAGACCAAGCCCTCCATCGTCGGCGTGGGCAGCTACCAGAAGACGCGCACGCCGGCCGTCACCTTTGTCGGCACCGGTTTCGTGATCGGCGACGGACTCACGGTCGTCACGGCGGCCCATGTCCTGCAGGACCTGCGCAACGCCGACGACACCCAGGTGCTGGGCGTGCTCGTTGGCCAGGGCGAAACGGCGCAGTTCCGGACCGCGTCCGTCAGCACGCTCGACAGGGAACACGACCTGGCGCAGTTGCGGATGGCGGGCGCGCCCTTGCCGGCCATGCACCTGGGCGATTCCAGCACGGTCGCCGAAGGCAAGCTGCTGGCGTTCACGGGCTTCCCGCTGGGCATGGTGCTGGGCATGCATCCCGTCACCCACCGGGGCATGGTGTCGGCCATCACGCCGGTCGCCACACCGTCCGTCAGTTCCGGCAAGCTCGATGCACGCCTGGCCCATCAGTTGCAGCGCCAGGCCTACCCCGTGTTCCAGCTCGACGGCACGGCCTACCCCGGCAACAGCGGCAGTCCCCTGTACGACCCCGACACAGGCCTCGTGTATGGCGTCATCAACATGGTCTTTGTCCGGGGACTCAAGGAAGCGGCCATTTCCGCGCCGAGCGGCATCACCTATGCCATCCCCGTCAACTACCTGCGCCCGGCAACGGCCGGACGCTGAGCGCCCCGTTATCCAAGCTGCCGTGCCGTGCCGCGCGGGCTGGCAGGCCGCGTCCAGCCATTCAGGTGCGCCCCTGCATCAAGCGCGCCGTAATACCGGGCTCGTCCCATGTGGGGAAGAAATACGGATAGAACGAACGCTCGCTGGCCTGTTGCTCCATCAAACCGCCGAACTTGCGGATCTGCTCGCTCATATAGGCCAGGTCCAGCCGCAACAGCACGGCCGGCGCCCCTACCCGCGTGCACGGGCGCTCGCCGCCGAAGTCGCTGAAGCCCAGCATGCGCTTGTAGAACATGACATGGCGCGGATTGACTTCGATCACATAGTCGGTATAGCCATGAATGTTGTGCGCATAAATATAAGAGATGTGGATCAGCGCCGCGAACACCCGCTTCGACACCCCCTTCTCGATCGCCAGCCGGGACGGTTCGCACAGCCGACGCTGCTGGGCGCGCAGCTCGTCGAGCTTGTCGCGGAAGTTCTCGTCGGCCGGCAAGCCCACGTCCGCGCTGTCGAGGCACAAGGACATGGTGCCCACCGTCTGGCCGGCCGTTTCCGCGAACAGGGTGATCTTGTTGAGCGCATGGCTGGCGCTGGGATCGACGGCGTAGCCGCGCCAGCCGTACATTTTTCGCAGCAGCAGGCTGGCCGCTTCGCGCCGCCCCTGCGAGTTGGCCATGCGGATGTGGAAGGTCTGCTGGTCTATCTGGTCGTCGGGCGCTTGATTGCCGCGCTCTTCGCCCACCATCAGGTCACGCAAACCCGGCATGGCTTCAAAGGAAATTATAGTGTCGTCTTTTTGCACGGTGGCTTCTCCCAAGTCGGTCAGCCCGTCGTCCACTGAACCGTAAGCTGGGCTGATGCTCTTCTGACCGCCTGCGCAAAAGAAAAGTTCCGTAAATCCTTAGTTTTTTTGGCTAACCTCCCTAGCATATGGCAAGCTTCAGAACAGGCTCTCCGGGATCACCAGCACGTCGCCCGGCCGCATGGCGACGTTGGCCGAGATATCGCCATCGCGCACCAGGTCCTGCAGCCGCACGGCCAGGCTCAGCTGCCGGCCATCGACGGTGCGGATGATGTTGGCCTTGTTGCCGGCCGCGAAATCCGTAATGCCCCCCACGGCGATCAGCACATCCATGAGCGACATGCCTTGCCGGTACGGCAGCGCCTGCGGCCTGGCCGCCTGGCCGATGACCCGTATCTGCTGCGAGTACGGGCCGACGAAGCTGGTGACGATGACCGTCACCATCGGTTGCTGGATGTATTTCCCCAGCGCCTTTTCCACATCGCGCGCCAACTGGGTCGACGTCTTGCCGGCCGCCTGCATGTCCTCCACCAGCGGCGTGGTGACCTTGCCGTCGGGCCGCACCGGCACGCTGAGCGACACTTCCGGATTGCGCCACACGTTGATGTTCAACACGTCGCCGGCGCCGATCACGTAATCGCCCAGGGCCGGGGCCGCATCGGCCGGCATGGGCGGGCGCTGTGCGCAGCCGGCCAGCGCCACCAGCGCCGCGGCCAGGCCGCCGCCCAGCATGCAGTAGGGTCTCGCCATCGTTTCACTCCTCATCGTTTCGGGACGGCAGGCAACGCCGGCGGCGCCGCCCGTCCATGCTGCCTATGATTCAGAAAAGACCGGCCTGCGCTGTTGATATGTCTCAAGCACGGGGCAGGTTCGGCCATCCGGCCCAGTGGCCAACCCTATAATTTGCTGTGACCACCCGCGGAGAGACTGGACCATGCAGGAAATCATCAGCCAGCTGCTATCCAGCCTGAAAGGTATCTGGAAATACCGCTGGCAGGCCGTGGCCGTCATGTGGCTGGTGGCCACCCTGGGCTGGGCCAAGGTGGCCACGCTGCCGGACGATTACCAGACCACGGCCCGCGTGTTCGTCGACACCCAGAGCATCCTCAAGCCGCTGCTGGCAGGCATGACGAGCGTGCCCAACGTGGAACAGCAGGTGGCCATCATGAGCCGTACGCTGCTGAGCCGGCCAAACGTGGAACGGGTCATGCGCATGGTGGACCTGGACCTGAGCGCGGGCAGCGCACGCGAACATGAGCTGCAGCTCGACGAACTGATGAGCAAGATCAAGATCGGCAGCACCGGCACCTTCGACATCTACACCATCACCTACAACAACAAGAATCCGCGCCTGGTGCGCGACGTGGTGCAGTCGCTGCTGACGATCTTTGTCGAAGGCAGCTTCAAGGGCAAGCGGGGCGAGTCGCAAAAGGCGGTGCAGTTCATCGACGAGCAGATCAAGACCTACGAGGACAAGCTGGTGGCGGCCGAGAATTCAGTCAAGGAGTTCAAGCTCAAGCACAACGTGCTGCTGCCGCGCGAAGGGGTGGACTACGGCGCCCAGCTGCTGATGTCGGCCGACGCCCTCAACAGCGCCAAGCTCGAGCTGGCCGAGGCGGAACAGGCGCGCAACGCCATCAGCAACCAGATCAGCGGCGACGAGCCCATCCTGGGGGCCGACCTCGACCCGGCCGCCATCGCCAACCCCGAGCTCGACAGCCGGATCGCCGTCCTCAACAAGAACCTCGACGCCCTGCGCATGCAATACACGGAGCAGTATCCCGACATCGTGGCCGCCAAGCGCCTGGTGGCCCAGCTGGAGGCGCGCAAGGTCGAGGAGAGCAAGCTGCGGGCAGCCAGCGGCGATCCGGGCAAGAACTACAGCCCCATGCTGCAGCAGTTGAAGGTGGCCCTGGCCGAGGCCGACGCCCGGGTCGCTTCCATCAAGGCCAGGGTGCAGGAATACAGCGCCCGCCGCGAGCGCCTGATGGCCCAGGCCAACGCCGTGCCGGAAGCGGAGTCACAACTGGCCCAGCTCAACCGCGACTACCAGATCAACAAGGAAAACTACGAAAAGCTGATCGGCCGGCGTGAGGCGGCCAAGCTGTCGGGCGACCTGAGCACGACCACCGACATGATGACCTTCAAGATCATCGACCCGCCCACCGTGCCCATCACGCCCGTCGGTCCCAACCGGCCCCTGCTCTACAGCGTCGTGCTCGGTGGCGCCATCCTGATCGGCAACGCGGCCGCCCTCCTGATCAGCCAGATCCGCCCTACCTACCTCAGCCCCAGCGAACTGCGGGAGCAGACCGGCCTGCCGGTGATCGGCACCGTGTCCATGAACTGGACCGAGGCCGGCAAGCGCAAGCGCCAACGGGGGCAATACGCCTTCGGCGGCGCGCTCGGCGGCCTGCTGCTGGCCTACGGCGGCGTGATGGCGGCCACCTTGCTCAAACTCTAGGACAGCGCCATGACGACCGCAGACCCTACGCCTACCGCCATCGCGGCCCCCCGCATGGTCGACATCGACCTGACCCGGCTGAGCCAGATGGGCATGGTCACCCAGGACAGCGGGCGCACCACGGTGGCCGAGGATTTCCGCATCATCAAACGGCCCCTGCTGCGCAACGCCCGCGGCGATGCGGGCAACGCCGCCATCCGCCACGGCAACCTGATCGTCGTCACCAGCGCCCTGCCCGGCGAAGGCAAGACCTTTTGCGCCGTCAACCTGGCCATGAGCATCGCCATGGAAATGGACATTACGGTGCTGCTGGTCGATGCCGACGTGGCGCGCCCGTCCGTGCTCAAGGTGCTGGGCCTGGGGCCGGCGCCGGGCTTGATGGACATCCTCACCGACGACCGGCTCGGCCTGCCCGACGTGATCCTGCGCACCAACGTGCCCACGCTGAGCATCCTGCCGGCCGGCCGGCCGTTCAAGCATGCGACGGAACTGCTGGCCAGCCGCAGCATGAGCCGCCTGCTGACCGACATCGCGGAACGCTACGCGGACCGCATCGTCATCTTCGATTCGCCGCCGCTGCTCATCACCACCGAGGCGAGCGTGCTGGCGGCCCAGATGGGCCAGATCGTCATGGTGGTGGAAGCGGAAACCACCACCCAGCACGCCGTCCAGGAAGCGCTGCGCCAGGTCGAGCAGTGCGCCCACGTCAACCTGATCTACAACAAGACGAAGGAGTTCCCGGGTGGCGAGTACTATGGTTATTATGATTAGGGCGACGGGCGCCACGCAACACAAGTGGTCGTGGGCGCTGGTGGTGCTGGCCATCCCGGCCAGGGCCGTACCGGCCGACTGGAGCATTGCGCCCAGTGTGCGCCTGGGCGAAAGCTACACCGACAACGTCAACCTGAGCCCCCAGGCCCAGGCCCGCTCCGCCTGGGCCACGGAACTGGCGCCCGCCATCGCCGTCACGGCCACGGGCCCGAGGCTGTCGCTGCGGCTCGACTATGCGCTGCAGGAACGGCGCAGCACGGTCGAGGCGCCACGCCGCACGCAGCTGCTCGACAGCAGCGTCCACGGCGAACTGCTGCCGGACTGGCTCACCGTCGATGCGCGGGCCGGCATCAGCCAGCAGAACCTGTCCGCCTTCGGTCCCCAGATCACGGACCCCGGCCAGAACAGCGCCAACCGCACCACCACCCACACGCTGAGCGTGGCGCCCACGCTCAAGCACGATTTTCGTGGGCTGGCCACGGCCGAGTTGCGCTATGCCTACGACAGCGTGCGCAGCGACCGCCTGTATGACGTACACAACCATGACGTGCGCCTCACCGTCAGCGGCGACAACGACGGTCGCGGCTGGCAGTGGCAGGCCAGCGCCGACCGCAATGCCACCCATGATGCCGCCATGGTGCCTGTCATCAACAGCGACGCCGCCTTCACGCTGCGTGTGCCGCTGGACGGCAGGCTAACCGCCTTCGGCACGGCCGGCTACGAAAAAGCCGATTACCAGGCCATCGGCAATCCGCCCCAGGGCCGCTACTGGTCGGCCGGCGCGGCCTGGAACCCCTCGGTGCGCACCAGCGTGACGGCCAGCGTGGGCCGCCGCTATTTCGGCCAGACCCACAGCCTGGACCTGCAGTACCGCATGCACGCCATGTACTGGACGCTCAACTACAACGAGGACATCACCACCACCTCGGCCCAGTTCCTCAGCCTGCAGCCTGACGCCGTCGGCAATTTCCTGTACCAGCTGTGGGCCAGCCGCATTCCCGATCCCCAGTTGCGGCTGCAGACGGTGAACACCTTCCTGCGCGTGTCGCAGCTGCTGGGACCGTACGCGGGCAACGTTAACTATTTCAGCCACAACTATTTTCTGCAAAAACAATGGCACGCGGCCACCGTCTACTCCGGCGCACGCAGCACGCTGGCGCTGGGCCTGTCGGCCACGCAGCGAACGGCGCAAACGCGCAGCACCATCGACAGCCCGCTGCTGCCGCCGGGGCAGCTGGCGGCGGATGACCACACGCGCCAGCGCGCAGCACAGGCCGGATGGAGCTGGCGTCTGTCCCCCCGCGACAGCGTCAACCTCACCGGCAGCTACAGCGCCATCGACGCCATTGACACGGGCCGGCGCGACCAAAACCGCACCGTCACCGTCAACTTCACCCGGCAACTGCAGCCGCGGCTGACGGCCACGGTGGACTTGCGCCACGCCACCCACCGCAGCAATGCCGGCGGCAATTACCGTGAAAACGGCGCCGGCGCCGCGCTGATCCTGCTGTTCTGACGACCGAGGCCCGCCATGACACCCACTCCCCTGCAACCCGTACAACGGCTGGTGTGCGTCGTTGCCGCACGCCCCAACCTGATGAAGATGGCGCCCGTGCTGAGCGCCCTGCGCCAGCTCACGCCGGCCCCCGCGCTGACCCTGGTCCATACGGGCCAGCACTACGACGCGGCCATGAACAGCCAGTTCTTCGGCGCCCTCGACCTGCCGCCGCCCGACATCCAGCTCGACGTCGGCTCCGCCAACCACGCCGTGCAGACGGCCGAGGTCATGCGCCGCTTCGACGCCGTGCTCGAACCGCTGGCGCCTACCGCCGTGCTGGTGGTGGGCGACGTCAATTCCACGCTGGCCTGCGCCCTGGTGGCGGCCAAGCGCAACGTACCCGTGCTGCATGTGGAGGCCGGCCTGCGCAGCTTCGACCGCACCATGCCCGAGGAAGTGAACCGGGTCCTGACCGATCAGCTGTCCGAGCTGTTGTTTACGACGGAAGCGGGGGCCGCCGATAATCTGCAGCGCGAAGGTATCGCCGCCATGCGCATCCACTTCGTCGGCAATGTCATGATCGATACCCTGCTGCGCCTGTTACCCACGGCGCCGGCGCCGGACCGCATCCTGGCCAGCCTCAACCTGGCCGGCTTCTTCGCGTCCGGTGCGCCCTATGCCCTGCTCACGCTGCACCGGCCGGCCAACGTCGACGATCCCCTGCGGCTGCGGGCACTGCTGGACGCGGCCAACCGACTCAGCCAGCGGCTGCCCGTACTGTTCCCGCTCCATCCGCGCACCCGGGCCAAGGTCCAGCAGTTCGGCCTCGGCCACCTGCTCGACACGCCGCAACTGGCCTGCCTGCCGCCGCTGGGCTACCTGGAGATGCTGGGCCTGATGCGCGGCGCGCGCATGGTGCTGACCGATTCCGGCGGCGTGCAGGAAGAGACCACGGCCCTGGGCGTGCCCTGCCTGACCCTGCGCGACAACACGGAACGGCCGATCACCGTCAGCGAAGGCACCAACGCCATCGCCGGGCGCGACCCGGCCGTGATCCTGGCCCTGTGCGACGACATCCTGCGTTACGGCGGCAAGGCCGGCCGCGTGCCGCGCCACTGGGATGGCCACGCGGCCGAGCGCATCGCCGCCGTCATCGGCGCCTGGCTGGCCGAACGGCGGGGCCCGCAGCCATGAGCCCCGCCGCCCGGCCCGCGGCGCGCAACGCGCTCACCGTCGACGTCGAAGACTACTTCCAGGTCTCGGCCTTCGCCCCCCACATCGCGCGCGACAGCTGGGACAGCCTGCCCTGCCGGGTGGAGGCGAACGTGGACCGCATTCTCGCCATGCTGGACGGCACGGCCTGCCGCGCCACCTTCTTCACGCTGGGCTGGGTGGCCGAGCGCTACCCGCAACTGGTGCGCCGCATCGCCGCCGCCGGCCACGAGCTGGCCAGCCACGGCTACGGTCATGCCCGCGTGAGCGCCCAGAGCCAGTCCGAATTCGTGCACGACATCGGCCGCAGCAAGGCCATCCTGGAACAAGTGAGCGGATCGGCCGTGCACGGCTACCGCGCCCCCAGCTTCTCCATCGGCCCGGCCACGCCGTGGGCCCACGCATGCCTGCGGGCGGCCGGCTACCGCTACAGTTCCAGCCTGTATCCGATACGCCACGACCATTACGGCGCCCCCGGCGCGCCCCGTTTCGCCTACTATCCGGACGGCCCGGCGGGCCTGCTGGAACTGCCCGTCAGTACCGTCAGGGTGGGTGGACGCAATTTTCCGGCCGGCGGCGGCGGCTACTTCCGGCTCTATCCGTATGCCTGTTCGCGCTGGGCCTTGCGGCGCATCAATTCGCACGACGGGCAGGCTGGGATATTCTATTTTCATCCCTGGGAACTGGATCCCGGCCAGCCACGGCCAGCCGGCCTGGGCTGGCGCACCCGGTTTCGCCACTACCTGAACCTGGAGCGCATGGAAACGCGCGTGAACGCGCTGCTGCGCGACTTCCAATGGGACCGGATCGACCACATCTTCCTGGAGCACGCATGAAGCAGGACTGCCAGCCCCACGTGTCGGCCGCCCCCATCGTCGGCCTGATGGGCGCCGCTGATGCCGCGCGCTGGGACAGCTACGTGCAGCGCTGCCCGGACGCCACCTTCTTCCACCGGGCCGGCTGGAAGAACGTGATCGAACAGGCGTTCGGCCACCCGACCTGGTTCCTGTACGCGGAATCGGATGGCGAACTGCGCGGCATCCTGCCGCTGGCGCAAATCCGCAGTCCCCTGTTCGGCAACAGCCTCAGTTCGCTGCCATTCTGCGTCTACGGCGGCATCGCCGCCACCGACGCGCAGGCGGCCGCCAGCCTGGACGAGGCCGCCCAGTCCCTGGCAGCCCGGCTCAGGGTCGATTACCTCGAATACCGCCAGCTGCGCGCGCGCCACGCCGACTGGCCGGCCAGCCAGCTGTACCACACCTTCCGCAAGCCGCTGCTGCCGCAACCCGACGACAATCTGCTGGCCATTCCCCGCAAGCAGCGCGCCATGGTGCGCAAGGGCGTGGCGGCCGGACTGCGCAGCGTACCCGACGGCGACACGGAGCGCTTCTTTGCCGTCTACGCGGCCAGCGTGCACCGGCTGGGCACGCCCGTGTTCAGCCGCCGCTACTTCCGTCTGCTGCAGCAAGAGTTCGGCGCCGACTGCGAAGTGCTGTGCATAGAACACGGCACCAGGGCCGTGTGCGGCGTGCTCAGTTTCCGCTTCCGCGATGAAATCCTGCCCTACTACGGCGGCGGCGGTCCGGCCGCCCGTGCGCTGGCGGCCAACGACTATATGTACTGGGAAGTGATGCGCCGGGCCTGCGAGGCCGGTTGCACCCTGTTCGACTTCGGCCGCAGCAAGGCGGGCACGGGCGCCTACGACTTCAAGAAGAACTGGGGCTTCGCGCCGCAGGCCCTGCACTACGAATACCAGTTGCACCAGGCGCGCCAGGTGCCCAACAACAATCCCCTCAATCCCCGCTATCGCTGGCTGATCCGCGCCTGGCAACAGATGCCGCTGCGCCTGGCCAATGCGCTGGGACCGCACATCGTCCGCCAACTGGGCTGATCATGCGCCATCTGCTCTATCTGCCGCACCGCATCCCCTACCCGCCCAACAAGGGCGACAAGATACGGGCGTGGCATATCCTGGCCTACCTGCAACGCCACTTCCACGTCCACCTGGGCACCTTCGTCGACCATACGGACGACTGGCAATATGTGGAGCGGCTGCAAGCGATGTGCGCTAGCAGCTGCTTCGTGCCGTTGCGCCCTTGGCGGGCCCGGCTGCGCAGCCTTGCGGCGCTGGCCGGCCATGAACCGGTCAGCCTGCGTTACTACCGGGCCCGGCCCCTGCAGCAATGGGTAGCGCACACCCTGTCGCAACAACCGATCGCCGCCGCGCTGGCCTTTTCCGGCCCCATGGCGCAATACGTGCCGGCCCATGGCGCGCAAGGCCCTTTGCATCGCGTCATGGACCTGGTCGACGTGGATTCGGAAAAATGGCTGGCCTACGCCGACACCCGGCCCTGGCCACTGTCCCGGCTGTACCAGCGCGAGGCGCGCTGCCTGCTCGACTACGAACGAGCCATCGCCCGCCAGTTCGACCGTACCACCCTCGTTTCCGCCCCCGAGGCGGCCCTGTTCCGGACCCGGGCGCCCGACAGCGGCCACAAGATCGAGCACTTCAGCAATGGCGTGGACAGCGCCTATTTCGCGCCCGACCCCGGCCGGCCCGATCCCTACCCGCCGGGACAGACGGTGCTGGTATTTACCGGCGCCATGGACTATTGGCCCAACGTGGAAGCGGTGCGCTGGTTCGCCGCCCGCGTACTGCCCGCCCTGCGGGCCAACCGGCCCGCGCTGCACTTTCACATCGTCGGCGCACGCCCGGCGGCGGCCGTGACGGCCCTGGCGGCCGAACCGGGCATCCACGTCAGCGGCAGCGTGCCCGATATCCGCCCCTACCTGCAGCATGCGGCCGTCGCCGTCGCTCCCTTGCAGATCGCGCGCGGCATCCAGAACAAGGTGCTGGAAGCCATGTCCATGGCCTTGCCCGTCGTGGCCAGCGCGGCGGCGCTGCAAGGCCTGGACGTCACGCCCGGTCACGAGGTGCTGTGCGCCGACCGCGCCGACGCCTGGGCCGGGCAGATTACGCGAGCGCTCGACTGCCAGCACGCCCACGCCATCGGTACTGCCGCGCGCCGCCACGTGCTGGCCCATTTCGACTGGGACCATAACCTGGCCCGGCTAGGGACGATGCTGGGCGTGGATACCCTGGCCCGGGAGGCAGCGCCATGAACGTGCAAGCCATGCCCCTGGTCGCGGCGCCGCAACCGGTCCCGGCCTGGCCGCGCGGCAGCGTGGCCGGCCTGCTGCTGGCGCTGGCATTGGTGCTGGCGCTGCACTATCCGACGCTGTCTGCCATGGTGGCGCTGTGGTGGCGTTCGCAAACGTTCGCCCACGGCTTTCTCATCCTGCCCATCAGCGCCTGGCTGGTCTGGCAGCGCCGCCATCTCCTCGCGCGCCAGTTGCCGGTGCCCTCGGTGGCGGCGCTGGGCTTGCTCGCGTTGCTGGGCGCCGCATGGTTGTTGGGCGCGCTGGCCAACGTCCCGTCGTTGCAACAGTACATGGTGGTTGCGATGGTGGGCGCCACCGTCATCGCCGTGGCCGGTACGGCATGCGCACGCACCATCGCGTTTCCACTGGGCTATCTGCTGCTGGCCGTGCCTTTTGGCGAAGTGCTGGTGCCGCCGTTGATCGACTTTACGGCCTCGTTCACCGTCACGGCCTTGCAGCTGAGCGGAGTCCCCGTGCTGAGAGAAAATAATTACCTGACCCTGCCCAACGGTAACTGGTCGGTGGTCGATGCCTGCAGCGGCTTGCGCTATGTAATCGCTTCTGTGGCGCTTGGTACTTTATATGCATGGCTCAACTTCCGCGACACCGGCCGCCGGCTGCTGTTCATTGCCGTGGCCATGCTGCTGCCCGTACTGGCCAACGGCGTGCGGGCCTACCTGATCGTGCTGATCGGCTACGCCAGCGACATGCGGCTTGCCGCCGGCATCGACCACCTGATCTATGGCTGGCTGTTCTTCGGATTGGTCTGCCTGCTGCTGTTCTGGTGCGGCAGGCTGTGGCGCGGCACCGGCCCGGCGGCGCAAATGGGAGCGGCGGCGCGGGCGCGGACGGCGAGCGCCGTGCCGAACAATGGTCCGGCTGATACACTGGACGATACACTGGACAATACCCCGGACGGCGTGGCAGGCGAAACCAGGGGCAAGGCGCCGGCCGGCCGGCGGCCTGTGCGGCCCGCCTTGGCCGCGTCCCCCGTGTGGCGCGCGTGCCTGTATTGCACGGCCATCACGGCCTGCTGGCCGCTGCTGGCGGCCGCCATGCAAGGCGGAGCGCCGGCGGCCGAGGCCCCGCCACCGCTGGGCGTGGCCGAAGTTCCCGCGCCATGGCGCCGCGCCGCCTGGGACGCCGACAGCTGGCGCCTGCCCCGCGCGCGTCCGGCACTGTCCTATGCCGCCAGCTTCAGCGACGGCGCCGCTACGGTGTCGCTGCAGCTGGCGTGGTACCGACGCCAGGCCAGTGGGGCGGAGCTGCTTGCGCCGGCCGCCGCGCCGCAGCCGGCGGGCTTGCCGGCATGGCAGGAAAGCACCGCCGACACGCGCGTCATCGTGCTGGGCCCGCGGCGGCTCGCGGTGCAACAGCTGTTGCTGCGCAATGGCGGCAAACGCCGGCTGGTGTGGCGCTGGTATCGACAGGATGGGCTCGACACGGCCAGCCCTGTCATGGTCAAACTGCTGCTGGCCAAGGCCAGGCTGCTGCGCCAGCCCGAGGATGGCGCAGCCATCGCCGTCGCCGCGGACGCCGACGACATGTCCACTGCCGCCGCCACGCTCGAGCGCTTCCTGCGCGCGGCGCTGCCATCCATCGACCGGGGTCTGCGCCATGCTGGACGATGACAACAACGGCCTGGCCGACGCGGGCCCGCAGCAGGCGGCGCCGCTGATCGTGCACCTGATCCACCAGCTCGGCGTCGGCGGGCTGGAAAACGGCCTGATCAATCTGATCAACCACATGCCGCCCGAACGCTACCGGCACGCCATCATCTGCCTCAAGAACTATACGGACTTCCACCAGCGCATCAAGCGGCCCGGGGTGGAAATCATCTGCCTCAACAAGCGCGAAGGCAAGGACTGGGGCCATTACCTGCGCCTGTTCCACGTGCTCAAGCGGCTGCGCCCGGACCTGATCCACACCCGCAACCTGGCCAGCCTGGAGGGCCAACTGCTGGCCGCCATCGCCGGCGTGCGCCTGCGCATCCACGGCGAGCACGGGCGCGACCTGAGCGACCTGCACGGCCAGAATCCCCGCTACAAGCTGTTGCGCAAGCTGCTGCGGCCCCTGATCGGCCATTTCATCGCCGTCAGCAAGGACCTGGAGCAATGGCTGATTGGCACCATCGGCGCCAGGCCGGCCCGCGTCACCCACATCGGCAACGGCGTCGACAGCCTGCAGTTCCATCCCCGCCTCGGTCCGCCCGCTGCCGTGGGGCCGGACGGTTTCCTGTGCGAAGACGCTTTCGTCATCGGCAGCGTGGGCCGCATGGTGCCCATCAAGGACCACCTGTCGCTGGTGCGCGCCTTCCTCATGCTGCTGGAGGCGGACCCGGAACCGTATTCGCGCCTGCGCCTGATGATCATCGGCGACGGCCCCTGCCGCCAGCCCTGCCTGGACTTGCTGCACCAGGCCGGCATGGCCGGCACGGCCTGGCTGCCCGGCGCCCGCGACGACGTGCCCCAGCTGCTGCGCGCCATGGACCTGTTCGTCCTGCCCTCGCTCAACGAAGGAAGTTCCAATGCCATCCTGGAAGCCATGGCCACCGGCCTGCCCGTGGTCGCCACGGCCGTGGGCGGCAACGTGGATCTCGTACAACCGGGTTGGACCGGCACGCTGGTGCCGCCGGGCGCGCCCGAGCTGCTGGCCGACGCCATCGCCGACTACCACCGCATTCCGGGCCTGGCCGTGCGCCATGGCGGCCGCGCGCGACGGCTGGTGCTGTCCGACTACAGCCTGCTGGCCATGGCCGATGCCTATCTGGCCGTCTACGACGCCGTGTCCGCCCCGCGCGGACCCCGTTCACGCTGAAAGGAAAGCCATGTGCGCCATCGTGGGACTGTTCGACCTGCAAGGCACGCCCGACATCGACCCGGCGCTGCTGGGCCGCATGAACGACAGCCTGCGCCACCGGGGCCCGGACGGCGCCGGCAGCCATCATGAACCGGGCCTGGGCCTGGCCCACCGGCGCCTGGCCATCATCGACCTGGCCGCCGGCCACCAGCCCATGTACAACGAAGACCACAGCGTGGTGCTGGTCTACAACGGCGAAATCTACAACTTCCGCGCCTTGATGCGCGAGCTGCAGCAATACGGCCACATCTTCCGGACCCATTGCGACACGGAAGTGATCGCCCACGCCTGGGAGCAATGGGGCAGCCGCTGCGTGGACCATCTGCGCGGCATGTTCGCCTTCGCCCTGTGGGACCGCAACGAGCAGACCCTGTTCCTGGCGCGCGACCGGCTCGGCGTCAAGCCCCTGTATTACGCCCGGCTCGACAACGGCCAGCTTGCCTTCGCCTCCGAACTGAAGGCGCTGCTGCTGCACCCGGCCATGCCGCGCGCGCTGGACCCGTTGGCGGTGGAAGACTATTTCGCCTACGGCTACGTGCCCGACCCGCGCACCATCTTCGAGCGGGCTCGCAAGCTGCCGCCCGGTCATACGCTGTGCGTGCGCAAGGGCGGCGCCGTGCCCGCGACCCAGCCTTATTGGGACGTGCCGTTCGCCCCCGTGGCCGTCGCCAGCCCGGCCCAGGCGGCCGACGAACTGACGGCGCGGCTGGCCGAGGCGGTGCGCATGCGGCTGGTGGCCGAAGTGCCGCTGGGCGCCTTCCTGTCCGGCGGCGTCGATTCCAGCGCCGTGGTGGCCATGATGGCGCAGTGCATGCAAGAACCCGTCAACACCTGCGCCATCGCGTTCGGCGACCCGCGCTACGACGAGACGTCGTACGCCCGCGCCGTGGCCGCCCATTGCGCCACCCGCCACCACGAACTGCGGGTGGACGGCCAGGACACGGGATTGATCGACCAGCTGGCCACGCTGTACGACGAACCGTTCGCCGACAGTTCCGCCCTGCCCACCTACCGTGTCTGCCAGCTGGCCCGCCAGCGGGTGACGGTGGCGCTGTCGGGCGACGGCGGCGACGAAAACCTGGCCGGCTACGCGCGCTACCGCTGGCATGTGCAGGAGGAGCGCTGGCGGGCCCGCGTACCGGCCGCCCTGCGCCGTCCCGTGTTCGGCGCGCTGGGCCGCGCCTATCCGCGGGGGCTATGGCTGCCGCGCCCGCTGCGCGCCAAGGCCACCCTGCAGGCCATGGCGCGCGACTCCATCGAAGCCTATTTTCACAGCATCGCCGTGATGGACGACGCCACCCGCGCCCGCCTGTTCAGTTCCGGCTTCACGGCCAGCCTGGGGCAATACCGGGCCATCGAAGTGCTGCGGCGCCACGCGGCGGCCTGCCCGGCCGACGACGCACTGTCGCTGGTGCAATACCTGGATCTGAAGACATACCTGCCGGGCGACATCCTGACCAAGGTCGACCGCGCCAGCATGGCCCATGGCCTGGAGGTGCGCGTGCCCTTGCTCGACCACGAACTGGTGGCCTGGATCTCCGGCCTGCCGCCCCGGCTCAAGCTGATGGAGGGCGAAGGCAAGCATATCTTCAAGCAAGCCATGATTCCCTACCTGCCAGCCGCCATCCTGCACCGGCCCAAGATGGGCTTCGCCGTGCCCATGGCCGGCTGGTTGGCCGGAGCGCTACGTTCGCGCCTGCAGCGCTGCCTGGACAGCAGCCTGCTGGCCGACTCCGGCATCTTCAACATGGCGTACGTGCAGCAGTTGCGGGACGAACAGCTCAGCGGGCGTTGCGACCACAGTAGCGCGTTGTGGTCGTTGCTGATGTTCGAATCGTTCCTGCGCCATGTGCTGGAGCTGCCCGACCGCAATGAACGGCGGGCCGCATGAAGCCCGCCCACGCGCTCAAGGTGTTCCTGACGGTGGACACGGAACTGTGGCCCGACGTACCCGGCTGGCCCCACCGTCCGCTGCCGCCGGAGCGCGCCCATTGCGACGAGGAATTGGCCGTCGATATCCATGGTCTGACCAGCGCCGGCGGCTTTGGCCTGCCTTACCAGATCGGCGTGCTGGCGCAACACGGCCTGCGCGCCAGCTACTTCGTCGAAGCCCTGTTCGCCGAACAGGCGGGCCTGGCACCGCTGGCCCATATCGTCGGCCTCGTGCAGCGCGGCGGCCAGCAGGTGGAACTGCACCTGCACCCGGAATGGCTGCCGCGGCCGGCCGATGCCCAGCCGCCCGTGCCCGTCTGCCAGTACCTGTGCCACTTGCCTCTCGAGCGACAGAGCGCGCTGATCGGCCAGGGCCTGGCCAACCTGCGGGCGGCGGGCGCGGCGCCGGTCCACGCCTTCCGCGCCGGCAGCTTTGGCGGCAGCCGCGTCACCTTGCAGGCACTGGCACACCACGGCATCCAGATCGACACCAGCTACACGCCCAGCTACCAGGTCGGCGTATGGGATCAGCCCATCGCCCAGCCCATGCCGTTCGACGGCGTATGGGAATTTCCCGTCGCCTCCTTTCGCGACTATCCCGGCCATACCCGGCACGCCCAGCTATGTGCCTGCTCCCATGCCGAAATGGTCCATGCGCTGGAGGGGGCCTGGCGGGCCGGCTGGTACGCCTTCGTGATCGTCCTGCACAGCTTCGAACTGATACGCAAGCGCGGCGGCTGCCTGCCCGCGCCCGAGCGCCACCTGATCCAACGGTATGAACAGCTGTGCGCCTTTCTGGGCCGGCACCGCGACCGCTTTCACACCAGCCTGTTCTCCGAGCTTGCGCTGCAGGACATTCCCATGCCTGGCGGACAAGCAGCGTTGCGTTCGCGCCCACAAGACACGCTGGCCAGGATGGCGCGGCAAGCCTGGAGCCGGATACGCTGATCCAGCGCAAACCGCGCCTCGCGAATTTTCTGAATCATAAACAACCAGAGCCAGACAGCCGGGAACCACCATGCGCATCCTGCACATCCTCGACCACTCCGCCCCCCTGCACAGCGGCTACACCTTCCGTACCCTGGCCATCCTCAAGCAGCAGCGGGCGCTGGGCTGGCAGACGGAGCACCTGACCAGCGCCAAGCATGCCGCGCCGGAACAGGGCCGGGCCGCCGAGCAGCATGTGGATGGCTGGCACTTCTTCCGCACAGCGCCGCTGGAGGGCTGGTGGACCGGCCTGCCGCTGCTGCGCCAATGGAGCGTCGTGCTGGGCCTGAGCCGCCGGCTGCGGCAAGTGGCCGCCAAGGTGCGGCCCACCATCCTGCACGCCCATTCGCCGGCGCTGAACGCGCTCGCCGCCCTGCGCGTAGGGCGCGCGCTCGGCATACCCGTCGTCTATGAAGTGCGGGCTTTCTGGGAAGACGCGGCCGCCGACCATGGCACCAGCAAGCCGGGCGGCCTGCGCTACCGCCTCACGCGCGCGCTGGAAGGCTATGTGCTGCGGCGGGTGGACGCCGTCACCACCATCTGCGACGGCCTGCGTGCCGACCTGATGGCGCGCGGCATCCCGGCCGGCAAGGTCACCGTCATCCCCAACGCCGTGGACCCGGGCCAGTTGCGCGCACCGGCCGTGCCCTCCGGCATGCTGGCCCACAGCCTGGGCCTTACGGGCAGCCTGGTGCTGGGATTCATCGGCTCCTTTTATGCCTACGAAGGCCTGGCCCTGCTGATCCAGACCTTGCCCCGCATGGTGCAGGCGCTGCCATCGTTGCAATTGCTGCTGGTGGGGGGCGGCCCGCAAGAGGACGAGCTGCGCGCCCTGGTGGCCCAGCTGGGCCTGGAACGGCGGGTACGCTTTGCCGGCCGCGTGTCCCACCTGCGCATCGCCGAGTATTACCAGATGGTCGATGTGCTGGTCTATCCGCGCCTGCCGATGCGCCTGACGGAACTGGTCACCCCCCTCAAGCCGCTGGAGGCGATGGCGCAGGGCCGGCTGGTGGTGGCCTCGGACGTGGGCGGCCACCGCGAACTGATCGAGGACGGCAAGACCGGCGTGCTGTTCCCGGCCGGCGACGGGGCCGCGCTGGCCGAGCGCATCATCCACCTGGCCCGCCATGCGGAGACGTGGACCGCGCTGCGCCAGAACGCGCGTCGCTTTGTCGAACGGGAACGCACCTGGGCCGCCAGCGTGGCCAGGTACGCCAACATCTACGAACCCTTGGCCGCCGGCCGGCAAACATGAACCAGCCCACCTTCCACGGATTGCGGATCGCGCTGGCGGGCCCTTGCGCGCCGCCGGCCGGCGGCATGGCCAACCAGACCGCCCAGCTGGCCCGCCTGCTGGCGGACGCGGGCGCGCAGGTGGAACTGGTGCCCACCAACCGGCCACCGCGGCAGGCCTGGCTGGCCCCGCTGCGCGGACTGCGCGCCCTGGTCCGATTGCTTCCCTATCTGGGCGCCCTGTGGCAGGCGGCAGGCCGGGCCGACATCGTGCACATCATGGCCAATTCCGGCTGGGCCTGGCATCTGCATGCGGCACCGGCCGTCTGGATAGGCCGCATGCGCCGCAAGGGGGTGCTGGTGCATTACCACGGCGGCGAGGCGGCCGCCTTCCTGGCCCGGCAGGGGCGCCTGGTCACGGTCACACTGGGTCGTGCCCACGCCATCGTCGTGCCGTCGGACTTCCTGGCCCAGGTGTTCAGGCAGCATGGCCTGGCCGTGCAGATCCTGCCCAACGTCGTAGACCTGGCCCGTTTCTCGCCCGGCCCGCCCGCCTCGCGGCCTGGGCCCATGATACTGGTCTGTCGCCACCTGGAACCGCTCTACGACCACGCCACCGCCCTGCGCGCCTTCCGGCTGCTGCGCCTGGCCGTGCCGCATGCGCAGCTGACCATCGCCGGCGACGGCCCGGAACTGGCGCGCCTGCGGCGGCTGGCCGGCGAGCTGGACGTGGCCGACGCCGTCGTCTTCGCCGGCGCCCTGGACCAGGATGGCATGGCCAGCCTGTACCGGCAGGCCGATGCCGTGCTCAACCCCAGCCTGGCCGACAACATGCCCGTTTCGATACTGGAGGCACTGGCCAGCGGCGTGCCCGTGGTCAGCACCGACGTGGGCGGCATCCCCTGCCTGCTCGAACACGGCCACACGGGCCTGCTGGCGGCCCCCGGCGACGCCGAAACCATGGCGCGCCACCTGCTGTCCATCCTGCACGACACGGACGCGGCCCAGCGCATGGCCGCCGCCGGCCTGCGGCTGGCCCAGCGCTACACGTGGCAGGAAATCGGTCCCCGCCTGCTGGCCCAGTACCGGCGCCTGGAACTGCGGCCGCGCGCCGGCTGGTACAAGGACCTCGTCGCCCGTCCCCTGTTCCTGCTGCAGGAAAGGATCAAGCACCACGCAGGCGCCAACCTGCTGCGCCGGCTGGAAACGAGCCAGTGGCTGTCGCCCGCCCATCTGCGGCAACTGCAGCTGCAGCGGCTGCAAGCGCTGCTGCGCCACGCCGGCCGCCATGTGCCTTACTATCAGGCGCAATTTGCCAGGCTGGGCTTCGACCCGGCCAAGGTGCATGACCTGCGAGACCTGCGCTGCCTGCCCATCCTGGGCAAGCGCGACATCAGCGGCCAGCGCGACGCTTTCCGCTCGGACGTGGCCGGCCCCCTGCAGCGCGGCAACACGGGCGGCTCCAGCGGCGAACCGCTGATCTTCTACCTGGGCCGCGACCGGGTCAGCCACGACGTGGCGGCCAAGTGGCGCGCCACCCGCTGGTGGGGCGTGGACATCGGCGAACCGGAAGCGGTGGTCTGGGGCTCGCCCATCGAGCTTGGGGCGCAGGACCGCTGGCGCGCCTGGCGCGACCGGCTGCTGCGCACCAGCCTGCTGCCCGCCTTCCAGATGTCGACGCCGCGGCTCGATGACTACCTGCAGCGCCTGCAGCACCAGCGCCCGCGCATGGTGTTCGGCTACCCATCGGCCCTGTGCCACATCGCCCGTCATGCGCAGGCGCGCCGGGTCCGGCTCGATACGCTGGGGGTGCGCGTCGTCTTCGTCACCGCCGAGCGGCTGTACGACGAACAACGCAAGCTGCTGTCGGCCACCTTCGGTTGCCCGGTGGCCAACGGCTACGGCGGGCGCGACGCCGGCTTCATCGCCCATGAGTGTCCCGAGGGCGGCATGCACCTGAGCGCGGAAGACGTGATCGTGGAAATCGTCGACGCGCATGGCCAGCCGGTGCCGGACGGCACGCCGGGCGCCATCGTCGTCACCCACCTTGCCAGCGCCGACTTTCCGTTCATCCGCTACGCCACCGGTGATGTCGGCGCACTGGGCACGGCGCCCTGTCCTTGCGGGCGCGGCTTGCCGCTGCTGGAAAAGCTGGAAGGGCGCAGCACGGACTTCGTCGTCGCTCGCGACGGCACCGTCATGCACGGCCTGGCCCTGATCTACATCCTGCGCGACATCGCCCAGGTACGGGCCTTCAAGATCGTGCAGGAAAGCCTGCTGCTGACCCGCGTGCTGCTGGTGTGCGTGCCCGCGCTGGGCGAGGAAATGCGGCGCCACATCGCCACCCAGTTCCAGGCCAGGCTGGGCGCCGACGTGGCCATCGACATCGCCGAAGTGCCCGAAATCGCCGCCGAAGCGTCCGGCAAATACCGCTATGTGGTCAGCAAAGTCGCTGCCCCGTCCTGAAAGGCCCGCCATGCTACCGTATGCCACCCTGTCCCTTGTCTGCCTGCTCTTGCTGCTTGGCCTGTACAGCCTGCACAAGCTGCGCCTGGTCCACATCCTCCTGCACCAGGTGCATGACCTGACCCGGCAGCAGCCGGCCACCCTGTTCCGCCAGCTGGAAGCCCTTCAAGGTCTGTACGTGGAACTGGCCTTGCGCCGCAGCCTGCCCGACACGCGGGGCTGGGCCGCGTCGCCGGACTTTCTGCTGGAACTGGTGCGCCACGCGCGCGCGGCCCATCCGCTGACGGTGGTCGAATGCAGCAGCGGCACCTCGACCCTGGTGCTGGCGCGCTGCATGCAGTTGAACGGCGCGGGCAAGGTCTACAGCCTCGAACATGACTTGCATTTCGCCGAGCAAACGCGCCACCAGTTGCACCAGCATGGCCTGCATGGCTGGGCCGAGGTGTTGTATGCGCCCCTGCTGCCGCACAGCCTGGACGGCGAGCGCTGGCCCTGGTATGCCACCGAAGGCTTGCCGGCCGCCGGCATCGACATGCTGGTGATCGACGGCCCGCCGCAGGCCACCCGGGCCCAGGCACGTTTCCCGGCCGGGCCGCTGCTGTTTCCGCGGCTCTCAGACAGCGCGGCCGTGTTCCTCGACGATGCGGCCCGGGCCGACGAACTGGCCATCGTCCAGCGCTGGCAACAGGCTTATCCCGACCTGGCGCTGTCGTCGCGCCAGTGCGAAAAAGGCTGCGCCGTGCTGCAACGGCGCGCCCGCTAACACGGTTATCGTTGCCGCGACGGTGGGGAAAGCGAGCGCTACAGCATCGTCATGCAAAGGGAGGTGACGGCGATCATGGCCGCAATGACGCCTCCGATCGGGACTGCGACAGTAGCGGCGGGTGCTCACGGGGATAGCCGCGTTCCGCGCGCAGCCTGCGTGAGAGCTATCTGCTCGGCGGCGGTAGCGCTATTTATTCAGCGGTGGTGGCGCTATTTGTCCTGCGGCGGTAGCGCTATCTGCTCGGCGGCGGTAGCGCGTGCCAAGGCCGTCTCCAGCCTATGTTCGACATGGTATCGGTCCCGTCCGGTGCGCAGGGCCGCCAGA
Source organism: Pseudomonadota bacterium (assembly GCA_040389625.1). GTDB lineage: Bacteria > Pseudomonadota > Gammaproteobacteria > Burkholderiales > Burkholderiaceae_D > Rugamonas. Next base: position 23,236 of record JAZJZQ010000474.1, on the reverse strand, counting down.
TGCGCCGGCATGACGTCCGGCGTCAGTTCCGCACCAAAGTCGTCCGGCACAGTGGTGCCGTCGCCGCCGAGCATGCGAGCCAGTATCATCCGGCCCACGTTATCGCGGTAATGCGACGTTTCCCAGTAATAGTCCATCACGACGCGTTGCGTCACCTGCGGTATGGCTTCCGTCGTGACGCTGTTGAAGCCGGAAAAGTCGAAAACGCGCACCTTGCAGCCGTGCCGCCGCTGGCGCTCGGCCAGGTCGGCCAGGGACCGCTGCCATTGCTCGACGGGTGCCCACTTGCCGGCCCAGTACAAGGCATCCTGCATCAGCGCATGGGTGGGGTTGATGTACAGCAGCACGCGCGTGCCCGTCCGGCACAGTCCATCCAGGGCGCGTGCGAGTGCATGGAGCGCTTCCCCCGTCGGCCCTGTGCCCCGCAAATATTCACGGGTACGGGGGACGACGGCTGCCCGCGTGCCGCGCCAGCCGCCAAGACGAGCGCTGTTGCCGCACGCTTCGTCGCGTTGGCCATGCTGGGCCAGGCTGGAATGGCAGATCGCGCCGGACCTTCCCATCAGCAGGCTGATCGAGTCGCGTGTCATGTCCACCGTCAATGCCCGTTTCAGGTCCAGCAAGCCGCGCTGCCACAGGTAGAACTGGCCTTGGGCGACCAGGCCACGGTCGAAGTCGGTGTTGCCCACATCCATGGAAAACGACGGCGCGTCTATGCCCCAGATGACCGTGTCGAGTTGGCTGACAGCGGCCGCGTGCTGCGCCATGGCGACCGTATCGCCCAGCGACGCGCCGGACAAGCCGCTGTTGAATACGTCCTTTCCGGCAAAGGCGGGGATGGCGGTCGGCAAACCCATCTCGGTGCGGGAATTGCCCAGGTACACCACGGTCGGCCTGAACCTGGCCACGGCGTAGGTCTTGCCCCAGGCGCTCAACCTTTCCCGTGCCGGCTGCAGGCGCATGACTTGCGGCGTATCCCACTGGTGGATCAGGTAAGGGTCCACGCTGTAATTCATGGCCAGCAAGCCGGCCACCACCATGGCGCTGCCGCCGCAGAGTATCGCCAGATAGCTGGACCAGTCTTCGCCAGAGTGCTCATCCATGTGCCGATCCATTTTCTGCCCCATATTCAGAATTGGAAATAGAGAAATTCGCTGACCTTGTTTATACTGAACAGGCACCCCAGGAACAGTGCAAGAAACGCGACGCCCCAGACCTTGCTGGGGCGCCACACCAGCATGGGACGATCCGCGCCATGAAATATTCTTTCAATTGCCGGTTCATATTGAAAGAATATTTCTTGCGTATTGGGCGCAAAAAACGCCAGCAATAACGCCAGTACCAATGTGGGCGGGCCCAGCCCGCCGAAGTCAATCCAGCGCAAGCCTTCGAAGGATGGGTGCAGACCAGCTTGGGCAAGGCAATGGCCGGCGGCGCCCCATCCATGGGGCAGGCTGAGCCCGGCAGCACCGGCCAATGCCCGGTACAGTTCGCCGGCCGTCGCCAGGTCGGGCGCCCGGAACAGGACCCAGGCGAGCATCACGGCCAGGAACGTCAGCGGCCGATGCCACCAATGGGGCGCCCCGTCGCCCCCCAGCCGCTGCCAGCCCCGGTGGACAACCAGGTACAGCCCGTGCAGGCCGCCCCACAACACGAACGTCCAGCCGGCGCCATGCCACAGGCCGCCCAGCAGCATGGTCGTCATCAGGTTGCCGTCGCGGCGTGCCGGCCCCAGCCGGTTGCCGCCCAGCGGAACATACAGATAGTCTCGCAGGAAGCGGGACAAGGTCATGTGCCAGCGCCGCCAGAAAGCGCCGATGTCGCCGGCCTTGTAGGGCGAGTTGAAGTTCAGCGGCAGCTTCACGCCGAACAGGCGCGACAGGCCGATCGCCATGTCCGAATAGCCGGAAAAGTCGAAATACAGTTGGCAGCTGTAGGCCAGCGTACCCAGCCATGCTTCCAGCAGCTGCGGGTGGGCGCCAGTCGCGAACACGGGCGCCACCATGGGCGCCAGGTTGTCGGCGATGAGGGTCTTCTTGGCCAGCCCCACAATGAAGATGGACATGCCCAGCGCCACGTTCGCGGCGCGCAGCCTGGCGTTGGCCGGATCGGCAAACTGCGGCATCATCTCCTTGTGGTGCAGCACAGGACCGGCGATCAGGTGCGGGAAATAGCTGACGAACAAGCCGTACCGGACCAGATCGGGCTCGCGCGCCTGGCCGCGCCAGCAGTCGACCAGGAAGGCGATCTGGGTGAAGGTGAAGAAGGAGATGCCGATCGGAAGCACCACCGCCCATCCCTGCCAGTGCCGGCCCGCCAGGACACCCACGGTGTCGACAAAGAAGTTGGCGTACTTGTAGTAGGCCAGCAGCAACAGGTTGGCGCCCAGGGCCGCCCACAGCCAGCGCTTGCGGACTCCCCCCTGCACGGCGGCGATGCGGCCCGCGCACCAGAAGTTGCCGGCGATAGAGCCCAGCAGCAGCGGCAAGTAGCGCACATCCCAGTAGCCATAAAAAGCCAGCGACGCCAGCGCCAGCCACGTCATGGCGGGCCGCGCGCCATAGCGGCCCAGCCACGCATAGCCGGCCAATACGAGCGGCAGATAGATCAACAGGAAGCCGAAAGAATTAAACAGCACCGGCCATCTCCTGCCGCGTGCGCAACACATCGACGTAGCAGGCGGCGATGCGCTCGGCCACGTGGCGCCAGGTATAGTCGGCCACCAGCGCCCGCACGGCGGGCCTGGGCGGCGGTGCGGCCAGCAAGGCGGCCACGGCATCGCGCTGGCCCCGCCTGTCGTCCCAGCGCACTTGCCTGACGGCGGCCTCGCTGCCGGCCAACCGCAGTGCGCTCTCCTCCGTCATGACGACGGGTGTGCCGGCCGCCAGGGCTTCCAGCACGCAAAGGGGAAACACTTCTCCCTGGCTGGGCAGGGCCAGGACCGAGGCGGCGGCATAGGCGCTGGCCAGCAAGGGATCGCCATGGTCGAAGGAGCCAAGCCAGCGCACCCGCGGATCGCGCTGCAGCTGCTGCAGGTAAGCGTGGTGCTGGCGCTGGGCATGACCGATCAGCACGACGGGCACGTCCATGCCAGCCAGCGCCTGGACCAGCCCCAGCTGGTTTTTGTAGGGCGAGATGGCGCCCACCATGAGCACGAACGGCCCCGTGATACCGAAGCAGCCGCGGAACAATGCGCCATCGGCCTGGAAGAAATGGCCGCTGATGCCGTTCGGCAGCACGCATATCTTGCTGGCCTCGATCTGGAACGCGCTGCGGATGGCATCCCGTTCGGCGCTGCCCAGGGCGATGACCAGCTGCGCCAGTTGCAGGGCGCGCTTGGTGTGGGCATAGCTGGTTTGCACGGTCCAGGCCGTCAAGCGGCCCGTCAGGCGGTCGGCCAGGCGGGCGCGCCAGCCGTTGGCCCGGTTCCAGCCCGGCGACAGCAACGGCGACAGCACGATGGGCACCCCCATTTCATCGGCCGATTCCACCACCCGGTGGTTGCCGTTGATGGCGGCGAACACATGGATCAGGTCGAACTCGTCCAGCCGCTGGCGGTTGGGATCGAGCAATTCGACCTGCAGCTTGCCGCCCTGGCTGCCCCGGTAGCCGTTGAGGGCGGCAATCGTCTCCCGCACCTGGATCTGCAAGCCGCCTTCGCGCTGGAACAACATAGGATATGACACCACGCCTACCCGCATCATGTTCTCCCCTTGCCTGATCTATATGCCCGGCCTTTGCCCGCCGGCGATACCGACGAAGCCCGCGCCGGGACGGCCATGCCCATGCTGGACATGCTATCGAACGCCGATGCGCAACGCATGATGCGTATCAAAGCCCGGGCCGCCGCCATGCTCGCGGCGCGCCCCGTCAGACCAGGTCGCGGTAGAAGTCGCGTACCTGCTTGCCGACGATGGCGGTGCTGTAGCGCAGCTCGGCCTCGGCCCGCGCATGGTGGCCCATCTCCTGCCGCAGGGGCGCGTCGGCCAGCAGGCTGGCCAGCCGGTCGGCCGTTTCGTCGAGGTCGTTGTCCGGCACCAGCATGCCGCCCCGGCTGTCGCGCAGGATATCGATGCTGCCCGGCACGCTGGTGGCCACGGCCGGCACGCCGCACGCCATGGCCTCGATGGTAGCGATGCCAAAACCTTCGTTGCGACTCATCAGCAGATGAAGGTCGAAAGCCGGCATCACCGTCTCCACCGCCGCCACAAAACCGGCAAAGACCACGTACGGCCCCAGCCCGGCCTGCTGGGCCTGCTGCCGCAGCGCCGTCTCCAGCGGGCCGGCCCCGACCAGCACCAGATACAGCTGGGGATAGCGGCGCCGCAGCCGGGCCAGCACCGCGATGAGCTGCGACGGCCGCTTTTGCACCGACAGCCGGCCCACGCTGCCCAGCACCAGGCTGTCGGGCGGCAGCTGCCACTGTGCGCGCATCGTGGCGCGCCGCTGGTCGCAGGGACGGAACCGGTCCGTGTCCACGCAATTGGGAATGACGGCCAGCCGCGCGGACGGCAACAGATAGGGCTGGTAGATGGCCAGGAAATGCTGCATGGCCGACTCCGACACGGCGTACACGCCCCGCACGGCCTCGAAAGCCTGGCGCAGCAAGGGCGCGTGCCAATCGCTGATGCTGTCCGGCGCGAACGCGTTGTGGACGCTGAGCACGACGGGCAGGCGGCAATGGCGGGCCAGCCACAGGGCCGAGACCCCATAGTGGGTCCAGCACAGCGCGACATGGACCAGGGCCGGCCTGATCCGGCGCAAGGCGCGCGCCGCGAACAGGCGGGCGCGCCATTTGTTGAGGCGGCGCCAGCGCCACTGCTCGAAGAACAGGGGCGGCGCGAACGGTGTCCAGCGCAAGCCTTCGGCCAGCAGGCCGGCCGTCCACGCCGGGCTGCCGGGAAAGCGGCGGGTGCCGATCAGGCACTGGCAGCCGGCCCCGGCCAGAAAGCGCGCTTCCTGCGCCATGCGCAACTCCATGCCGCCCAGCTCCCCGGAATGACTGGTAATAAAGACCGCCCTGCCGCGCCGGGCCGCGCCGCGCCACGCTTCGCGGAAGTAACCTTGCAAATACGCCAGCTCCCAACGGTGCTGGAACAGGGCCCCGCCATCGCCGCGCAGCAGCGCCAGCGCCGCGCCGGCCCCTTCCAGCAGCCAGCGCTTGAACATCCAGCGCGGCACGCCCAGCCATTCCGGGAACGTGCCGGGCTGCTCCTGGCGGTACTTGCCCCGCCCGAAACGCCGGGCCCGCTGCAGCAGGAACGGCGCCTCCAGCTGATGGGCACGGATATGGTGGGCCACCACGGCCTCGCGGCAGAACCAGCTGCGGTAGCCCGCTTCCGCCAGGCGCCGCGTGAACGCCGTCTCGCCCCCCATTGCGTATTCGCCGCCGTTGGGGCCCAGGCTTTCGTCGAAGCGGTAGCCGGCATCGAACACGGCGCGCCGCACGGCCATGTTGGCACCCCAGACCAGGCCGGGAAACACGGGACCGTCCATCAGGCTGGCGGCCGTCAGGCCGAAGGTCAGGCCGAGCGGGACCCGCTCCAGCACCCAGTCCGGCGGCGGCGCGGCCCAGTCGGCCACGATACTGCCGCCGAACACGGCGTAATCGGGCTGGGCCGCCGCGCACTGGGCCAGGCGGCGCAGCCAGCCCGGCGCCGGCATGGCGTCGTCGTCCGTGAAGACGAGCAGGTCGGTCGCCTTGTCGTCCAGCACCAGCGCCAGGCCCCGGTTGAGGGCCGCATTCTTGCCGCGCCGGCCTTCATACAGATAGTGCAAGGGCAAGCGGTCGGCATGGGCGGCAATGATGTCGCGGCTATGGTCGGTGCTGCCGTTGTCGACCACCACCAGGCGCCAGCCGCCGTCCGGTGCGTCCAGCGCACAGTAGGCCGCCAGCACCCGGGGCAGGGTCGGCGCGCCGTTGTAGGTTGCCATGAGAACGGTCAACAAGGGCGCTGCTCCTCTGTCCTATGATGGGTAAGCGTTACAGCCACAGTGTAGCGACGGCGGCCGGTCCGGCCGTTGAGACGCATCAACCCCATCCATCCCATGCGCGACATTCTCGTCACCCTGATCGTGTTCGGCTGCCTGCCGCTGGTGTTCAGGCGGCCCGTGGCCGGCGTGCTGCTGTGGGTCTGGATCAGCGTGATGAATCCGCACACCCAGGGCTGGGGTTACGCCCAGAACTTCCCCTTCGCCTACATCATCGCCATCTGCACCCTGATCGGCATGGCCGGCTGGCGCGGGCCCAAGGCGCTGCCCATCAACGGCATCACCCTGACCCTGCTCGGCTTCATCCTGTGGATGGATGTGACGACCCTGTTCGCCCTGTTTCCCGACGCCAGCTACGACCAGTGGAACAAGGTGATGAAAATCATGCTGATGAGCCTGATTACCATGATGCTCATACGCAGCCGAGAAGACGTGCATCGCCTGATCTGGGTGCTGGTGATCTCGCTCGGCTTCTACGGCGTCAAGGGTGGACTGTTCACCTTGCGCAGCGGCGGCGCCGATCGCGTGTGGGGACCGGAAGGCACCTTCATCGGCGACAACAACGCCATCGCGCTGGCCCTGATCATGACCATCCCGCTGATGCACTACCTGCTGCAACAGAGCGCCAAAAAATGGACGCGCGCGGCGATGGCCGTCACCATGGTGCTGTCGGCGCTGGCGGCGCTGGGCTCGTACTCGCGCGGCGCCCTGCTGGCCATCGCCGCCATGACGCTGTTCATGTGGTGCAAGAGCGGCAACAAATGGCTGAGCGGTTCCGTGATCGTGCTGCTGGCGCCGCTGCTGCTGCTGTTCATGCCGCCCAGCTGGAGCAACCGCATGGATACCATAGGCGACTATCAGGCCGACGACTCGGCCCAGGGACGCATCAACGCCTGGTACATGGCCTACAACCTGGCCCGGGACCGCCTGCTTGGCGGCGGCTTCGACGTCGCCGAACCGTCCACCTTTGCCCGCTACGCGCCCAATCCCACCGACGTGCACGCGGCCCACAGCATCTATTTCCAGGTGCTGGGCGAGCATGGCTTCGTGGGGCTGGCGCTGTACCTGATGCTGGGCATCTTCACCTGGCGCTGCGCCGCGTGGATCGTGCGCCACGCCGACGGGCAGCCGGAACTGGCCTGGGCGGCCCATCTTGCGACCATGATACAGGCCAGCTTCATCGGTTTTGCCGTAGGTGGCGCCTTCCTCAGCCTGGTCTACTACGACGTGCCCTACTACCTGATGGCGGCCCTGATCGCCACGCGCGCCCTGATCCGCGCCCGCCAGGGCGCCCACGCCCTGCCCCACGCGGCGGCGCACAGGGTCCGCTCGCCGGCGCCGGAGCTGTGATGCGCTGGCCCCACCGCCGCCTGTCCATCCTCATGTACCACCGGGTGCTGGCGCGGCACGACCCGCTGCAACCGGACTTGCCCGATGTGCATCAGTTCGAGCGCCACATGCGTCTGCTGGCCCGCTGCTTCCACGTCCTGCCGCTGCACGAAGCGGCGTGGCGCCTGCGCGAGGGAACGCTGCCGCCGCGCGCGGCCTGCCTGACCTTCGACGACGGCTATGCGGACAATGTGGAACTGGCCCTGCCCGTGCTGCGCCGGCAAGGCCTGAGCGCCTGCTTCTTCATCAGCACCGGCTACCTGGGCGGCGGACGCATGTGGAACGACAGCGTGATCGCCCACGTGCGCCACGCGCCCGGCCCCCTGCTCGACCTGCATCACCTGGGGCTGGGCCGCCACGCCGTGCATGACTGGCCGCACAAGATCGCGGTCCTGGAGCATCTGTTGCAGCGCCTGAAGTACCTGCCGCAGGGGGAGCGCCAGGCCATCGCCGACCAGCTGGCGCCGCCCGTCGCCCCCGGCTTGATGATGACGCCGGCCCAGCTGCAACTGCTGCACCGGGCCGGCATGGAAGTCGGCGCCCACACGGTACGCCATCCCATCCTGGCCACCCTGGAGGCGCCGGCCGCCCGGCACGAGATCGGGGCCGGCAAGGCGGCCCTGGAACAGTTGATCGACGCGTCCGTGCGCTGTTTCGCCTATCCCAACGGCAGGCCGGGCCAGGATTATGACCGGCGCCACGTGCGCATGGTGGCCGAGCTGGGCTTCGAGGCGGCCGTCTCCACCCAGGCGGCGGCCGCGCACCATGGCAGCGACCCGCTGCAGCTGCCCCGCTTCACGCCGTGGGAGGCGGCGCCGTGGCGCTTTGGCCTGCGCCTGCTGCATAGCCGCTGGCGGCGCCCGGCTTAATCCCCAGCAAGATAGTGTAAGGCGTGGCCACATGGGCCAGGAAGCGCAGCGGCGCCAGCCGGCGTATCGCCCGCACCAGGGCCGAGGCCAGCGGACCGTGGCGGCTCACGTCCATCATGTCGAACCGGTCCATGCAGCGCAAGCCCTGGGCCGCCAGGTGCCGGCGCAGGCCATAGTAGGTGAACCAGTTCACGGCAGGATAGGTGGCGTAGCCGGCCAGTTCGGGACGGGTGGTGCGGGCCAGGTGTTCGTAGCGGCGCTTGAGAAACGACGGATACCACGAATACAAGGGCAGGGAAAATTCCTCCTGAACGGGACACAACATATTGCTGGTGCTTACGAACAGGGCGCCGCCTGGCCGCAGCACGCGCACCATCTCGCGCAGGCAGGTGGCCCAGTCCGTCACATGCTCGAGCAGTTCCGGCGCCAGGCACAAGTCCATCGAGTCATCGTCCCACGGCAAGGCGGTGGCCGAGGCGACGGCGAAGTTGATGTCGAGCCCGGCCTGCCCGGCCCGCTTGCGGGCCAGCCCGATCAGTGCTTCGTTGATGTCGACCCCCGACACCCGGTGTCCCATGCCGGCCCACAGCCGGCATTGGGTACCGGCGCCGCAGCCGATGTCGCCCACCCGCAGCGCCCCGGCCGGCTGCCCCAGCGCCCGCCACAGCGTCGCATGGATCATCTGGAACCGGCCCCAGTCCGCCTCGCCGCCGCTTTGCCGCTCGTAGTGGTGGTAGAAGTCCTCGTGGCAAGCCGTATTCCAGTCCGCTTCATCCTTGACGAATTTCGAACCCATCGTGCGCCTCTTCATGTGAGCGGCGTGCCCCGGCGCGCCGTTGGAACCACTGTTCCAGCATCATCAATACCCATACCATGGTGCCGTGGTACGGGGGATGGCTGGCCAGGTGCGTATCGAGCAGCGCGTCGATGAAGGCGGGCCGCACGATATGGCGCCGTTTCAGGTCGCTCAGACTGTCGCCGGCCAGGCTGCGCAGCCTGGCATGGCTGTGCAGCCAGTGGCCGACGGGCAGGCCGAAGCCGTGCTTGCGCTTGTTCAGTATGGCGGGCGGCAAGGTGTCGCTCAGCGCGGCCCGGAAGAAATGGCGCAGGCGGGTGCCATGCAGCTTGTCCTCGGGCCGCAGGCGGGCGGCGAACGCCACCACCTCGTCGTGCAGGAAGGGAAACGCCACTTCCAGTCCGGCCAGCTCGCATGCCTTGCTGACCTTGGGCAGATCGTTGTCGGCCAGCGTGTAGTGCATGTCGAGCGCCAGCAGACGGTTGATCTGGCTCAGGTGGCGGGTGCGCCAGTACGCCTGGTCCAGGGCGCCGGCCGGCGCCGCGCTGTCCACCATGGCCAGGAAGTCGGCTTCCAGCACCTGCCCCGGGCCGTAGCCTTGCAGCAGATTGTAGGTTTCCAGCCGGGCCGGCAAGGGCAGCAATGCTTGCCGCACGTAGCTGCGGGCCTTGCGCAGCAGCCGATGCTGTTGTCCAGCCAGCAGTCCGAACAGCACCGGTTCCAGCAGCAGCTGGCGCAGCGGCGCCGGACAACGCTCGTAGCGCGACAGCACGGCCTGGTGCGCGTAGCGCGCGTTGCCGCCGAACAGCTCATCGCCGCCATCGCCGCCCAGCATGCGGGTAATGCCGTCCGCCCTGGCCATGCGGGCGCAATAATAGGCGGGCACGGCGGACGCGTTGCCGAACGGTTGGTCGAACACGGCGCTGATATGGGGAATGGCGGCGATGACGTCCTCGGCCGTCACATACAGTTCCCGGTGCCGGGTGTTGAAGGCCTGGACGGCGATGTTGGCGTACTCCATCTCGTCGTAGCCTTCCACGTCGAAACCGATGGAATAGGTGCGGGCCGTGGCGCCGCCCTGCGACAACATGGCGACCAGGGTCGAACTGTCCGTGCCACCGCTGAGGAAGGCGCCCACTTCGTGGCCTGCCAGCGACGCCTGGACGGCGCGCGCCACGGTGGCGAGAAATTGCGGCTTGAGCCGGGACCAGGGCGTGTGCTCGTGTTCCAGATAGCGCATTTCCCAGTACTGGCCGCGGCTGAGCTTGCCGCGCCGGTAGTGCAGGTACTCGCCCGGCAGCAAGCGCTGCTGCTGGCGGTACATGGTGCCCGGGGACGGCACCATATGAAAATACAGGTAGTTGTAGATGGCCTGGTGGTCGAGCGCGGCATCGGCCCAGGGATGGGCCAGCAGCGCATCGGCCGAGCTGGCAAACAGCAGGCCCTGCGGGGCCGGCTGGTACAGCATGGGACGGGCGCCGTTGCGGTCCACGGCCAGCAGCACCTCGCCGTTGCGGCTGTCGAGGATGCATAGCGCGAATGCGCCGGCCAGCTCGGCGCAGGCCTGCGCGCCGTGCTGCGGCCACAGCGCGGCCAGCCGGTGCGCGACGCCGTCCGCCTGGTCTGCCAGGGTGGGCTGGCCCCAGACGGCGAGCAGCAAGCCATCCTCGCGGTACAGCTGGGCGCTGTCCTCGCGGGCGGCGATGGCGACGCCGGCCGCGCCGCAGGCGATGGCTTGTACGTCGCTGCCGTCAAAGCGCGTCAACGGCGCGGCCATGCGGGCAAGCTGGCGGCGCGGCTCGGCCGGGTCGGCGCCCTCGTCCCGCACCAGGCTGAACCAGCCGCACAGGCCGCTCATACCAGCACCTCCAGCGGCGGCGGATGACCGAGGAAGGCGGTCGGGCTGGCGCTGAGCCCGTAGGCGCCGGACTGGAACACGACCACCAGGTCCCCTTCCACGGCGGGCGCCAGCGCCATCTGCTCGGCCAGCACGTCGAGCGGCGTGCACAGGGGCCCGACCACGGACACCACTTCGCGCTGCCCTTCGGTCATGCGGTTGCCTATCGCCACGGGGAAGTTGCGCCGCACCCGCTGCCCGAAATTGCCGGACGCGGCCAGGTGATGATGGAGGCCGCCATCGGTGATCAGATAAGTCTGGCCGTGCGAGTGCTTGCGCTCGAGCACGCGGCACACGTAGACGCCGGCCTCGGCCACCAGGTAGCGGCCCAGTTCCAGCGCCAGCACCGTATCCGGGGAAGCGCGCTGCAACAGTTCCTGCGAACGCTGCAAGGCGACGGCCACCGCTTCCATCATCAGCGGCTGGTCGCCGGGAAAATACGGCACGCCGAAACCGGCCCCGAGATTGAGCCGGCGCAGCGGGACGGACGCATGGCCGGCCATGCGCAGGGCCAGCTGCACGCTCAAGGCATGGGCCTCGGCGATGGCCGGCGCCGACAGGTTCTGCGCGCCGCAAAAGATGTGGAAGCCCTGGAACTCGAGGCCCAGGCGTGCCACGCCCTGCAGCATGGCCGGCACCCGTTCCTCGTCCACGCCGAACGGACGGGCGCCACCGCCCATCTTCATGCCGGCCAGCTTGAGCTCGAAGTCGGGATTGATCCGTATCGCCACCCGCGGCACGATGCCCAGCCGCTGGCCCGTCTCGGCCACCCGCTCCATCTCCCGTTCCGATTCCAGGTGCAGCAGCACGCCCGCCGCCACGGCGCAGCGCAACTCGGCGTCGGACTTGCCCGGCCCGGCAAAGCTGATGTGTCCGGATTCCATGCCCGCGTCCAGCGCCACCCGCAGCTCGCCGCCGGAGGCGACGTCGATGCCATCCACCAGGCCCGCCATCATCTGCACCAGGGCCGGCATGGGATTGGCCTTCATGGCGTAGTGCAAGCCCACACCGGGCGGCAACTGCCGGCGCAAGGCGGCCACGCGGTTGCGGATGTGGTGGCGTTCGTAGGCGTAGAACGGCGTGCGGCCCACCCGCTGCGCCAGCCGCGTCAGCGCGATGCCGCCCAGCTGCAGGCAGCCATCCTGCACGGCGAACTGGGCTAGCGGCGCATGGCGCGGCGTGTTCATGCCCGTTCCCCGTTGGCGGCCGCCGCCAGCCCGGCGGCCAGCAGCGGCCGGTCGATCTTGCCGTTCGGATTGCGCGGCAAGGGGCCATCGTACAATTTGACCCATGCCGGCACCATGTAGGTGGGCAAGGCGGCCTTGCACGCGGCCAGCACCTGTTCGGCGCTGGCCGGCACGGCATTGGGCACCACGGCCGCCAGCACGATGGCCTGCCCCAGTTGCGGATGGGGCACGCCGACGGCGGCCGCCTCGCTCACCAGGCCGGACGCGTAGACCACGTCTTCCACCTCGGTGGGACTGACCCGGTAGCCCGAGGTCTTGATCATGTCGTCGCTGCGGCCGATGAAATACAGATAACCTTCCTCGTCCGTGCGCACGGTGTCGCCCGACCACACGGCCGCCTCCTGCAGCGGCAGCCCGGGAAGGCGCGGCGGCAGCGGCCGGAACCGCAGCGCCGTACGCGCCGCATCGTTCCAGTAGCCCAGCGCCACCAGCGCACCGCGGTGCACCAGTTCGCCCGGCTCGTTCGGCCCGCACGGCGTGCCGTCGGCGCGCAGCACCAGCACTTCGGCGTTGGGGATGGCCTTGCCGATGGAGTCGGGCCGCCGGTCCAGCTGCTCCGGCGCCAGATAGGTGGAGCGGAACGCTTCCGTCAAGCCGTACATGAGGTAGACCTTGGTGCTGGGCAGCGCGCGGCGCAGGGCGTCGAGCGTGCGGCGCTGCATGACGCCGCCGGAATTGGTGATGTAGCGCAATCCCGTGGCGCTGTTCCAGCTCAGCTGGGCCAGCTGTATCCACAGGGGCGGCACGGCGGCCAGGCCCGTGATGCGTTCCTGTTCCACCGTGTCGATGATGTCGCGCAGCAGCAGATAGTTCATCAGCACGGCGCAGGCACCGCTGTGGAAAGCCGTCGTCAGCTGGCTCAGCCCGTAGTCGAAGCTGAGCGGCAGCACGCACAGGATGCGGTCCTCGGCCCGGTTGTCCAGATAGCTGGCGACGCTGACGGCGCCGGCCACCAGGTTGCGGTGCGACAGCACCACCCCCTTGGGCTTGCCCGTGCTGCCGGACGTGTACAGGATGGCCGCCACGTCGGTGTCGATGCGCCGGTGCGGGGTCGCCACGCTGGCCACGGCCATGCAGCCATGCCAGGCCAGCAAGTCGAGCCCGGGCGCGGCCGGCAGTTTGTCTTCCATGCCGCCGACCAGCACCACGGTGCGCAGGTCCGGACACGAAGGCAGCACGGCCAGCAGCCGGTTCAACCGTTCGCGCGACGTGACGAGGATGCGCACGTTGCAATCGGCCAGGACGTGGGCCACCTGTTCCGCCTTGAGCAGCGGGTTGACGGGCACGAAGACGCCGCCGGCGGCGGCCGCGCCGAACATGGCCGCCACCGCCTCCTCGCGTTTTTCCAGGTAGACGGCCACCCGTTCGCCGGGGGCCAGTCCGCAGCGCAGCCACGCCCCCGCCGCCGCGCCCACCATGGCGGCCAGGCCCGCGTACGACAGCGACACGCCCTGATACGACAGGGCCGGCGCCTGTGGCGCACGCAGGGCGGACTGGAAAATGAATTCTTGGATAAGCTGCGCCATCGCGCGACCTCTGAGCAGTGAGTATGGCCTATGATTGGGACAAACCGCATACCGCTCTTTGATGTTAGTCAATCAACATCGCCGCTTGCGCGGGCGCAAACCGGCGCAGCGGCGGCCAGTGTCTAATCGGTGCTGTACGCAAGCACCCGGCCGCCGCCCGCTCCCGCCATGACCAACCGCCTGACCCGCGCATTCGCCCAACTGGGATGGCTCAACGCCCTCCTGTACCTGTGCGACCGCGCCCTGGCGCCGTTGTCGGGGGGGCGCTGGGGCATCCACAAATACCAGTTCGTGGCCCAGCGCCTCGGCGAACAGCCGCTGTGCGCCAACCGCGGCCGCGACATCGACGTGCGCCTGCTGGCCAGCCGCGCCGCCATCCCGCCCGGCTATCCGCGTCCGGCCGAGGTGCTGGACCGGCGCTACGCCCAGGGCGCCATCAGCCTGGCCGCCTTCCGCCGGCAAGACCTGGTGGGCTTCCTGTGGCTGCTGTTCGACGCCTACCAGGAAGATGAGGTGCGGGCCCGCTACCGTCTCGTATCGTCCGGCTCATGCTGGGATTTCGATGTCTATGTGCGCCCGGAAGACCGCCTGGGCTGGGCCTTTCGCCGCCTATGGGACGAGGCGCGCTGCCTGTTGCGGGCGCGCGCCGTGCGCTGGTCCTGCAGCCGCATCTCGGCCTTCAACCCGGCCTCGCTGGCGGCCCACGCCCGCATCGGCACGGTGCCGCTGGGCAGCGCCGTCTTCCTGCGCTGCGGTAACTGGCAATGGATGGTGGCCACGCTGGCGCCCCATTTCCACTGCTCGCGCCACCCCGCTTCCTATCCCCAGCTGCTGCTCGACACCAGCCGGCTGGACCACCACGCCAACCTGGAGCCACCATGCCGCCACTCGAGCAAGTAGGAATCATCCTGTGCGATACCCTGGGACTGGGCCAGCTGCGCCTGGCGCCCGACACACCGCTGCTGGGCAGCGTGGCCGAACTCGATTCGATGGCCGTGGCCGGCGTCATCACGGCGCTGGAACAGCATTTCGGCATCGAAGTGATGGACGACGAAATCAGCGCGCGCCATTTTGCCACCCTGGGTACGCTCAGCGACTTCGTTGACAGCAAGCTGGCATGATGCGCGACCTGGCGATGGGCGCCACGCCCGTTTTCCTGGACACCAGCCGCGGTCAGCGCTTCTGCCTGTTCCACGCGCCCGATCCCGGCCGCGCGCGCGGCGCCATCGTCTACGTGCCGCCGTTTGCCGAAGAGCTCAACAAGTGCCGCCGCATGGCCGCCCTGCAGGCACGCCGCTTCGCCCAGGCCGGCTATGCCGTGTTGCAGATCGACTTGTACGGCTGCGGCGACAGCAGCGGCGATTTCGGCGACGCCCGCTGGGAGATCTGGCTGCAGGATCTGGTGCACGCTTGCCGCTGGCTGCGCCAGCGCGGCCATGGGCAGGTCAGCCTGTGGGGCGTGCGGCTGGGCGCCCTGCTGGCGATCGACTTCGCCTGCTCGGCCGGCATCACGCCGCAGGCCCTCGTGCTGTGGCAACCCGTGGTCAGTGGCCGCACCCACCTGCACCAGTTCCTGCGCGTGGGACGGGCGGCACGGATGCTGGCGACGGAGGGCGGCCCGGAAACGCACGCCGTCGCTGGCCAGGGAGCCGCCGTCGAGACGGCGCCAGTCGAAGTGGCCGGCTACACGCTGGCCCCGGCGCTGGTCGATGCCATCGGTCAGCGCGACGCGGCCTTCGTCACGCCCCCCTGTCCGGTCTACTGGCTGGAAGTGCCCATCGGGTCAACGCCTGCGCACGACGTGACCCCCTCGTCAGCCCGCCACATTACCCACTGGCGCGCGATGGGGGTGCCGGTGCAGGTACAGTCTGTACCAGGTCCCGCGTTCTGGGCCAGCACGGAAACGGTACTGTGTCCGGCACTGCTGGACGCCACCAGCGCGCTGGAGCTGCCGTGACGCAGCCGCAGCCGCAGCCGCAGCAAGTGTTGCGCTTCCCGTGCGACGGCGACTGGCTGATCGGCATATTGCATCTGCCGCCCAGCCCCCTGCCGCGCGGCGTGCTGATCGTCACGGGCGGCCCGCAGTACCGGGTAGGCAGCCATCGCCAGTTCGTCCTGCTGGCGCGCGCCCTGTGCGCCGGCGGGATACCGGTCATGCGCTTCGACTATCGGGGCATGGGCGACAGCGAAGGCGAAAGCCGCAATTTCGAGCAAGTGGACGACGACTTGCAGGCCGCCGTCCACCAATTCTTCCGTTCCGTTCCGGCGCTGCGCGAGCTGGTACTGTGGGGCCTGTGCGACGGCGCGACGGCGGCCGCCTTCCATGCCGCCGCCGACCCGCGCATCCGTGGCCTGGTCCTGCTCAATCCCTGGGTGCGCAGCACACGCGGCGAAGCGCGCGCCACCTTGCGCTATTACTATCTGGCGCGGCTGCGGGAGCCCGAGTTCTGGCGCAAGCTGGGCACAGGCAACTTCGGCCTGCTGCAGGCGTTGCGCAGCCTGGGACAGGTACTGCGGCGCGCCCGTAGCAGCGGCGCCGGCGATAACGGCCCGGCGGACTTGCCGCAGCGGCTATACAGGGCACTGTCGGGCTTCGATGGCAACATCCTCATCGTCCTGAGCGGTGCCGACCTCACCGGGCGCGAATTCGCCGGCCTGCAGGCCGACCATGCGCACTGGCGCGCACTGCTGGCGAGGCCGCGCATACGGCAGGTCACGCTGCCCCAGGCCAACCATACCTTCGCCAGCACCGCCTGGCGTGATGAAGTGGCCACGCTGTGCGCCGACTGGATCGCATCATGGTAAAGCGCGTGCTGATGATCGCCTTCCACTATCCGCCCATGCAAGGCAGCAGCGGCATCCAGCGCGCGCTGAAATTCTCGCAATACCTGCCGCAGTCGGGCTGGCAGCCGCTGGTGCTGTCGGCCCACCCGCGCGCCTATCCCGACACCAGCGCCGACCAGGTTGCCGAAGTGCCGGCCGGACTGGCCGTGTGCCGCAGCGCGGCCTGGGATGCGGCCCGCCATTTCGCCGTGCGGGGCCGCTACCCGTCCCTGCTGGCCCAGCCCGACCGCTGGATCTCATGGTGGTTGAGCGCCGTCCCGGCCGGCCTGCGGCTGATCCGCCAGCACCGGCCCGACGTCATCTGGTCCAGCTACCCCATCGCCACGGCCCACCTGGTGGCGCTGACGCTGCAGCGCCTGAGCGGCCTGCCGTGGATCGCCGACCAGCGCGATCCGCTGACCGAACCAGGGTTCCCGCTCGATGGCCGCACGCGCCGCATCCACCAGTGGCTGGAACGCCAGGCGGCGCAGCGCAGCGCCGCCATCGTCTGCACCACGGCCGGCGCCATGCGCGCCTGCCAGGACCGGCATCCGCAGTTGACGGATGAACGCCTGCGCCTGATCGAAAACGGCTACGACGAGGACAACTTCCGCGACGCGGCGGCCGCCGCCACGCCGGGCGCGGCCAGGGGACGCGTGTTCCGACTGCTGCACAGTGGCCTGATCTATCCGTCCGAACGCGATCCGCGCTTCCTGTTCGCCGCCCTGCAGACGCTGCAGGCCGGCGGCGATATTGGCCCCGACAACTTCCGGCTGGTGCTGCGGGCGCATGGGCACGACGATTTCCTGCGTCCCCTGATAGACCGCTACGGCGTCGGCGCGCTGGTCGAACTGGCGCCGCCCCTGCCCTATCAGGCGGCGCTGGCCGAAATGCTGGCCGCGGACGGGCTGCTGCTGCTGCAGGCGGCCAATTGCAACCATCAGATTCCGGCCAAACTGTACGAATACCTGCGCGCGCGCCGTCCCATCCTGGCCCTGACCGATCCGTCCGGCGACACGGCCGCCACCCTGCGCCGGGCTGGCATCGACACGATAGGCATGCTCGACTCGGAGCCCGACATCGTGTCGGCGCTGCTGCGCTTCCTGCGGCTGGCGCGGCAAGGGGCGGCGCCGCTGGCCGGCCAGGCCGCCATCGCGCGCCACTCACGCGCGGCGCGCACGCAGGAGCTGGCGGCGCTGCTCGACGAAGTGAGCGTCAGGGCGAAAAACTCGGAGAAAAAATGAAACTTCCATACGCACTGTGCGCGCTGCTGCTGTCTGGCGCTGTCCACGCCGCCAACGACTGCGGACCGCTGATCCACCACGACCAGGGCGGCGACTACACCAACGCCACCGATCGCGAGGGCTTGCCCGTGGTCGAACAATTCCATTTCACCCCGGAGGTCGAACACCTGATCCGAGGCAAATCGGGTGACCTGGGCAGCGACATCGACTACACGCTGGACCATTTCCCCAACCATCACCGGGCCCTGGCCGCCATGGCCCGGCTCGCCCTGCGCGGCAAGACCAACCGCCCGCCGGGGGCCAAATATACGGTGCAATGCTATTTCGACCGGGCGTTGCGGGTCCGCGCCGACGACCCCCAGGTCCATTCCCTGTTCGGCGGCTACCTGCTGGCGCTCGGCGACCTCGATTCGGCACTGGAGCAGTTAAGCATGGCCGCCCGGCTGGAACCGGGCAACGCGACGGCCCAGTACAATCTGGGCCTGCTCTACGTGCGCAAGCACGACTACGCCCAGGCGCTCGTTTGCGCCCACGCCGCCTATGCGCTCGGTTTCCCCCTCGAAGGCTTGAAGAAGCAGCTGATCGCCGCCGGCCAGTGGCACGACGCGCCCTAGGCACGAGCGCTCGCGCGCCGGGGATAGCTCTTCCCCCTTCAGCCGGGGCTGCGCAGGCCGTGGTGGGCCATCAGGTCGTACAGCGTGGGCCGGCTGATCCCCATCAACTCCGCAGCCTTGACGATGTTGCCATCCACGCGCGCCAGCGCCCGCACCATGACGCGGTACTCGGCCGCGTCACGCGCCTGGCGCAGGTTGAAGGTTTCCTCGGTCGCGCCGCCCTCAGGCAGGCCCAGATCGGCGGCCGTGATGAGCGCGCCGTCGGCCATGATGACGGCACGCTTGATGCAGTTCTCCATCTCCCGTACGTTGCCCGGCCAGGCATAACCCTCGATGGCGGCCAACGCCTCGGGGCTGAAAGCCATGGCCGGCCGTCCTTCGCTGGCGCTGAACTTGTTCTTGAAGTGGTGCGCCAGCAGCGCGCAGTCGCCCACCCGCTCGCGCAGGGGCGGCAGCATCAGGACGATTTCGCTGAGGCGGTAGAACAGGTCTTCGCGGAAGCGGCCTGCCTCGGCCAGCGCGCGCAGGTTCTGGTGGGTGGCGCACACGATGCGCACGTCGACGCCGATCTCGGTGCGCCCGCCCACCCGCTCGATCACGCGCTCCTGCAGGAAACGAAGCAGCTTGGCCTGCAGCGCCATGGCCATGTCGCCGATCTCGTCGAGGAAGAAGGTGCCGCCGTGGGCCAGCTCGATCTTGCCCAGGGTCTGGCGCAGCGCGCCCGTGAACGCGCCCTTCTCGTAACCGAACAATTCGCTCTCCAGCAGATGCTCGGGGATGGCGGCGCAGTTGATGGCCACAAAGCGCTTGTCGTGGCGCGCGCTCAGCGCATGCAGGCCGCGCGCGATCAGCTCCTTGCCGCTGCCCGAATCGCCCAGCAACATCACGGTGGCCGAGGACGGCGCCACCTTTTCCACGCTGCGGCACACCTTGAGCATGCCCGGATCGCGGCTGACGACGCCCGCCAGCGGCGAATCGGCCTGGGTCTGCAGCATGCGCCGGTTCTCCTGCTGCATCTCGTGCAGATAGTAGGCGCGCCCGATCACGAGCGCCAGCAGGTCCGCGTCCAGCGGCTTCTGATGGAAATCGTAGGCGCCGGCGCTGATCGCCTTGAGCGCATTGCCGCGGTCCTGGTTGCCCGACAGGATGATGACCTTGGTGTCCGGCGCCGCCGCCAGGATCAGCGGCAGCAGGGCCAGCCCCTCGCTGGCGCCGTCGGGGTCGGGCGGCAGGCCCAGGTCCATCGTCACCACGGGCGGCTGGTGCCGGCGCAGCTGGACCAGCGCCGCTTCGCGGTCGGCGGCCACCACCACTTCGTAATTGTCCAGGCTCCAGCGCAGCTGCTTTTGCAGTCCGGGGTCGTCCTCGATCACCAGCAGCTTCTTCTTGCCCATGGCGTGCCTCCGTGTCCTAGGCCGCCGCCGCGGCCTGCTGATACAGCGGCAGGACCACGCGGAAGGTCGAGCCCATTCCCGGCGTGCTGGCCACTTCCAGTTCGCCCCCCAGGTCACGGACGTATTCGCGGCTCTCGAACACACCTATTCCCATGCCGGCCGGCTTGGTCGAGTCGAAGGGCTGGAACAGGCGTTCGCGGATGAACTGTTCGCTCATGCCATGGCCGGTGTCGGCCAGTTCGACCACGGCCGCCTGGCCCACGCGCAGCAGCCGCACGGTGATGGCGCCGCCGGCCGGGGTGGCATCGACGGCATTTTGCAGCAGGTGGCCCAGCACCCGTTCCAGGCGGCTGCCGTCGGCCCGCACCGTGAGCCCCGCGGTGCAACTGGCCAGCACGGGCGGCGGTGCCCGGTCCGCGTGGGCCTGCAGCGCCCGCAACAGCAGCTGGTCCAGCGGCTGCGGGCCGTCCTGTTCCTGGCGCCCGTCGCGGTGCAGCTTGTGCAGCAGCAGCTTCATCTTGTCCACGGAATGGGCCAGCGTGGCCAGCATGTCCTGCTCGAACTCGGGATTGCCCTGGTGGCGGGCCGCGTTCGACAGCAGCAGCGACAGCTGCGACACCAGGTTCTTCAAGTCATGCACGATAAAGGCCGACATGCGGTTGAACGACTCGAACTGGCGCGCCACGGCCAGCGAATCGGCCGATTCGCGGTGCGCTAGGTAGCCGGCCGCCTGGCTGCCGGCGATCTTCAGCACGTCCGTCACTTCCCAGTTAAGCGCGATGCGGGTGCGCGGCTGATCCAGCGTGACGAAGCCAAACAGGCGCCCATGCAGTATCAGGGGCACCACCAGCCAAACCTGCGCCATCGCCGCCAGCCAATCCGGCAGCGGCAGCTGGCCGTATGGCTGGCGCGACTGGCGCCATGCGCCCACGTCCATCACCCACTGGCGCGCTTCGAGAAACTGGCAGAAGGCGCTGCCGGCATCCTCGACCGCCGCTGGCGCGGCCTGGTTCCAGCCGGCGGCCGGCTCGAAGCGTTCCCGCTCGCGCCGTATCCACAGCGTGCCGGCCGGGCTTTCGACCAGCGCCGCCACGGCCTGGATGGCGCGTTCGGCCAGCGCGGGGCCGTCGTCGGCCAGCGCCCGGGTAAAGCGCAGCCATTCCTGGCGATAGTCGAAACTGCCCCGGTAGAAGTGCTTGTTGATCTGTACCTTGAGACTGGCGCGCATGGCGCCGGAAAACAATACCCCGGCCAGCAGCAGCGCCGCGCCGAACAGGCAGGCCAGTTGCATCAGCGGGCCCCATACGCCACCGATGTAGCGCAGATAATAGGCGCTCGAGGCCATGGCCAGCAGATAGGTGGCTGAACCGAGCAGCGCGGCCGAACGGAACAGGATCTGGCGCGACAGCATCAGCTCCGGCGCCCAGGCCCGGTTGCGCGCGGCGGCGATGCCGATCAGCGGCGCGCACAAGGCGGTGACGATGCCGCGCGCGGCCCAGATTTCGCTGTTGATGTGCCGAAACAGCAAGGCGTCGCTGTACAGGTAGAAGTCGTAGGCGAACAGGCCGCCTATCCCCAGGCAGGCGAACTTGATGCCCCACCGGCCCACGGGCGGCGTGTTGCGGTACAGATGTTCCACCAGCAGCATGCCCAGCACGGCCAGGCTCACGTGGATGATGATGGCCAGCATGGCCCCCCGGCCGCCGCCCTCCTCCGGCGCCGCCGGCCAGAACTGGGCGCCCATGCCGGCAACGACGGCGACGGCCAGCACCACGGCCCCGGCCAGCAGGCCGGCCGGCATGCGCCGTTCCTGGTACAGCAGGCGCTGCAGGAACAGCAGCCAGGCTCCGGTGCGCAGCAACTCGAGCCACTGCAAGGCCGGCGCGGCGGGCCGGGCCGCGCCCAGGGCCGCCGCGCCGGCCCAGGCCGCCGTCAGCAGGCAGGCGCAGCCGAGCGCGGCGCCGTGCCGGCGCGATTTACTCTTTTGCAACAGGAGCAGGAACAGGATCAGAAAAGCGACGCCCGCGCTGCCGTAGCTGAAGGCGGCAACGTCGGACGGCGCCCAACGGGGCAGCATTATCGGCTGCCCTTGCCGAACAACACCACTTGCACCGTGTCGATCAGGATCAGCAAATCGAGGAACAGGCTGTTGTTCTTGACGTAATACAGGTCGTATTGCAATTTTTGCACGGCATCGTCCACCGATGCGCCGTAACGGTAGCGCACCTGGGCCAGGCCCGTGATGCCAGGTTTGATGCTGTGCCGCAGATTGTAGTACGGCACCTTCCCGCACAGCTGGTCGACGAAATAACCGCGCTCGGGCCGGGGGCCGACAAAGCTCATCTCGCCCTTGAACACGTTGAGCATCTGGGGCAGTTCGTCGATGCGCAGCTTGCGTATCCAGTGGCCTATCCGCGTCACGCGCGGATCGTCGGCGGCGGCCCAGCGGGGCTGGCCATCGCGCTCCGCGTCCATGCGCATGCTGCGGAACTTGAGGACGTTGAAGTTGCGGCCGTTCTTACCTACCCGTTCCTGCTGGTAGAACACGGGACCGCCATCCTCGGCCACGATCAGCATGGCCGTCAGCACCATCAGCGGCAGGGTGACCAGGCAGATGGCGCCGCTGGCCAGCAGGTCGAAGCCGCGCTTGACGGCGGCCCGCAGGAAGCTTTGGTCGAAGCCGCCGCCGAAGATCAGGTAGCTCGGTTGCAACGAATCGATACGGATCTGGCACGCCTCGCGCTCGAAGAAGGTGGCCGCGTCCGTGATGCGCAGGCCGCCCAGCGCGCACTCCAGCAGCTGGCGCACGGGGAAGGCGCCATTGCGGCGGTCGCCTACGGTGACCACGATTTCGTTGACGCCATGGCGCCGGGCCAGGGCCAGCAGCGACTGGTCCGCCGGCAGCAGGGCCTGGCCCGTCACGCGCGACGGCTCGCCGGCCACCGGCACGCAACCGACCACCTGGAACTGGTGCAGGCCGGCCCGGCCGGCGGCAAGGGCCAGGCATTCGCTGGCCGTGGCCCCATCGCCGACCAGGATCACCTTCTCCACCAGCATGCTGGACTGGGCCGAGGCCAGCACGGCCAGCCGGATCAGCAATACGCCAATGGCGCCCAGCAGAAAAACAACAGCGGCCGACTGGCCGAACTGGATGGCCGGCGCCACCCCGATCAACATGCTCAGCAAGCCGAAACCGAGCGCGAACGAAGGCAGGATGCGCAGCAGCGTATGTTTGATGTCTTCCCGGGAATTGTTCTGGTACATGCCCAGCGTGCTCATGCTAAATACCAGCACCAGGGCGAAGGCCAGGGCCGACAGATAGGGGTAGTCGAGGTGGCGCCGCCCCAGCCACGCCAATGATGGGGCCGCTGCGACCGTCAGCAGTATCAGCAGCTCCATCAGCAACAGCATGAAGCCCATTTTCGACACATAATGGTGGAAAATCC
>JAZJZQ010000473.1:0-2789 GCA_040389625.1 Pseudomonadota bacterium | reverse complement strand
AGGGTGCGCGACTTGACCACCATGTCCTTGAGGATCTTGTTGACGGCGTGGCCGATGTGGATGTCGCCGTTGGCGTAGGGCGGACCGTCGTGCAGCACGAATTTCGGGCGGCCGGCGGCGGCCTTGCGGATGCGCTGGTAGATCTTCTTGTCCTGCCATTCCTTGACCCATTGCGGCTCGCGCTTGGCCATGTCGCCGCGCATGGGGAACGGGGTCTCCGTCATGTTGACGGGGTATTTGCTCTCGGGTTTCTTGCCCTGCTTGTCTTGTTTCGGATTGGCTGGTTTGTTATCGGACATGTTTATCTTCTAGGTGACGTCTATCGTATCGGGTTGGGAGTGCCGGCGCGTTTGGCTTCGCGTTGCGCACTCAAATTCGGTCGGTGGCCGTGATCGCACCGGCGCCGGCGCGGTCGCGGAACCAGGCGCGCGCCAGGTTCGAGTCGCGCTCGATGGCGGCCGTCAGGGTGGGCAGGTCCACGTATTTTTCCTCGTCGCGCAGCTTGTGCAGGAATTCCACCCGCACCTGGCGGCCGTAGCAGCCCTGGTTGAAGTCGAACACATGCACTTCCAGCAGTACGCGGCCGCTGTCGTCCACCGTGGGGCGCACGCCCAGGCTGGCCACGGCCGGCAGCGGGGCGTCGGCCAGGCCGTGCACCTGGACGATGAAGATGCCGGCCAGGGCGGGGCGGTGCGGCACCCGCAGGTTCAGGGTGGGAAAGCCCAGCGTGCGGCCCAGTTTCTGGCCGTGGATCACGTGGCCGGAGATGGCGTAGGGGTGGCCCAGCAGCTGCTCTGCGTGCACGAAGTCGCCGGCGGCCAGCGCGGCCCGCACGGCCGAGGAGGAAATGCGGGTCTGGCCGTTCATCACGGTGGGCAGGGTCTCGACCTGGAAGCCGTAGTGGCGGCCCGCTTCGTGCAGCATGGCGACGTTGCCGGCGCGCCGGGCGCCGTAGCAGAAGTCGTCGCCCACCATCAGCCATTTCACGTGCAGGCCCTCGACCAGCACTTTTTCCGTGAATTCCTGGGGCGTGAGGGCCGCGAAGTGTTCCGAGAAGTGCTCGACGATGACGCGGTCGATGCCATTGTTGTCCAGCGACTGCAACTTGTCGCGCAGGTTGGCGATGCGCGGCGGGGCCTTGGACAGGTCGCCGGCGCGCTGGGCGAAGAATTCGCGCGGGTGGGGCTCGAACGTCATCACGGCCGCTTCCAGGCCGAGCCGGTCCGCCGCCGTCCGCACGTGCGCCAGCAGGGCCTGGTGGCCCAGGTGGACGCCGTCAAAGTTGCCGATGGTCAACGCGCACGGCGCGCGCGCCGCTGCATTGGGGAGACCGCGAAATACCTTCATGGGATGTGGGCAAAAACTGTCGCTAAATGGGGGATTATACGGACTGTTTGGACTATGCACAGCCGGAAGGGGCGCGGCGGCCCGATTTCGGCCCCGTAAACGTAAAAAAGCGCGGGGAAACCGCGCTTTTTAGAGGTCGGGGTCGAAAACCGGCCCCGGCCGGCCACCTTACATCGGGTGGTTGATTTGCAGCGTCCAGTAGCGGGCCAGGTCGGCGGCGCCGTCCGTGCCCTTGACCGTCTTGAGCGTGGCCAGGGCGGCTGCCTTCTTGCCGGCCTGGGCCTGGGCGATGCCCAGGTGCAGTTTCAGCTCTTCAGGGTGCTTGGCTTCGTCCATCTTGGCTGCCTTGGTCATCAGTTCCAGACCCTTGTCGGCCTTGCCGGCCGTGACCATGCCAAAGCCCAGGTTGCTCAAGCCATCGGCATCCTTGTTCTTGGTCAGTTCCGCTTCCTGGGTGGCGGCCGTCTTTTCGCTGTCGGCCGCCGTCTTGACGGCCAGGTCCTTCAGACGCTGGTGGCGCGGCGCGTCGGAACCGACACCGAGCACGCCCTTCTTGTAACCCTGGTCGATCACTTTCAGGGCTTCGGCCGGGTTGCCGGCTTGCAGGGCCAGCTGGCTCATTTCCATGTATTCGCCGGGCTTGGCCAGCAGGCCGTTGGCCAGGCGCAGGCGCTGCACGTCCAGCGACAGGGTGCCCGAGAAGCCAGGCTTGCCCGACACGCGGTTCAGCAGGTCGGCCCAGTAGCTGGTCTTGGGATAGGAGCCGGCCAGTTTTTCCAGGGTCTGCACGTAGCCGGCCTTGTCGTTCTGTTTCAGCTGGATGTTGGCCAGCATCTGCAGCGAGCCTTCGCTGTTGGCGTGCGACGATTGCAGTTCCTTGGCCGCTTCGGCGTACTTGCCGCTGATGTAGTAGGTCTGCACCAGCAGTTCACGCATCTGTGGATTGTCGCCGTCTTTGAGCGAGCGCTGGATCCAGATGATGGCTTTCGGGTAGTCCTTGGCGCGGTAGTAGATGCCGGCCAGGGCCTGGGTGAATTTGGGGGCTTCGGCAGGCGACAGCTTGCCGGAATTGATGACAGCTTCGAAGGCCTTGGCGGCGGCGTCGTTGTCGCCGGCGGCAGCCGCGGCCGAGGCGCGGGTGCGCTCGATCATGTAGATTTCGTTGGGGCTCTTGCCGCCCACGGCGTCGGCTTCCTTCAGCTTGGCCAGCGCTTCCTTGTTCTTACCTGCCTGTGCCAGTTTCTGCGCTTCCTGCAGAGGCTTGCCGATTTCAGCACGCACCGCGTCGGCAGCGTAGGCGACCGGGCTCAGACCCACCAGGGGAGCGGCGGCGTTAAAACCGATGGCGGCCATTAC
This sequence comes from Pseudomonadota bacterium, assembly GCA_040389625.1. Lineage (GTDB taxonomy): Bacteria > Pseudomonadota > Gammaproteobacteria > Burkholderiales > Burkholderiaceae_D > Rugamonas. The sequence continues at coordinate 86 of JAZJZQ010000473.1, read as the reverse complement.
CAGGCCGAGATGAGCGAGACGAAACTTGGTCATGGGGAGGATATCTTTCATCAAAATGCGAAATAGGCAGGACTATCCTGCCTATC
>JAZJZQ010000472.1:0-2008 GCA_040389625.1 Pseudomonadota bacterium | reverse complement strand
GGGCCAGCGCGGCGCTGCGCACCTGGGCCGGATCGAGCGCGAGGCTGAGCGAGACGTCGGCCAGCCCCGCGTGGGCGCCGATTTCCGCCGCGCTGTAGCCGCGCTTGCGCAGCAGCGCAGCGAAGCCGTCCGACGCAGCCTGATAATACTCGGGCGGCGCATACACGCGGCAGCCGGCGTCGCCAGCCTGCGCCTTGTTCACACGCTGGGCCACGCGCTCCAGGTTCTTCTGGTAGCCGCCATGGTCGCCCAGCAGTATTACCTTCTGCAAACCGTGCTGGCACAGGCTGCGCGCGGTGGCGTCGAGCATGGCCTCGAACGCGCTGTCGGGAATGGAGATGGTGCCGGCAAAGCGCATATGGGCCGCCGGCGGACGGATGCTGCCTTCCGGCACGTAACTGACCGTGGGCGCCACGACGGCATTGCCCAGGCGCTCGGCGATCCGCCCGGCCAGCAGGTGGGCCCGGCCGTTGTGCTTGCCCAGCACGATATAGGGACCGCTCTGCTCCGTGCCGCCCACGGGCACCAGCGCGGTGGTGACGCCGGCCACGATCCGCTCGCGCAGTTCCGGCGACGTGAGCTCTTCCAGATAGACGCTGGCCGTTGCCGCCCGCGCCGGCGCGCCCGCGCAGGCCAGCACGCACGCCAGGGCCGTGGCCGTGGCCGTGACCGGACGGTGGAACAGCGGCAAAGTCGAAACGCGCGACGGCGGGAAGGATGGGCGGACGAGGTCGGTGATTGCAGGCATGACAGGATTATCGCTTGAAATGTCCAGAATCGAAATACCTGTTTAACCGTGTGGCACGTCCGAACGCGCCACCGCCCTGCCCCGGGCCCGCGCGCGCGTCGCCCGGGCAAGCAGCGCCGGCGCTCCGCCGCCCGGTCCACTTTGGTGCATCGCCAACACAAACGTTGCATTTCCGTCGCATGCCCGCTTGCCTGCCGGCCATGCGCTGTTGCGTCGCGACACGTACCCATGCCGCACTTCACATCAGGTGTTGTCTGCACTTCGGCCACTAAGCCGATGAATCTAAAAGACTGTTTGCCGGCGACAAAAAACCAGCCAGCCACATGCATTTTTCGACCTTGATGGCCATCAAAGAATCGATGAATTTTTTTAGTGTCGCTTTCTATCGCGCCGCTATTTCCACGCGTGATGGGCGGTGATATTGTAAAGACGTCAGGCCGTTGATTTCTCACCTTAGCGAGCAGCCAGCCATGCATACGACATCCAGCACCACACTGCCCACACTGCAACAACTGTTACGCGAATGCCCACTGTCGGGCGCCGCGCCAGTGGAGATCCATGGCGCCCGTGCCCTCGGCTGCAGTCCCAACGACGACTTCCTGTTCCAGGGCTTTAAATATGTGCTCGACACCAACCGCGATGTGCTGGTGCGCGAAGACATACACCGCTGGATACTGGCCCGCCGCCGGACACTGAACTGAATCCTGCGCCTCCATCGTGCTCGCGTCTCCGACTGCAGGCGGCAGTCCGGTATTGCGCACGCTGATACTGGCCACCTGCGCCGGCTTCGCGCTGGAGTTGGTCGCCGGCGACGCCGTGCTCGCCCTGTTCGCCCTGTGGCCGTTGCAAGCGGGATTCCTGCCGTGGCAAGTGTTCAGCTACGCCTTGCTCCACGCCAGCGCCAGCCACCTTGCCTTCAACATGCTGGGGCTGTGGATGTTCGGCCGCGCACTGCAAGACGCACTGGGCGGCGGCGCCCTGCTGGCCCTGTACGTGGCCGGCGTGCTGTCGGCCGCCGTCACCCAATTGCTGGTGAGTAGTTTCAGCGCCGAAGTCTATCCCACCGTGGGCGCCTCGGGCGGCGTGTTCGGCCTGCTGCTGGCCTATGGCGTCTGTTTTCCACGCCGCATCATCATCCTGCTGATCCCGCCCATCCCCTTGCCCGCGTGGCTGGCCGTCATCCTGTATGCGGGAGTAGAATTGGTCATGGGTGTGAGTGGCACGGAAGCGAAAGTGGCCCACTTCGCCCATCTGGGCGGC
>JAZJZQ010000471.1:0-2695 GCA_040389625.1 Pseudomonadota bacterium | reverse complement strand
GCCACTTCGCGCCGCAGGTCCGTTTCCAGGCCCGTCAGGCTGATGTCGCAGCGGCGCGCGATGACGGCGAAATCGCTCTTGTCCTGCTCCAGCAAGGCCAGGAACAGATGTTCAAGATCGACTTCGTATTGTCCCAGCCCGACGCAGATGGCGGCGGCGCGGGTGGCGGCCTGGCGGGTGGTGTCGTTCAGTTTTCCGATCAGCGTTTTCAGGTTGATGCCCATGCTGTCGCTCCGCGAACGTGATGGTTGGGGGGATAGGAGATTGCAACGGGGGCGCAGCGGCAGTGGGGCGGCGGCCGCCCCGGGGTTGCCTGCCCCCGGGACGGTGGCCGCTGAGGCGTCTCAGACGACGCGATTGCTGGACAGGTCCCAGCCGCCGGACGTGTTGCCGCCGGCGCCGCCGCTGATGCGTTGCTGGGTATACTTCCAGCGCACCTTGGAGAACTTGAACCCCACCTGCTCGCCCAGGATGTCGCCTTCGCTCACGGACGGCGTCACTTCGCCGATCAGCACATTGTCGATTTCGATCTCGAAGTACTTGACCCGCTCGCCCTGGGCGTCGGCCCGCATGAATTCGAACTTGGCCTTGGGGATGGTCTTGCCGGCCGAGCAGGTCTGCAGCAGGATGGGCGACGACAGGTCGGCCAGCTTGGTGATGACGATGTCGCGGTGTTCGCAGCGTTCGGCCGTATGGCCGCCGCCGGTGGAGGCGGTAGCCGATTTCGGCTGCTCCACGCCCCAGTTGACCGATTTGCATTCGATCCAGTCCTTGTGGCGGTCGTCGGCCGACTCGCCCTTGATGCCTTCAATGTACAGGTAGACGTCGATTGCCATTGTGCGCTCCTCTTTCGTGGGTGGGGAAAAATCCGGTTTCAGGTGGTCGACTTGGGCAGCTCCGCGACCAGTCGGAGGGAAACGGACAGCTCGTCGAGCTGGAAGTGCGGCCGCAGGAAGGACACGGCGCGGTACACGCCGGGCCGCCCCGCCACCTCGTGCACCTGTACCGACGCTTCGCGCAGCGGGAACTGGGCCTTCTGCTCCTGGCTGGCGTTATCGTCCAGCAGCACGTACTTCATCAGCCAGCGGTTGAGGAAGTCCTCCACGCTGGAGGCGGCGTTGAAGCTGCCTATCTTGTCGCGCATCATGGCCTTCATGTAGTGGGCGATGCGCGAGACGGCGAAGATGTACTGCAGCTGCGACGACAGCACGGCGTTGGCGTTGGCCGCCTCCGAGTTGTACTTGCGCGCCTTCTGCGTGGACTGGGCGCCGAAGAAGGCGGCGTAGGCCGTGTTCTTGCAGTGGACCAGGGAGATGAAACCGAGGTCGCTCAACTCCTTCTCGCGGCGGTCGGTGATGGCCACCTCGGTCGGGCATTTCAACGCCACTTCGCCCTCGTCCGTCTTGAAGGTGTGGGTGGGCAGGTCGTCCACCAGGCCGCCGCCCTCCACGCCGCGGATCGCCGCGCACCAGCCATAATCGTCGAACGCCTTGGTCAGCTTGGCGCCGAAGGCATAGGCCGCGTTACACCACAGGTATTTGTGATGGTCGGTGCCGTCCACCTCCTCGACGAAGTTGAAGCCCTCCACCGTGGTGCCGTCGACGGGATTGAACGGCAGGCGGCCCAGGAAGCGCGGCAGCGTCAGGCCCACGTAGCGCGAGTCTTCCGATTCGCGAAACGCCTTCCACTTCGCATATTCCACCGTATCGAACACCTTGGCCAGGTCGCGCGGCTTGCCCAGGTCGCCGTAGGTCTCCAGCCCGAACAGCTCGGGCGCGGCGGAGGCGATGAACGGCGCGTGGGCCGCGGCGGCCACGTGCGACATCTGCTCGACGAAATACATGTCCTCGGGCTGGCGCGAAATCTCGAAGTCGCCCAGCAGCGCCGCGTAGGGCGCGCCGCCGAAGGTGCCGAATTCTTCCTCATAGATTTTCTTGAACATGGTGCTCTGGTCGAAATCCAGCGCCGTCTGGAAGTCCTTCACCAGTTCGCGCTTGGTGGCGTTGAGCATGCGGATCTTCAGGCCCTGGCCGGTGGCCGAGTTCTTCACCAGGTAATGCAGCCCGGTCCAGCTCTGCTCGAGCTTCTGGAACGCCGGCGCGTGCATGATGGCGCTCAGCTGGCTGGAGATGAGCCGGTCCAGCTCCGCCACGCGCGCGTCGAGCGTGGCCGTCAGGTTGTTCGACACCACCACCGTGCCCCGCAGCACCTGGCTGACCAGTTCGGAGATGATGTCCTTGGCGCGCGCGTGCTCGATGCCGGACTTGGCGACCTTGCTCTGCTCGACGATCTGGTCCAGCAGGCTGTCGGCGTCGGATGGGGCGGCGGCCTGCGCCGCTTGCAGTTGGGCGGACATGGCGTTACTCCTGGTGGGGGGTGTCGGGTTGGAGGGCAGACAGCTTGTCGGTGTTGCTGAGCACCTCGCTCAGGATGTCCTCCAGCTTGTCGTTGCCGGCCAGCTTGTTGCGCAGGTCGGCCAGCTTGCTGCGCGCCTCGAGCAGCTCGCGCAGCGGCGCCACCTGCTGCACCACGGATTCGGGCCGGAAGTCGGCCATCGAGCGAAAGCGCAGTTCGACGGCGAACGTACTGTCGTCGCCACTGAGCTGGTTGGGCACCTGGAAGCGGGCCACCGGCTCCACTCCGCCCAGCACCTCGTCGAAATTGCCGCTGTCGATGTTGACGAACTTGCGGTCCT
>JAZJZQ010000470.1:1332-6094 GCA_040389625.1 Pseudomonadota bacterium | reverse complement strand
GGCGCCTCGCTGGGCCTGACGTCGGCCGAAACGCTGGTCATCCCCAGCATCGCCGCCGCCAACGATCCGACCGTGAACGCCATCGTGGCCCGCGCCAGTGCCGTCTTCATCGCCGGCGGGGACCAGAGCGACTACATCAACTACTGGAAAGGCACGGCGCTCGACCAGACCCTGCGCGGCCTGCTGGCCCGCAATGTGCCCATCGGCGGCACCAGCGCCGGCCTGGCCGTGCTGGGCCAGTTCGACTACGCCGCCCTCACCGGCTCCGTCACGTCGGCCCAGGCGCTGGCCAATCCCTACCACCGCTACATCACGCTGGACCCGAACCCGCTGGCACTGACGGGCGGCTTCCTGGCCCCGCCGGCCCTGAACAGCATGATCCTCGATTCGCACCTGGACGCGCGCGACCGCATGGGCCGGCTGGTGACCTTTGTGGCCCGCCTGGTGGCGCGCAATGGCAGCGTGGGTTGTGCGGGCGGGGTGCTGCCGGCCGCCAGCAGCGGCGCGGCCACGGCGCGCGGCATCGGCATCGGGGTGGAAACGGCGCTGCTGGTGCAAGGCAACCAGAGTACGGGCGGCGTGTCGGCGCGCCGGGTGACCAATGTGTCCACCACGACGGAAAGCGCGGTCTATTTCGTGCGGCCGGTCGTGGCGCCGTCCACCTGCGCCTCAGGCAAGCCGCTGGCCATGTATGGCGTGGAAATCAGGAAGCTGGCCGATTCGAGCACCGTGTTCGACCTGGGCAACTGGAGCGGCCTGCCCGTCTACAAGACGGTCGACGCCGTGGCCGGCCAGCTGTCGCCGGCCAACCCGTATTGAAGGCGCTCAGGCCATGTGCATGCCGTCGGAGGTGACGTAATCGATGATGCGCTCGACGGCGTCTTCGGAGATGGAGAGGAAGCGGGCGCCGTTGCGGTAGCGCCCTTCCGTGCCCAGCGGCGTGCTGTGCACGATGGTCAGCAGCACTTCATTGCGTACGCTGTCGCCGGGGAAGCAGAAGCTGAACAGGAACGGCACGTCGCACGGCAGGATGTGGTCGCTGACGAAGGCCACACCCATGCGGGCGATGTCGATGATCTGCACCGACCATTGCTGCGAGCCGAACTCGTCGGCGATCGACGCGTCGACCTGCAACATGCGCCGCACGTGCGCTCTTCGTGGATCCGTTTGCACTGCCTGTCCCTGCTGTCTGGATTATTCTGTGGTGGCCATACCCGGCTCCTTGCCGGCGCCTGGCCCGCAGCAAAAACGGCACAGGCACTCGCGTGCTGTGCCGTCTGGCCGCGCGGGACGTGGATTACTTCTTGTCGGTCGGCGGGGTCGGCACGAACGGGAAGGCGCCAAATATCGTCTTGCTCTGGTTCTGCATCTGCTCCTGCATCTGCACGAACAGGCTCTTGCTCTGGTCGATGTAGTTATTCATCATGCCCTGCATCATCGGGCCCTGCACGTTCATGAACTGGGTCCACATTTCCGGGCTAAATGGCTTGCCCTCGAAACCGCTGCCCGTGAATTTGCGCTGGATGTCGGTAAATGCCTGGACATTCTTTTCCAGATACGAACCCATCATACCCTGCATGGCGTGGCCATAATAGCGGATGATCTGGGCCAGCACGGAGCTCGAAAACATCGGCACGCCGCTCGCTTCTTCTTCCAGGATAATCTGCAGCAAAATGCTGCGGGTCAGGTCTTCATTGCTTTTGGCATCGACCACCGTGAATTCTTCGTTGTCGAGCACCAGCTGCTTGACATCGGTCAGGGTAATGTAGGAACTGGTCTGCGTGTCATACAGACGGCGATTGGGGTATTTCTTGATCAAACGGTCTGCATTTTTTTTCGCACTACTCATCACAAGTCCACTTATTGCGCCGCAGCGCGTACTTAAACAATTCGAAAAAAAAGCGAACTTCGGTCCGCTTTCCCACCAGCCTACTGCGCCTATTATAGAGTGGAAAAACCAGTATATGCACGTCCAGTTATAACTTTTGATCTTTTATTGCAACGCAACGGGAATTGCAGCAAAACAATTGGACGGCAGCGCGCAGGGCCGGACCAGGCCCCGCGCGGCATGGCGGCCTTTAGCCCGCCTTGACCTTCACGTAACGGCCCGGTGCCGCCTCGATCGGCTTGTGGCGCGCATTGCCCGGCTTGGCCGGCGCCTTCACATCCTTGCCGCCATGGTCGGCCAGGAATTGCGACCACTCCGGCCACCAGCTGCCCGCGTGCTCGGTGGCGCCCGCGAACCAGTCGTCGGCCGACAGGTGCTTGGCGTTCTTGCCGGCCTTGACGGGGGTGTCGTTGACCCAGTAGCTGCGCTTCTTCTTCGATGCCGGGTTGATCACGCCGGCAATGTGGCCCGATGCGCCCAGCACAAAGCGGTTGGCCTTGGCCTTGCCCGGATTGAGGATGTCGACCGAGCCGTAGGCCGACGTCCACGGCACGATATGGTCTTCGCGCGAACCGTAGATGAAGGTGGGCGCATCGATCTTGGCCAGGTCCACCTGCTCGCCGGCCACGGCCAGCTTGCCCGGCACCTTGAGGTTGTTTTCCAGGTAGGTATTGCGCAGATACCAGCAGAACATGGGGCCCGGCAGGTTGGTGCTGTCGGAGTTCCAGTACAGCAGGTCGAACGGCGGCGGCTCGTTGCCCTTCAGGTAGTTCGACTGCACGTAATTCCACACCAGGTCGTTCGGACGCAGGCTGGAGAAGGTGCTGGCCAGGTCGCGCCCCTTCATCAGGCCGCCATCCTTGAGCGCGTTTTCGCGCAGCGCCACCTGGCTCTCGTCGACGAACACGCTCAGCACGCCCGTGTCGCTGAAGTCGAGGAAGGTGGTCAGCAAGGTCAGGCTGGAGGCCGGCGTTTCGCCGCGCGCGGCCAGCACGGCCAGCGCCGTGGAGACGATGGTGCCGCCCACGCAGAAGCCCAGCATGTTCATCTGGTCCTGGCCCGAGATGTCCTGCACCACGTGGATGGCTTCGATCACGCCCTGGTCCACATACTGGTCCCAGGTGGTCTTGTCCAGCGATGGGTCCGGATTACTCCAGGAAATGAGGAACACGGTGTTGCCCTGGTCGACGGCGTACTTGACCAGCGAGTTTTCCGGCTGCAAGTCCAGGATGTAGTATTTGTTGATGCATGGCGGCACCATCAGCAGCGGGCGCTGGTGCACGGTGGGCGTGGTCGGGGTGTACTGGATCAGCTGGAACAGCGGATTTTCATACACCACCTGGCCGGGCGTATTGGCCAGGTTGCGGCCCACTTCGAACGCCGTTTCGTCCGACAGGGAAATATGGCCCTTGTTCATGTCGGCCAGCATATTGGCCAGGCCCCGCGTCAGGCTCTCGCCCTTGGTCTCGATCAGCTTTTGCTGCGCTTCCGGATTGGTGGCCAGGAAGTTGGCGGGCGACATGGCGTCCACGATTTGCTGCACGGCAAAGCGGATTTTCTGCTTTTGCTGGGGCGTGGCGTCCACCGCGTCGGCCATGGCCGTCAGGAAACGGGCGTTGAGCAGGTATGATGCTGCATTGAATGTGGACAAGGCGCTGCCCTGCCAGGCTGGCGTCGTGAAGCGGCGGTCGGCCACGGCCGGCGGTTTGCCGGACATGAACTGCTGCCACAGGGCGCCCGCGTTTTCCATGTATTCGTTACGGAGTTGCTCGATGGCTTCGGGTTCGATGGCGGCGCCCACTTCCTTGAGCATCGCGGCGACCGGGTTGGCTTCCGCCTCCGGCACCATTTTGAACCAGGATTGCCATTGGCCGGGGTCGCGCAAGTGCGACATCCATGCGTTGGCAATGACTTGAGGATCGGGCAAATTCATGTTTGATTCCCTAAAAATAGTTAAATTTTCTTACCAAGGCTGCTTATGCTGATTGTCGCTGTTGCATGGATTTACGTCGTGGGGCTGATGGCCCTGACGGAACCCACTGTTGTTGCTGGAATTGTAACGTTTTTGTTCTATTGTGTCTTGCCACTGGGCATATTGTTCTATCTGGCCGGCTCGCGCAAGCGCAAGGCCCGCCGCGTGGCCCAGGAACAGGCCGCCCACGCGGCCCGGATGGCGGCCCGGATCGCGGCCAATCAGGCAGCCGAGGCCGCTGAGGCTGCCGATACTGCCGATGCTGCCGATGCTGCCGATGCTGCCGATGCTGCCGATGCTGCCGATGTTACCAAGGTTGCCGATGCTGCCAAGGTCGCCGACGTGAGCAACACTGCCGACGCGGCCAACACCGCCGCCCGGCGCGGCACGGCGCCGGACTGAAGCGGCCGCCGTCACCCTCATTTGAGCCAGACCAGGCTGGCTTGCCGGCCGGTCACACCATCACGCCGGTAGGAATAGAAGCGGCTGGCGTCCTTCACCGTGCAGTATTCGCCGCCGACCACCCGTTCCACACCGTCACCGCGCAGCATGTGGCGCGCCAGCGCGTAGATGTCGGCCAGGTATTTGCCGGGGCTGCCCGACACGGGCCGGAACGCAGCCTGCACCTGGCGCCGGCCGGCGTCGTCCGCCGCACCGGCCAGGAAAGCGGCCAGCACCTCCGCGCCCACCTCGAAGCGTTCAGGGCCGATGGCCGGGCCCAGCCAGGCCACAATCTCGCCCGCGCCGGCGGCCCGCATGGCCGCTACCGTGCTGCCCAGCACCCCGCCGGCCAGTCCGCGCCAGCCCGCATGGGCCGCCGCCACCACCATGCCAGCCCGGTCGCAGAACAGCACGGGCAGGCAGTCGGCCGTCATGACGGCGCACACCACGCCGGGGGCGGT
>JAZJZQ010000470.1:0-1232 GCA_040389625.1 Pseudomonadota bacterium | reverse complement strand
GGGCAAGTCGTCGACGTGGACACCCAAATTGAGTCCGCCGCCCCCGGCCCCGTCATCATACGGCGCCAGGCTGACGCCGCCGCGGCGGGTGGTGGACAGCGCCCCCACGCCGGCCGGTGCGTCCGGCCAGTGGGGGATCAGCCAGGGTTGCGCGTCCGGCATCAGACCTGTTCCGGCTCGGCGATGCCGGCCTTGGCGATCAGTTCCGCGAAGTCATCGGCCAGCGGCACCAGCCACTCGCACTGCTCGCCCGTGGCCGGATGCACCAGGCCCAGGCGTCGCGCCTGCAGCGCCTGGCGAGGGAAGATGCCGGCCAGGTGCTGCTTGCCGTACATCACGTCACCGACCAGCGAGAAGCCGATCGACATCATGTGGACCCGGATCTGGTGGGTGCGCCCCGTTTCCAGGCGGCATTGCACCAGGCTGACAGGACGGCGGTCCAGCTCGCCCGAGGCCAGCAATTCGTAATGGGTGATGGCCGGCTTGGAACCCATGCTGGTCGACACCGCCATCTTGATGCGGTCCTTGGGATGGCGGCCCATGGAAGCGTCGATGGTGCCGCTCTGGCGCGGCGTGCCCCACACCAGCGCGAAATACTCGCGCTTGACGGTACGGGCGGCCAGCTGGCGCACCAGGTCGGTCTGGGCCGGCAGGGTCTTGCCGACCACCATCAGGCCGCTGGTATCCTTGTCCAGCCGGTGCACGATGCCGGCGCGCGGCACGCCCGACAACTGCGGGCAGTGGTGCAGCAGGCCGTTGAGCAAGGTGCCCGACCAGTTGCCCGCGCCCGGGTGGACCACCAGGCCGGCCGGCTTGTTGATGACCATCAGATGGTCGTCCTCGTACACGATGTTGAGGTCGATCGGCTCCGGCTTGAAGGCCACGTCTTCCGGCGCCGGTTGCGGCAGGATGACGATCTTTTCATCGCCATACACGGTCTCCTTGCTGCTGCGGGCCGGCTTGCCGTCCACGGTGACGAAGCCGTCCGTGATCCACATTTGCAGGCGGCCGCGCGAGAATTGCGGCACCAGGTGGGAAATGACCTTATCGAGGCGCTGGCCGCACGCTTCCGGGGTCAGTTCCAGTTCGATCGGCGCCAGGCCGTCGTCGCCGTCGTCGGCCAGCAGTTCGCCGTCGAAATCGGCATCAAATTCCGTATCGGGGGTAGAATCGGCCGAATTCGGCTTTGGAGTTAATATCACAGCATTCCCATCGGCTATAATCAGCCTATT
>JAZJZQ010000469.1:7485-11630 GCA_040389625.1 Pseudomonadota bacterium | reverse complement strand
GCGGCCACGCCCTCCCCGCTGCGCAGGTTGGTGAACACGAAGGGCCGCGCGCCGCGCATGCGCTTGGCGTCCTGCGCCATGATGTCGAGATTGGCGCCCACATACGGCGCCAGGTCGGTCTTGTTGATGATGAGCAGATCGGAGCGGGTGATGCCGGGACCGCCCTTGCGCGGGATCTTCTCGCCGCCGGCCACGTCGATCACGTAGATGGTCAGGTCCGACAGCTCCGGGCTGAAGGTGGCGGCCAGGTTGTCGCCGCCCGACTCCACCAGGATCAGGTCCAGATTGGGAAAGTCGGCCTGCATGCGGGCGATCGCCTCCAGGTTGATGGAGGCGTCCTCGCGGATGGCCGTGTGCGGACAGCCGCCCGTCTCCACGCCCATCAGGCGCTCGGCCGGCAGCGCATCGGCGCGCAGCAGGATTTCCATGTCTTCCTTGGTGTAGATGTCGTTGGTGATGACGGCCATGTCGAACTGGTCGCGCATGCCCTTGCACAGCATTTCGCACAGCGCCGTCTTGCCCGAACCTACGGGGCCGCCTATGCCCACGCGCAGCGGATTGGAGGTGGTGGTTGTCATGTCGGTTCTCTCTTTCACAAATCAGGATCGGTACAGCCGGCTGTACTGCACTTCGTGCTGCATGGACAGCAGCGACAGGCCGGGCGCCCAGTTGCTCATGTCGTCGTCGGCCACGGTTTGCGCGTGGCGCGCCGCCGCCTCCAGTTCGGGCCGCAGCGACAGCAGCATGCGCTGCCCCGCCACCTGCCCCAGCGGCACGGACTTGACGCACACCAGCACCTGGTTCTCGGCCCAGGCGAACAACATGGCCAGCAGCGCCGCCTCGTGCGGAATGTCCAGCGCGGCCACGGCGCAGGCAAAGGCGGCCGGCAGCGGCACTTCGGGCGCGCGCTGCAACAGCGCCAGCAGCTCCCCATCGGCGATGTCCAGTTCCGCGATCAGCTTGGCAAGCGAGTAGCCCATCTGGATGGTCTCGGCGCGGAATTCGGCGCTGTCGCGCGAGGCGATGAAACGCTCGGTCCAATCGGCCACCGCCTGTGCGTCACGCCGCGCGTAGGCCCGTATCAGGCGCCAGCACACGGGCGCCTCCCACTGCGCCACCACTTCATGCAGGTGACGCGCGATCCACGCGCGCGCGGACGCGGCGTCGCGCACCATGCCGTTTTCCAGCGCCGCCTCCAGGCCCTGCGAATAGCTGTAGGCGCCGATCGGCAAGGCCGGACTGGCGAACTGCAGCAGGTGCAACAGGGCGGATGCCTGCATCATTTCGGATCGTCGGGACGGTGGATTTTCTGGCGCAGCGGGATCGGGGCCAGTGGATTGTGGCCGCCATGGCCGCCGTGACCGTCGTCGCCATGGTGTCCATGGCCGCCGCCGTAGGCGCCCGACTCGGGCTCGAACGCCGCCATTTCCTCGTCCACGCGCGCGCCCAGGCCGGCCAGCATTTCCTTGAGCACCGCGTCGGCCCGGATGCGCAGGTAACCGTCGCCCACCTGCGCCTGCGTGTGCCGGTTCCCCAGGTGGAAGGCGCAGCGCAGCAGGGTATGGGCGTCGGCGCAGGTGACCTTGTAGGTCGGCTCGGCCGCCGCCACTACCTGGATCACGCGCTTGTCCTCGCCGGTGAGCAGGTCGCCGTCGCGCAGCACGGTGCCGCGCACGGTGAATACGCCGACCTCCTCGCCGGTGCTCAGCGTGGCGCGCAAACGGCATTTCTCGCGCAGTTCATAAGGCAGCACCAGCTGGGCGGCGATCTGGCCGGCACCGGCCTGCGGTATCTTGGTATGCAATGTCAGCATGGGTTCCTCGACAAATTCAGAACAGGAAGTAGCGCTGCGCCATCGGCAGCACGGCCGCCGCCTCGCATACGAGCAGCTCGCCGTCGGCGCGCACTTCATAGGTTTCGGGATCGACTTCCATTTTCGGCGTGGCGCCGTTGTGGACCATGTCGGCCTTGCGCAGCGTGCGCATGTTCTTCGCCACGATCAGCGTCTTGTTCAAATTGAGCTGCTCGCCGATGCCGGCGTCGAACGCGGCCTGCGAGACAAAGGTGAACGACTTTTTCAGCCCGCCGCCGAAGGCGCCGAACATCATCCGGTAATGCACCGGCTGCGGCGTGGGGATGGAGGCGTTGGGGTCGCCCATCTGCGCCGCCGCGATCATGCCGCCCTTCAGTATCATCGACGGCTTGACGCCGAAGAAGGCCGGCTTCCACAGCACCAGGTCGGCGATCTTGCCCGCTTCCAGCGAGCCGACGGCATGGGCGATGCCGTGCGTGATGGCGGGGTTGATGGTGTACTTGGCCACGTAGCGCTTGACGCGGAAGTTGTCGTTGCGGGCCGTATCGGGCGCCAGCGGGCCGCGCTGCTGCTTCATCTTGTGCGCCGTCTGCCAGGTACGCATGATGACTTCGCCCACCCGGCCCATGGCCTGGGAGTCGGACGACATCATGGAGATGGCGCCCAGGTCGTGCAGGATGTCCTCGGCCGCGATGGTTTCGCGGCGGATGCGCGACTCGGCGAAGGCCACGTCCTCGGCGATGGCCGCGTCCAGGTGGTGGCACACCATCAGCATGTCCAGGTGCTCGTCGAGCGTGTTGACGGTGAACGGGCGAGTGGGATTGGTGGACGAGGGCAGCACGTTGCCCTGCCCCACCGCCGCGATGATGTCGGGCGCATGGCCGCCGCCCGCGCCCTCGGTATGGAAGGTATGGATGGTGCGGTCCTTGAAGGCGGCCAGCGTGTGTTCCAGGAAGCCGCCCTCGTTGAGCGTGTCGCTGTGGATGGCCACCTGCACGTCCATGCGGTCGGCCACGGACAGGCAGTTGTCGATGGCGGCCGGCGTGCTGCCCCAGTCCTCGTGCAGTTTCAGTCCGATGGCGCCGGCCCGCACCTGTTCCTCCAGCGGCGCCGGCAGGCTGACGTTGCCCTTGCCGAGAAAGCCCAGGTTCATGGGGAAGGCGTCGGCCGCGCCCAGCATGGCGTGCAGGTGCCACGGACCCGGCGTGCAGGTGGTGGCCGAGGTGCCGGCCGCCGGACCGGTGCCGCCGCCTATCATGGTCGTCACCCCGCTCATGAGCGCCTCCTCGATTTGCTGCGGGCAGATGAAGTGGATGTGGGTATCGACCCCGCCGGCGGTGACGATCATGCCTTCGCCGGCGATGATCTCGGTGGCGGCGCCAATCGCCATGGTGACGTTGGGCTGGATGTCCGGGTTGCCGGCCTTGCCGATGGCGGCGATCATGCCGTCCTTGAGGCCAATGTCGGCCTTGACGATGCCCCAGTGGTCGACGATGACGGCGTTGGTGATGACGGTGTCCATCACGTGGGCATGGACGCGCTGCGACTGGCCCATGCCGTCGCGGATCACCTTGCCGCCGCCGAATTTCACTTCCTCGCCGTACGTGGCGTAGTCATGCTCGATTTCGATAAACAGTTCGGTATCGGCCAGCCGGATGCGGTCCCCCTTGGTGGGGCCGAACATCTCGGCATAGGCCCGGCGCGAAATGGTCGCCATGTCAGCTCCTGGGTGGAGAGGATTTCAGTTTGCCCTGCACCGCGCCGTTGAAGCCGTAGACCTCCAGGTCGCCGGCCAGCTTGACCAGTTCAACGGTGCGCTGCTGGCCCGGTTCAAAGCGGACGGCGGTGCCGGCCGCGATGTTCAAACGCATGCCATAGGCCTTCCAGCGCTCGAAGCCGAGGGCGGGATTGACCTCGAAAAAATGGAAATGCGAGCCGACCTGGATGGGCCGGTCGCCGCGGTTCTGGACCACTACGGTGGCCGTCTCGCGGCCTACATTCAAGCCGATTTCGCCCTCTTCAAGTAGATATTCGCCTGGGATCATGAGGGGCTCCTTAAGAACAATGGTGGGTAGTGAAAAATGTTCGCACGCCGCGGGCCGGATGGGCCGCGTGGACGCGCAGGGGAAACCGATGGCGCAGGTAGCGCCGCCGGTCGGGAAAATGGATGGATCAGCATCGTCATGGCCGCTCACGGAATCGGGTGATGTACGGTCACCAGCTTGCTCCCGTCGGGGAAGGTGGCCTCGACCTGGATGTCGGGGATCATCTCGGGCACGCCCTCCATCACATCGGCGCGGGTGAGGATCTTGGCGCCGTCCGACATCAGCTG
>JAZJZQ010000469.1:0-7385 GCA_040389625.1 Pseudomonadota bacterium | reverse complement strand
TCGCCCAGGTGGCGCGCCACCAGCACGCCCTTGGCCTGGGAGATGCCGAAGGCCATGTCGACGGCCGCATCGACGGCCATCCTGGCGGTCATCATGGTGGCGATGTCGGCGCGGATTTCCGTCAGCAAGGACGCGGGCAGCGGCGGGCCGACGGCGATCAGGGTGGCGCAGACGGAGTGGCCGTTGAGCGCCAGCGGACTGGCGAGCCGGCCGCCCAGCAAGGCACCCTGCTCCCACCAGACCAGCTTGCCGTCGCGGCGGATCTCGGTGCGCTGCGCCACGCGGCCGGTGGCAAAGGTCTCGCCCGACGCGCGCCGGCCCATGCACAGGATTTCGCAGCCGATGTAGCAGGCGTCGGCGGCAAGGTCGATGGTCTGTTCCAGCGCCACGTCGGCCTGGTCAAAGAAGATGGTTTCCTGCGGCAGCCATTCGAGCGAGGCGCCCTCGCCTGCTTCGAGCCGCACGCGCTGGCGCGACAGCTTGCCGTTGGCCTTGTACCACTTGGCCGCGCCGGGCGTGGTGAGGAAGGCGCGCGCCTGGGCGCCCACCTTGACGGCAATGGCCAGCTGGTCGCCGCCCACCACGCCGCCGGGCGGATGGACGATGATGGCGTGGCACACGGCCCCGCCTTCGGGATAGAATGGTTTTTGCACCCGCAGCGGGCCGCAATGGGTGTTATCGATCAGGCGCGTGGTCCCGGCATCGTCGGCAAATCCGAGCGCGAGACTGGCCTGCCATGCGCTGTGGCTGGCGGCCGTTTCGGTGGATGCGATGCAATCGGGCATAGTGGGGCAATCAAATGAAAACCCTTACTGATGAGCAATATGCGTGCCAGCGTTTATGTTCAGTTAACCATGCTTTGAGTTAACTTTTCTGCACCAGCCCGACCATTTTGCACCAAATCCGTGCGCAGCTGGTAAGCAATTCCACCACGGCGGGCGGCAAGCCTACGCCATGGCGGAACCCTACACTACAACCATCCCGATTTATCTACACACCCGCGCCGTTTCCTCGTGCTGCGAAAAAGGCTTCGAGCGCGGCGGTCAGCTGGGGGACGGTCATCCTGCCGCTGCCATTGGTTAGCTTATCCCAGTCCTGGGCAACGGTGGCTTCGGTGCTATGGGCGCCCGTTTCCGGCTTCGTTACGCCAGGCAGTTGGTCGACATCGGACAGACTGAGTACGCCATTCGATCCAGCCGTGTTCATGATTTCCCGGGCCAGATCGGCGGCGCTTCCGCCGTCCAGTTGCAGCCCGCCGGGAGAGGCATTGCTGGAAACCATGACGCTGGTGCTGCCATCCCCGTTACCACCTGCAAGGCCAACGCCGGGGTCAGGGGCGACATGATACCTGACGAGGTCGGCGTGCATATTGCCCGGTGCCCCGCTGCCGGTGCGCGTGCCTTGGCCATATATGCCCTGCTGCGCGTTCAATAGATCGAGCAAGGAGGCTGCGTTGCGTGAGCCTTGGGTGGAGGCGGCAGGTTCCGGCGCCTGGCCGTGCGGCTCCGCCGGGGCCGCACGGAATGGCCGGGGGACCTGAAACGGGGTGGATCGCATCGGCTGCGTGCGAATCGCATCATAAACTTGCTGCAGTCCATAGGACGGTGTGACGCTCATGGTGACATCCTTTGTCGGCGAAATCGCTGGTTAAACGGTGGAATCCGGAACTGGTGACAGGCCGCTCCCGTCACTGCCCGGATGGCAGCAGCGGCCCTGGCGGCGCCCATGGGTGCACTTCGACGCTGGCACCGTACTGCAGGCCCGGATGCGTGCGCGCCAGTTGCACGGCCTGGTCGAAATCGCGCGCCTCGAGAAACACGATGGCTGCCGTCACCTCGGCGTCGGGGCCGGCGGCCGGGTCGGGGCGGTCGACGCCGTTCGGGCCGATCCAATGTCCGGCGATGTCCATGATGTGGGGCGAGAGCCGGTGTCCGGCGGCGTTCAGCTGCTGCGCCCAGGCCCGGTTGTTACGGGTACGCTCAGTACGCTCCGCCTCGGTGAGCGCGGTCAGTTTGGCGCGGGGCAGACGAAAGAGGTAGACAAATTGCTGCATGGGAGATCCTTTCATGAAGTGATTTTTGCCTCGGCAGGCAGGCTGCGAAGACAGCTTCACTCTAGGACGGACCAGGCACGGTGACTTGTACGAATTCGGCGTTTTCGCGGTATCGCTGGCTAGGCCAGGAATGCACCGGGCGCGCGCCCGGCGTAGCGCCTGAATTCCCGGTTGAAGTGCGACTGGTCGAAATAGCCGGCTTCGTGGGCGACGGTGATCAGGTCACGACCTGCATCGCGCAGCCGGACCGCATGGCGCAACCGGACCAGGGACGCGAACTTGCGCGGGGCCACGCCTACGAAGCGGCGGAAGCGCCGTTCAAGGGCGCTCTGGCTCAGGCCGACCTGCTTGGCCAGCCCTTCGATCGGAATCTGCCCGTGGGCCTGTTCGATCAGCTGCACTGCCATGCTGGTGAACGGGTCGTAACGGGCGCCGTCCAGGAACCGGCACAGAAAAGCCTCTACCCGCGCAAAGCGTTGATCGTGGCTCGTTGCCTCGTTCAACTGCTGCTGCAGTTGCGCCATCTCGGCCGGCCGCTCGAGGACGGCGCCGAGATCGGCCGTGCTGTTGGTCAATTCACCGAGGGAGGGCCGCAGTAACAAACCCGCCCCCGTTGGCGAGAATGCGACGATGAGCGCAGCATGGTCGGCACTATGGGCGTGGCCACGCGCGACGTCGCCCAGGCCCGTAATGGCCGCGTGTGGCGCCCTCACCGTTCCGTCCAGCAGACAATCGCCCCGGAAATTGAAAGCCGCGATGGCCCCGGTGTCGGGTAAATGAAGGTCGCTGCGCGCGCCCAGCGACTCGACAATGCACATGCGCCGGACATGGCGCCGCAATGCTTCGGGCGGCGTCCACACCGTCACTTGCGCGTTGCGCGCAGGCGCGCCGGCTGGCGACAGTACACCTGGTGTAGCTTGGGCGGCATCAGGCATGGGACCTCATGGGACGGTGGACAGGGCAACCGCAGCCGCTCAGTTGACCGGAACGCCTGCTGAATGATCGGGGATCCTGTGCCTCAACAACTTGATCGCGGCGCTGGCCGCGACCAAGCCAACCGGGAACTGCAGGATGCCGGTCGCTTCAAACAGAAAATTATCGGGCATTTCATAGGCCGGCGGCGGAAACAGCGTCGCCATGGTGTGCGGTGTAACGCCCATGAAGAACAGTATATCTTTCAGTACGTGGTTGTAGCCGCCTTCAAACACGCCGATACCCAGGATGGCCAGGAACACCATGGCCAGCGACGCCAGCAACACCCCATGCCCGCTGCCATCGGTATGGATGCGATGCCGCGCCGCCTGCATCAGCCAGGCGATCAGCGCGGCAAGCGGAAGCGCCACCGCAACGACGTGTAGGCGGAACGGCGCCGCGTACAGCAGCGCTCCCAAGGCGTGATGGACGGACGTCAGTAACAGCAAACCCAAGGTCCAGTTACGGGTGCGGTCCATCAGGGCCTGGTGGCGAAGTACTTGGGGGAGTCGGTTCATGGCGTGGCTCTTTTCGTCGGTGGAGATGGTCGCGCCTTACCTGTGGCGCGACAGCGGGGTTTGTAACGGCGCCGGGCGGGTAAGGGCCAAGGCGAGGACATCATCAACGGACCAGTGATCGTTCGCATGCTGGCCATATTTGGCGGCGATCAGCCGCCCGTCCGTGCCGACGAGAAAATCTGCCGGCAATCCCCAGCGTCCGCCGGCTGGCCATACGGATGGCACCCGGGCCCGGCCACCGGCAATTTCCCTGACGGCGAACACGATCGCGGCATAGATCGGCTTCCACACCCGCGGGTGCAGCAGCGCCCGCAGCGCCGAATTTACCCCGAAACGCGCGTAGAGCTGCTTGTCCGGATCCGCGATCAGGGTGAACGGCAATCCGGCGGCATGGGCCTGCAGGTCACTGGCGCTGGAATGGAATACCACAACCTCGTGAATGTTCGCGTCTGCCAGTTCCGTATGCCGCCGTGCAAACGAATGCAGATGCAAGTTGCAGACCGGGCAGCCGGCAAAGCGGCGGAACTGCAAATGGACCAAACGCGCATCGTCGGGCATTTGAACAACTTGCCCGGCAAGGTCGGTGAGATGCAGCCGGCCGATCGGCGTGCCCGCTTGCATGGTTGCGGCGAAATGAAGACTGGACATGATGGTTGGTGTTGGTTGCTTGTAAGAGTACAGTGTACTCCAAAAAATTTCATTGTATACTTTTAATTTTGAATGCTCCCGATGCCGAGACCTCGTTCGCTTACCCCATCCACGATTGCAGGTGCGGCGCTCGCCTTCATAGAACGCGAAGGCATCGCGGCACTATCGATGCGGGCGGTGGCAAACGAATTGCACATGAGCGTGATGTCGCTCTACCGCTACGTTGAAGGACGCGAGGAACTCGAAGCCCTGGTGGTCAACCTGGTGCTGGAGACGATCGACCTCGATGTCGAAGCCTACCCTTGCTGGACGCAGAAGATCACCGCGCTGGTCGCCCGCGCCCGTGACGCGGTCAGCACCCACCCGGCCGTCGTGCCACTGTTGCTGATCCATCGCCACGCATCGATCCACTCCCGCCTGTGGGGTGAAGCTGTGCTGCGCGTGCTTGCCGAAGCAGGCTTTGCGGGACAGGAACGCGTGATCGCATTCCGCACCCTGCTCAGCTACTTCCTCGGCGCCGTGCAAGTGCTGCATCTGGGCCCGCTGTCCGGCACCGGCACCGTCGTATTGAGCGAACTGTCGCGCACGGAGTTTCCCCACCTGGCGGCAACGGCGGCGATGGCCCGCGAGATTTCCGCCGATACGGAGTTCCAGTGCGGCCTGCAGGTGGTCATCAGCGGCATCGTGGCATGGAAATCCAGGACCGAAACTCCCGTGCGCGGGGGCCAATAGCAGCGGACAAAGCTTGCCCATGGGCGTAGCATGCGATGAGAGAAACTGGACGGCAGCGGCAATAAAAACTGGATTGCCCACGCGTGCGCCCCATCGTATGCTGGTTGCCTCGCTAGCCAGCATCGCGACGGCCGGGCTGGGCTTGCCGTCGCGCCGGATGAGAGGCAGATTTTCTCAAAGGAGTAACCGCCATGAAGTTGCTCTACTGTCTAGGGTTCGCACTGATGCTGCTTCAGCATCCGGGCGCACAGGCGGAATCCTACAGTTGCGTTGCCTTTGACTATCCGCCGTTGATGCAGAAGGGACAGAACGGACAGCCGGAGGGGTTCGCTGTCGAACTCGTCACCCAGGTTTTCAGGCATTTGGGCCACGCGGTCACTATCCATTTCTACCCATGGTCGCGGGCGCTGCTCATGGCCAGGACGGGCGAAGCCGATTGCATATTTACACTGTACCGTTCCAGCGAACGCGAGCAATTTCTGGACTTCAGCCGGGAAACCGTCGCCCGCCAGACCGTCTATTTCTATGCGCGCCAGGACTTCCACTTCGTGTTCAACGGCGACCTGGCAGCGACGCGGGGCATGCGTATCGGTGTCGTGCGCGGCATTAATTACGGGCCGAAATTTGAGGCAGCCCGGGCTTCGCTGCATCTCGACGAGTCTTCGAGCATAGAACAGAATTTCAGGAAGCTTGCCATTGGCCGGGTCGATCTCGTTCCCAGCAACCAGGCCACGGCAGCGGCGATGCTGGCGCGCCCCGAGCTGCACGAACGCATCGGCGACATCATGAACTTGACGGAACCGATAGAAATCGTCCCGAGCTTTATCGGATTCTCCAAAACGAAAAATCTCACTGGGCTGCGCGACAATTTCGATGACGCCCTCAGAAAATTTGCAGGTTCAGCGGAGTATCAACAGCTGTTGGGCAAATACAAGCTGGAAAGCACAAACTGACACGCCGGAATTCGCTTGGCGTCCGCCCGCTTCGGTAGCACAATCAGGTAAAAACTTATCTGAGAGGCAAGCATGAAGAATACGCCATCGTTACTCCTGGCCAGCGCAACCCTGATGCTGAGCGTGCTCCCCCAGGCCGGCGCGGCCACATCGGCACCGCCGCCGGGCACTGTACGCGAACAGTTGCAGGTGCGTTCGGCGCATGGCAAGGTGCTGGTGCGTGTCAAGCTGGAGAACCAGGGCGCGCAGCCCGTCTATGTGCCGGCCGCGATCGCCGGCAGCGGCACGCTGACCGGCCCCCTGTTCGGCATAGTCGACCTGGCCGATGGCACGTCCCTCCTCTACGTTGGCAAGATGGTCAAGCGCGGCCCGCTTGGCCCGGACGATTTCATCCGCCTGGCGCCGCACGCCGTGCGCCACAACACCATCGACATCACCAGCGACTATGCGTTCAAGGACGGCACCCACCGCTACCGCCTGTCGCATGAAGGCAGCTATCTGAACAAGCTGGAAAATGTGGAAGCGGCCCTGCCCGCGCCAGCCGCCAGCGCCGAATTCACGCACACGGCGCCATAACGGCGGCTGACGCGCGGCAGCCACGCCGCGCGCCGCGCCGCCAGCATCGGCGGCGCTAAACCGGCATTACGGCAAGGCCGGCGTGTTCTCGCCGAAGTACTCGTGCGAGTCCGCGTTGTCGATGGCCTTGGTCGGATTGCTGATGGCCAGGCTGGCCGCCGCCGACTGCCCGTAGGCCCAGTCGTCGGTCGAGGCGACGGCGTAGAAGTGGCTCATCTCGTGGATCAGCGTACCACCCTTGGAATCGGTGCCCGTGATCGGGGCCGGCCAGAACGCCTTGCACACGTAGATGTGGTAAGGCTGGTCCGGATAGACGTGCGCATACTCGCTGCCCTTGCATCCGCAATCGACCAGCACCGGCTTGTTGGCGAAGGCATCCTTCAGCGCCGTGTAGTGGGTCTTGATGGTGCTGTAGCGCGACGAGGTGTAGGGACCGAACCACTTGGTGTAGCGCGTGCCGCTGGTGCCGGCGCCCAGGTAGCTGTTGCTGTTGGCGAGCATGGTCTTGGCCGCGTTGAAGGCCGACGTGACCTGGCTGGCCTGCGACGAGCTGCAGTTGGTCGTGCTCAGGCCTGCGGTGGCGTCGGCGCGCAGCGTGTCGAGCAGGCGCGGCGCCGGTTCCGCACCGCGCTGCAGTACGCCGTCGATCCAGATGCGGGCGGGATCGGATTCGATCTCGCCGATTTCCTTCTCGGTGCTGACGGCATCGGCGCTGGCCGTGTCGAGCGCTTGCTGGCCGTGGCCAACGGCGCTGTTGAACAGGTTGAGCGACGCCGTGTGGTAGCGGACCTGATAGTCGCCCGTCACGCTCATGTCATACAGGGCCGACAGCTCGACCTTGGCGCTGCGCGATTCGCCCGGTTCCAGCGTGATGTAATTGCCGGGCCTGGGCACGTGACGCTTGTAGTGGGCACCGCGATAATTGACCTTGAC
>JAZJZQ010000468.1:0-7532 GCA_040389625.1 Pseudomonadota bacterium | reverse complement strand
CGCGCATGGCCACCATGTTGATCTTGATGGGCTCAAAGCCCACCGCCTTGGCCGCCTCCAGCCCGGCCAGGATCTGCGGCAGGCTATCGCGCCCCGTGATGCGGGCCATGCAATCGCGGTCCAGCGAATCGAGGCTGACGTTGATGCGGCTGATACCGGCCATCTTGAGGGCGCCCGCGTGGCGCGCCAGCTGGGTGGCGTTGGTCGACAGCGACAAGTCCTGCAGCCCCGGCAGCGCCGACAGGCGGCTGGCCAGCTGCGGCAGATGGCGGCGCATCAGCGGCTCGCCCCCCGTCAGGCGCACCCGGCGCGTGCCCAGCCGCGCGAACGCGGCCACCACCCGTTCCAGCTCGTCGAAACTGAGCCAGTCCGGCGGGTCCTCGAAATCCTTGAAATCCTTGGGCATGCAGTACGTGCAGCGCAGGTCGCAACGGTCCGTCACGGAAACGCGCAAGTAGTCGATGGACCGGCCAAAGCGGTCGCTTAACATCGCAGCCTCCTGTTCATAATCAATACGGAAATTGTAGCGGCCCGCAGACCATTTGCCGATGACCACGACGACTTAGGCCGCCTAGTCCATAAGCACTAGTGGCGGCGGCCCGGCCGCCGCTGTCGCGGCCGCCCCAAACGACAACGGCGTCCGCGCGAACGCGGACGCCGCAGCGTCTCCCCGGTTGAAACGGCCCCGCCGGCTTATTGCACCAGCGGCGTATCAGCCCCTTCCAGCTCCACTCCTTCGATCTCGGCCTGCCCCACCAGGATGTGCAGGTACTGGTGCAGCGCACGCTGCCACGACTGGCGTCCCAATTCATCGGCGATCTGGGCCTGCACCGCCTCGAACGGCAAGGCTTCGCCTTCGATGCGGCGCATCGCTTGCACGATGTGCAGGCCAAAGCGCGTCTCGAGCAAACGCCCGGCCAGCTCGCCCGGCGCCAGCCGGAACAGCAGCTGTTCGAATTCGGCCACGCACTGGCCCCGGGCCAGCTGGCCCAGGCTGCCGCCCACGGCGCCCGACGGGCAGTTCGAGTACTGGCGCGCCAGTTCCTCGAAGCGCTCGGGATGGGCTTGCAGCTCGGCCAGGATCAGCTCGGCCGTCTGGCGCACCAGGTCCAGCTGCACGGTCGGCGTGACCTGGAACAGGATGTGGCGCGCCTCGACCAGCGCACCGCTCGAGAAACGCGCGATCTGGCTCTGGTAGTAGCGGCGGCACGCCGCCTCGTCCACTTCCGGCACCCGCACTTCGCGCTCGAACAGCGCTTCCACGCGGGCGTCGTCCGTGTCGCCGGCGATGCCCAGCCGGTCCGCTTCCTGCAGCAGCACCTGGCGCAGCACCACTTCGTGCACGGCCTGCTTGAGGGGATTGGCCGCGTCCTTGTGGTGCGGCAGTTCCTGCTCGATGGCGAGGTCGCTGACCTCGATTCCGTTGACGGCGATACCCATGATGTCTCCTGTCAGATCAGCGGGTACGAACCAGCTGGAAGGCGCGGCCCAGATAGCCGACGGCGCCGAAACCGCTCCACACGTGCACCAGGCGGGTGAACGGGAAGATTACGAACAGCGACATGCCCATGAACAGGTGCAGCTTGAAGATCAGCGGCGCCGTTTCGATGAAGCCGGCCGCGTCGCCGCGGAAGGTCACCACGTGCTGGGCCCAGGTCATGAGCAGCACCATCATGTGGCCGTCCATGTGCGAAGCCGAGGCGCCGATCGAGATCAGGCCCAGCGTCAGCGTGACCAGGATCCACAGCAGCACGATCTTGTCCTTGAAGGTGGTGACGGCGCGCACGCGGTCGTTGGAGAAGCGGCGTGCCAGCAACAGCAGCAGGCCGACCATGGCGCACGCGCCCATGATGCCGCCAGCGGTCATCGCGATCAGCTGCTTGGTGCCGTGCTCCACGCCCAGCGCGTCCCACACGGCCACCGGGGTCAGCAGGCCGGCCGCGTGGCCGAAGAACAGGCCCAGCACGCCCACGTGGAACAGCGGGCTGCCCAGGCGCAGCGCGCCCCCGTGCAGGGTCTGGCTCGATTCGGACTTCCAGGTGTATTGCTCGCGGTCGAAACGCACCAGGCTACCGAGCAGGAAGATGGCGAGCGCGATGTAGGGGTAAATCCCGAACACGAATTGGTGTAGGTAGTTCACTGCAGTCTCCTTCAGGCACGCTGCGGCGCGGCAGCCGCAGCCTTGGGGTAAAAGTTAATCGGTTGCGGGCCGCCGGCCAGCGTGTTCTTGAGCAGCGGCTCGACGCCGTCGGCGCCGGGGCCGAAGGTTTCCAGCGCTTCGTCCATGTCGCGCACGGGCGGCTCGCTCAGTTCCTCGGCCGGCACCGGGCTGTCCGCTTCCAGCAGGTCGAACAGCGCGGCGTACGGGCTGGCGTTGGCCTTGAGCTTGCGCCCCAGGTAGGCCAGCACGTGGACCGCGTCGCCCAGCAGGCGCAGGCCCTCCTCGCGCTCCTGCTGCGACAGGAACTCGAGGAACAGCGGCACATAGTCCGGCAGGTCGTTGCCGACCATTTCCAGCCCATGCTTGCTGTACTCGCCCAGCAGGTCGACCATGGCCTGGCCGCGGTCGCGCGACTCGCCGTGGATATGCTCGAACAGGTGCAGCGAGTGCGAAGGGTTGCGATCGAACGTGGCCACGTACTGCTGCTGCAGGTCGATCAGCGGGGTGCTGGCCAGGTGCGCGAACAGCCCTTCCAGGCCGGCCTGCCAGTCGGGCCGGCCGGCCAGCTCCTGCCGCAGTTCCGGCAGCGCGTCGCGCAGTTCCTGCTCGGGATAGAGCAGCAGCGCGGATAAGACTTGATAGCTTTTCATGTTGCTTCCTTGGTATTCGGTGTGCTCACAGGTGAGCGGCGCGCCGGCCCGGGGCCGGCGCCGCCGCCGGCATCAGACGTCCAGCACTTCCTTCTTCTTGCGCGACTTGGGCATCGACATGAAGATGGCCGAACCCTGCTTGCGCTTGCCGAACAGGCTGTGGTCCGTCACACCGTCCGAGCAGCCGTTGCCGAAGCTGAAGCCGCAGCTGCCCTTCTCGTTGAAGCTGTCCTCGGCCATTTCCTTGTGGCTGCTCGGGATCACGAAGCGGTCCTCGTAGTTGGCGATGGCCATGATGTGGTACATGTCCTCCACCGTGTTCTTGTCCAGCCCCACCTGCTTGAGCGGCTCCAGGTGCTCCACCCCTTCCACGCTCTTGCCGCGCATGTAGGCACGCATGGCCAGCATGCGGTCCAGCGCCTTGAGCACCGGCACCTGGTCGCCCGCCGTCAGCAGGTTGGCCAGATACTGCACCGGAATGCGCAGGCTCTTGGTGTCGGGCAGGATGCCGTTCTTGCCCAGCTGGCCCGATTCGGCCGCGGCCTGGATCGGCGACAGCGGCGGGATGTACCACACCATGGGCAGCGTGCGGTATTCCGGGTGCAGCGGGAAGGCCACCTTCCATTCCACGGCCATCTTGTAGACGGGCGAGCGCTTGGCCGATTCCAGCCACGAATCGGGGATGCCCTGGCGGCGCGCCTCGGCGATCACTTCCGGATCATGCGGGTTCAGGAACAGGCCCAGTTGCGACGGATACAGGTCGCGCTCGTCGGCCACCGAGGCCGCCGACTCGATCTTGTCGGCGTCGTACAGCAGCACGCCCAGATAGCGGATGCGGCCGACGCAGGTTTCCGAGCACACGGTCGGCTGGCCCGCTTCGATGCGGGGGTAGCAGAAGGTGCACTTCTCGGCCTTGCCGGAAGACCAGTTGTAGTAGATCTTCTTGTACGGGCAACCGGAGATGCACATGCGCCAGCCGCGGCACTTGTCCTGGTCGATCAGCACGATGCCGTCGTCCTCGCGCTTGTACACGGACCCGGACGGGCACGAGGCCACGCAGGTCGGGTTCAGGCAGTGCTCGCACAGGCGCGGCAAATACATCATGAAGGTGTTCTCGAAGGTGCCGTACATCTCCTTCTGCATGTTGTCGAACAGCTTGTCCTGGCTGCGCTTGGCGAACTCGCCGCCCAGGTCGTCCTCCCAGTTCGGGCCCCATTCGATCTTGTCCATCTTCTTGCCGGTGAGGACGGAGATCGGGCGCGCCGTCGGTGGCGTCTCCGACAGCGGCGCGTTCTGCAGGTGCTCGTAGTCGTAGGTGAACGGCTCGTAGTACTCGTCGATCTGCGGCAGGTTCGGGTTGGCGAAGATGTTGGCCAGGATCTTCAGGCGGCTGCCCTGGCGCGGCTCGATCTTGCCGCCGGCCGTGCGGCGCCAGCCGCCGTTCCACTTGTCCTGGTTTTCCCACTGCTTCGGATAACCGATGCCGGGCTTGGTTTCCACGTTGTTGAACCATGCGTATTCCACGCCGTCGCGGCTGGTCCACACGTTCTTGCAGGTGACCGAACAGGTGTGGCAACCGATGCACTTGTCCAGGTTCAGCACCATGCCGATTTGCGCTCTGATTTTCATGTATTTACCTCACTATCGTTGACGGTTTCAGGCCTTGGAGGACAATGGGCCTTCCAGCCAATCGACTTTGTCCATCTTGCGTACCAGGACAAACTCATCGCGGTTCGAGCCGACGGTGCCGTAGTAGTTGAAGCCATAGGACAGCTGGGCATAGCCGCCGATCATGTGGGTCGGCTTGGTCACCGTCCGCGTGACCGAGTTGTGGATGCCGCCGCGCTTGCCCGACATCTCCGCGCCGGGCACGTTGATGATCTTCTCCTGGGCGTGGTACATCAGCGTCATGCCTTCCGGTACCCGCTGGCTGACGATGGCGCGCGCCGTCAGCGTGCCGTTCACGTTGAACACCTCGATCCAGTCGTTGTCCACGATGCCGGCCGCCTTGGCGTCGATCTCCGACAGCCACACGTGCGGGCCGCCGCGCGACAGCGTGAGCATGCGCAGGTTGTCCGAGTAGGTGGAGTGAATACCCCACTTCTGGTGCGGCGTGATCCAGTTGAGCGCGATCTCCTTGTTGCCGTTCGGTTGGGCGCCCAGCATGCTGGCCGTGGTCTTGGTGTTGATAGCCGGTTTGTAGACGCACAAACCCTCGCCAAAATCACGCATCCAGCGGTGATCCTGGTAGAACTGCTGGCGGCCCGTCAGCGTGCGCCATGGGATCAGTTCATGCACGTTGGTGTAGCAGGCGTTGTAGCTGACCTCTTCCGATTCCAGGCCCGACCAGGTGGGCGAGGAAATGATCTTGCGGGGCTGGGCCTGGACGTCGCGGAAGCGGATCGAATCATGCTCGCGTGGCAGCGCCAGGTGGGTGTGGTCGCGGCCCGTGATCTTGGACAGCGCATCCCAGGCCTTGACGGCTACGTGGCCGTTGGTTTCCGGCGCCAGCGACAGGATCATCTCGGCCGCGTCGATGGCCGTCTCCAGCCGTGGCTGGCCCTGCGAAATACCCTCTTCCAGCACGGTGCGGTTCACGCCGCGCAGCACGTCCACCTCGTGGCCGGTCTTCCAGCTGATGCCCTTGCCGCCGTTGCCGATCGACTCCAGCAGCGGGCCGATGGAGGTGAACTTCTTGTAGATCTGGGTGTAGTCGCGCTCGATGACGGTCATGCTCGGCATGGTCTTGCCGGGAATCGGCTCGCACTCGCCGGCGCGCCAGTCTTTCGGATCGAACGGCTGGCCCAGTTCGCCCGGGGTGTCGTGCAGCAGCGGGGTCAGTACCAGGTCCTTCTGGGTGCCCAGGTAGGCGCCGCCGATTTCCGAGAACTTCTTGGCCAGGCCCTTGTAGATTTCCCAGTCCGACTTCGCTTGCCACAACGGCTGCACGGCTTCCGACAGCGGGTGGATGAAGGGGTGCATGTCGGACGTGTTCATGTCGTCCTTCTCGTACCAGGTGGCCGTCGGCAGCACGATGTCGCCGTACAGGCAGGTGGTGGACATGCGGAAGTCCAGTACCACCAGCAGATCGAGCTTGCCTTCGGCGGCCGGACGCACCTTGACGTCGCGCGGCTTGATGCAATTATCCTCGTCGCTCATCAGCGCGTTCTGGGTGCCCAGCAGGTACTTGAGGAAGTACTCGTGGCCCTTGCCGGAGCTGCCCAGGATGTTGGAACGCCACACGAACATATTGCGCGGGAAGTTGGCCGGATTGTCAGGGTCGTCGCACGAGAAGTTCAGCTTGCCGTCCTTGATCTGCTGCACGGCGTAGGCGGCCGGGTCCTGGCCTGCTGCTGCTGCGGCGCGCGCCACTTCCAGCGGGTTGGTTTCCAGCTGCGGTGCGGACGGCAGCCAGCCCATGCGCTCGGCCTTGGCGTTGTAGTCCAACAGCGTCATCGGAGCCACGTCGGCGCCGGCCGTCGGCGAGGAAATCTCCTCGGTGTGCAGCTTCTCGTGGCGCCACTGGCTGGTGTGGGCGTAGAAGAACGAGGTGCCGTTCATCTGGCGCATCGGACGGTTCCAGTCCTGGGCGAATGCCAGCGGGGTCCAGCCGGTCTGCGGCCGCAGCTTTTCCTGGCCCACGTAGTGTGCCCAGCCGCCGCCGGACTGGCCCACGCAGCCGCACATCATCAGCATGTTGATGATGCCGCGGTAGGTCATGTCCATGTGATACCAGTGGTTCAGCGCAGCGCCCACGATGACCATGCTCTTGCCGCGGGTCTGGTCCGCGTTCTGGGCGAACTGGCGCGCCACGGTGATCACGTCGGCCGCCTTCACGCCCGTGTGCTTGACCTGCCACTGCGGGGTGTAAGGCACGTCGTCCTCGTAGCTGGTGGCGACGTTGCCGCCGCCCAGGCCGCGGTCGATGCCGTAGTTGGCCAATGTCAGGTCGAACACGGTGGCCACCAGGGCGCTGCTGCCGTCGGCCAGTGTGATGCGCTTGACCGGTACGTTGCGCATCAGGAGGTCGCTGGCGTCCTTGCCGCCGAAGTAGGCGAAGCCCACGCTGGCCACTTCATCGGCGCAGCCGATCAGGGACAGGCGCGGATCGACGGGCTGGCCGTTGCCGCCCTGCTTCATCTCCAGGTTCCACTTGCCCGATTCGCCCCAGCGGAAGCCGATGGAGCCGCCCGGCGCCACGATCTCGCCGCTGGCGTCGTCGATGACGAGCGTCTTCCAGTCCGGATTGTTGGTTTCGTTGAGGTTGTTGGCCAGGTGCGAGGCGCGCAGGAAGTATTCAGGCGCCAGGGTGCCGTTCTGCTCCTTGAGCAGCACCAGCATGGGGAAGTCGGTGTACTGCTTGGCGTAGTCCTTGAAGTACTGGGACTGGCCGTCGGTATGGAATTCCTTCAGGATCACGTGGCCCATGGCCATGGCCAGCGCCGCGTCCGTGCCCTGCTTGGGGGCCAGCCAGATGTCGCCGAACTTGGCCATCTCGCCGAAGTCGGACGACACGGCCACCGTCTTGGTGCCCTTGTAGCGCACTTCCGTGTAGAAGTGGGCGTCCGGGGTACGGGTCATGGGCACGTTCGAGCCCCACACCATCAGGTAGGTGGAGTTGTACCAGTCGGCCGATTCGGGCACGTCGGTCTGCTCGCCCCACACTTGCGGGCTGCTTGGCGGCAGGTCGCAATACCAGTCGTAGAAGCTCAGGGCCACGC
>JAZJZQ010000467.1:0-20552 GCA_040389625.1 Pseudomonadota bacterium | reverse complement strand
TCGCGCTCGCGTTCAGCATCATCTCCTTCCTGCACATCGTGGTGGGCGAACTGGCACCCAAGTCGCTGGCGATCCGCATGCCCGAAGCGATCGGCCTGTGGAGCGCCCTGCCCCTGTATGGCTTCTACTGGACCATGTACCCGGCCATCTGGCTGCTCAACGCCAGCGCCGGCATGGTGCTGGGGCTGGCCGGCCTGTCCGGCAAGGGCGGCCACGACACCCATTATTCCGTCGATGAACTCAAGCTTATCCTGCGCAGCAACCAGCCGGGCCAGAAGTACAGCAAGGACGAGCGCAACATCCTGGCCCACTCGCTGGACTTCAGCGCGCTGTCGGTGTCGGACCTGATGCGGCCCATCAACGAAGTGATCGCCCTGCGGGCCGACCTGCCGCTGGAAGAGAACCTGCAAACCATGCGCCGCAACCGCTTCAGCCGCTATCCGTATTACGACGCGGACGGCGAAACGGTGCTGGGCCTGATCCACCTGAAAGACCTGTTCTTCGCCCAGCAATCGGGCCAGCCCTTGACGGCGCTGGCGCCGCTGCTGCGGCCGGTGGAGACCATTTCCGCCCGCACTGCGGCGCTGGAGCAGTTCCGCCGCTTCCGCGACGGCGCGCCCCACTTCGCCCTGATCGGCGAGAAGGGCAAGCGGCCGCTGGGCTTCATCACGCTCGACAACCTGCTGGGCGCCATGGTGGGCGAAATCCACGATGAATTCCGCCTCAACGAAAACGACTGGCTCAAGCAGCCCGACGGCACGCTGGTGGGCAAGGCCAGCCTGCCCATCTTCTCGCTGGAGCGGGCGCTGGGGATCGACATCGAGAACGAGGAACTGGGGCTGGACGAGGTGGAATCGGTGGGCGGCCTGCTGATGCTCAAGCTGGGCGACATCCCCAAACAGGGCCAGCGCATCAGCTTCCGCCATTTCGACATCGTCGCCAGGAAGATGACGGGACCGCGCATCCTGCTGGTGAAAGTGATCCCCAAGCCGGGCGCGCAGGACGTGGACGAGCAGGACTGAGCCTAGAGAACGGGCGCGGCGAAGGCCCGGGTCAGCGCCTCCAGCACATGCGCGTGGCGCGCCGGCCCGGCGCCACCGTGGTGCGTGGCATCGTGCGGCCCGGTGTGGCCATCGCCCAGCGCCAGCCGCACCGCGCCCGGGTAGATGCGTCTGACCCGCTCGAAAAAGTCCATGCCATGGGCGCCGTCCGGCGCCGGCGCCGAGATCACCGCGCCCACCTCCTCCCGGGCCAGCAATTCATAGGCTTCGTCGGCCCGGCGCGCCGTCAGCAGGCGGTAAGGATGGGCGGCCAGCAACCGTTCGAACTCGCGCAGCACGGCCGGCTCGGGATGCAGCAACAGCACGGTGCGCGGCCCGCCACCGCCCGTCAGCGGCGCCAGGTCCAGCCCCGGCACGCCGCGCAGCAGCGCCGCCATGCCCTCGGCCGCCAACGGCCGGCTGTAGTAATAGCCCTGGATTTCGTCGCACCCCAGCAGTTTGAGCAGGCGCAGCTGCCCCTGCGTCTCCACCCCTTCGGCGATGGCGCGCAAGCCCAGGCTGTGCGCCAGCCGTATCACGGCCGTCACGATGGCATGGTCTTCCGGGTTGCAGGTCAGGCCGCGGGTAAACGACTGGTCGATCTTGAGCTTGTCGATGGGGAAGCGCTTCAGATAGCTCAGATTGGAATAGCCGGTGCCGAAGTCGTCGATCGACATGGCGATGCCGATCTGCTTGAGCCGCTGCATGCGCATGATCGACTGTTCGGGATTGTCCATCGACAGGCTCTCGGTCAGCTCCAGCTCCAGCAGTTGCGGCGCCAGGCCGTAACGCGCCAGCATCTCCGTCAGCAACTGTTCCAGGTCCTGGTGCGCGAACTGGGTGGCCGCCACGTTGAGCGCCATGGGCACCACGGCCAGGCCGTCCCGCAGCCAGTCGCGCAGGGTGGCGCAGGCGCGTTCCATCACCCAGCGCCCGATCGACAGGATCAGGTTGCTCTCCTCGGCGACGGGAATGAACTGCAGGGGCGGCACCAGCCCCAGCTCCGGCGACTGCCAGCGCAGCAGCGCCTCGATGCCGACGATGCGCCCGCTACCGAGGTCGAGCTGGGGCTGGTAGTGCAGCACGAACTCGTCGCGTTCCAGCGCGCGCCGCAAGCCCTGCTCGAGCACCACCCGGGCATCGAGCTGGCGCTGCATTTCGCGGGTGAAGAACTGGAAGCCGTTGCGCCCGCTCTCCTTGGCGCGGTACATGGCGATGTCGGCCTGACTGAGCAGGGCTTCGGGCCGGGTGCCATCGTCCGGATAAACGCTGATGCCGATGCTGCCCGTGACCACGTGCTGCTGGCCGTTCAGCAGCACGGGCCGGCCCAGCCGCGCGCCTATCCGTTCGGCCACCGTGGCCGGGGTGGCCTGGCCCAGCGGATAGTCGAGCAGCAGCACGAATTCATCCCCGCCCAGGCGCGCCACCGTGTCGAGCTCGCGCACGCACTGGCGCAGGATGGCGGCCACCTGGCGCAGCAGCTCGTCGCCGGCGCCGTGGCCCAGCACGTCGTTCACTTGCTTGAACTTGTCGAGGTCGACGAACATCACGGCCAGCCGGCCCTGGTGGCGCTCGGCGCGCCGGATCGCATGCTGCAGCCGGTCCAGGAACACGGCCCGGTTCGGCAAGCCGGTGAGCAGGTCGTGGGTGGCCTGGTGCTCGATCGCCTTTTCATGCAGCAGCCGTTCCGTGATGTCGTGCGCCACGCACATGACGGCGTCGTCCTGCTGGTAGCGGATGGCGCAGCCGAAGTATTCGACGTCCACCAGCGTGCCGTCCAGGCGCGCCAGCCGCAGCGCGCAGCGGGGTTGGGCCTGGGCCGCCGCGATGTCGTGGTAGGTGCCCTCGGCCAGCTGGCGCCGCCACTCGGGCGGCACCCTGGCGGCGGCCGGGGTGCCCAGCAACCGGGCCGGTGCATCGGCGCCGAACAGGCGCAGGGCGGCCGGATTGAGGTAGACCAGCTGGCCGGCGCGGTGGATCCAGATCGGGTCCGGCATCAGTTCCACCAGGGTGCGGTAGCGCACCTCGCTCTCCTCGATGCGGGCGTTGAGCGCGCGCAGGTCGAGGTTGATGTCGTACAGCTCGCGGCTCTTCTGTTCCAGCAGCGACTCGGCCTCCTTGCGCGCGTTGCGCTCCCGCAACAGGCTGCGCGAGGCGACACTGCCGGCGGCGTCGGGCGTCATGGCGTCAACCGGGATCGCGCACCAGGTGGAAGCGGACCCGGTGCATGCCGCCTTCCGGCGCCAGGTCGGTGCGGGTGAAGCGGATCGGCTCGCCGAAGTGGCGGATGCAGCCGGCGATCAAGCCTTCGGCCAGGTCGCCGAAGCCGCGCGGGGAACTGTAGAGCACCTCCAGCTCATGGTCGGCCGTGCGGGCGCAAGCCAGCTTGGGCAGCTCGGCGTCCGGATAGAGCTTGCGCACCTCGACGTGGATCACATTGTCGATCCGGCACAGGAAGTCGAAGCTATTGTGGGCCTCGGCGAACAGCGCGGGATAGCCCTGGGCGAAGCGTTCGAACAGATGTTCGCCGAACATGTGGATCAGGGCCGGCACGCTCATGCCGGTGGCGTGCGACAGCGCCCCCACCAGCCGCACCAGCTCGGCGTGGTCGTAAGTGCCGACCGAGGTGTAGGCGCCGTCGTTGGGCAGGGCCGCTTCCGTGATGATACGGTCGAGCATCTCTAGCCCCATGCGCGATTCGACCAGCTCCATGAATTCGGTGAAGACTACCCCTTTCATCGCACCCTCCGCCACGGTTTGACATAGCACGAGTATAGACGCTTCCGCCGCCACGCGGCGCATTAAATGGCCGCCGGGCGCGGGCCCGCCCCTCCCCGCGAGCCGGTATGGATCGCCGCCGGCAATGCCAGCGCGCCCCTGCCGGCGCCACCGCCTTGGCCGCCGCCAGCGTGCGGCAGGATGGTCCGCCATGGCCCCAATGCCGGCCACGACGCTACAGCCGCAACGCCTCGGCCGGGCGCATGCGCATCGCCATCCATGCGTGGCGCGCCACGGCCATGCCGGTAATCGCCAGCGTGCACGCCAGCGCCAGCAGCATCGTCCAGCAGCCGATGGGCGCCCGCTCGACGTAGCCGGCCAGATAGCGCTCGATGGCAAGGGCCGCCAGCGGCAGTCCGATCACGGCCGCCACCGCCGTCAGGGCACCCACTTCCCGCAGCACCAGCAGGCCGATGGCGGCACGGCTGGCGCCATGCAGCTTGCGCATGACGATTTCCCTGGCGCGGCGCTGCACTGTATGGGCGGACTGCACATAGGTGCCGAAGGCGGCGATCGTCAACGCGATGCCGGTGGCCGCGGCCAGCAACTTGGCCATGCGCGCATCGTCGGCATAATTGAGGGCGAGGATGGCGGCGGCCGGCCGCGTCTTGACGATCGCATTGGGGAAGTACTTCGGCCACAGCCTGCGCACCGCCAATTCCAGCGGCGCCAGCGCCGCCGGCGCCTGGCCGGCCCGAACGCTGAGCGTGGCGCCGGCGCTCCACAACTCATAGCCCACGGCGCGCGGCATTTCGCGCAGCGACTGGAAGCGCAGTTCCGGCGCGATTCCCACCACCCGCTTGGGGATGACCTTGCCGTCGAAACCGGTAAACAACAGGGTCTGCCCGACTGCCGCGGCCGGGCTGGCAAAGCCGAGCTCCCGGGCCGCGATGGCGTTCAGCACCAGCGGCTCGGGCGCATCCTCCCGGTCCAGGCGCGGGTCGAACAAGCGCCCCGCTACCGGCCCGACGCGGTACTGCTGGAAGAAATTGGCGCTGACCGACTTCATTTCGACCGGTGCGCTGGTGCCGCCGGGACGCTTCAGGTCGCGGAACCATGAAAAATCCTTGCGGCCGACCGCGTCCTCCGAGATGGCGATGCCGGCCACACCGGGCTGCGCGCCAAGCGCGGCGACGAACCCCTGCGCCGGCACGCTGTCCCTGACCGTTTCCGGCAAGTCGACGATGAGGATGGGCGCGGGATCGAATCCCGGCGCGGCGCGCATGGCAAAGCCGGTCTGCCAGGCGATGGCCAGGGTGACGCTGGCAAAGCCCATGGCGGTGGCCATTTGCAGCACGCTCATCGCCCGCCGCCACTGCGTGCCGCGGGCCGACTCGCTGCCGTCGCGCCCGGCCAGCGCCTGCCCGGGATGCACACGGACGGCGATCCACGCGGGGTAGGCCGCCGTCAGCCCGGCCAGCAGCAGCCCCAGCGCGAGCGCGGCGCCGAAGTTTTCCGGCGCCAGCAAGGCGTCGAGCTTGCGGTCGACCAGCTGGGCAAACAGGGGCAGCGCGAGCCAGGCCAGCAGCAGCCCGAGCGCCGTCGCCAGCAGCGCCACCAGCAACGATTCGGCCAGCAGTTGCAGCACAATCTGGCGCACGCCCGCGCCCAGCACCTTGCGTATGGCCACTTCACGCCGGCGCCGCAGCACGCGCACCACGGCCAGGTTGACGTAATTGACGGCCGCCAGCGCCACGATCAGCAACGCGATCACGCCCAGTCCGGCCACCAGCGCCGGATTGGCGCGCGCGCCGGACGCCGCGATATTGTTGCGCGCCACGTCGCGGTCGAAATAAGCGTCGGCCAATGGCGCCAGCACGATCTCCATCACCTTGCGCGCCCCCAGCCGCTGTTTGACTTCCGGCGGCTGATCGAGCAGCCTGGGGCTGGTGTCGGCCGCCTGCTGCAGCGCCGCCGTGATGGCCTGTGGCGAGGCGCCCGGCCGGACCCGTATCAGCAGCTTGCCCCACCATCCCTGCCGCCCGGTGAGCAGTTCGTCGCGCACCTCCCTGGCCAGCACCGAATTGACCCCGTTCAGGGCTTCAAACGGGATGGTGGTATTGGCGGGCGGGGACTCCAGCACGGCGCCGACCCGCAACAGATTGCCCTCGGCCCGCATGGTCCGCCCCAGCGCGTGCGTGGTGCCGAACAGGCGCAGCGCCGTCTCCTGCGTGACGGCCAGCCCGCCCGGCTGCACCAGCGTCGCCGCCAGGTCGCCCTGCAGCGTGCGCACGCCCAGCATGGCGGCGAATCCCGGCAGCACCGTCAGGCCGTGCAGCCGGTGCAGCTGGCCGTCGATGCCGACCGTGAGCCCCTGGCTTTCCGGCCGCGAAGGCAGCCACGCCGTGGCCTCGGCCACGCCCGGCGCGCCTGCCGCCACCGCGCGCAGCATGATTGGCGCCTGGTCGAACCACGGCGCCTTGGGGTCGACGTTGTAGCGCTGCTTGACCACATAGACCTGGCCGAGGTCGGGCACCTGCCGGTTGTATTGCCACGAGTAGCGCACCAAGCCCAACAGCAGCAAGGCGGCCGCCAGGGCCATGGCCAGGCCGCCGATGACGACCAGCGAGTAGGCCGGTTCCTGCGCCAGCGCGCGCCAGCCGAGACGGAAATCGCGAAGTTTCATCTGCGTCCGCCTCACGCCGCTTGCAAGGCATCGACCAGGATACGCCCATCGAGCAGGCGCAGCGTGCGCGACGCCTGCGCCGCATGGGACGGCGAGTGCGTGACCATGATGACGGTGGTGCCCTCGCCGTTGATCTGACGCAGCAGGCGCATCACCTCATCGCCGTGCGCCGAGTCGAGATTGCCGGTCGGCTCGTCAGCCAGCAGCAGCGCGGGACGGGCCACCAGGGCGCGCGCAATCGCCACCCGCTGCTGCTGCCCGCCCGACAGCTGCGAGGGCCGGTGTCGGGCGCGGTGCGCCACGCCCAGCTGCTCGAGCATGGCCGCCACCCGTGCGCGCCGCTCGCGCGCCGGCACGTCCAGGTATTCCAGCGCCAGTTCCACGTTCTCGGCCACCGACAGCTGTTCGATCAGGTTGAAACTCTGGAAAATGAAACCGATGCGGCCGCGCCGCAGGCGGTTCAATTGTGCTTCGCTCCAGCCGGCCACGTTGCGGCCCTCGAACCAGTACTCGCCGCTATCGGGCGTGTCGAGCAGGCCGAGCATGGCCAGCAGCGTCGACTTGCCGCAGCCGGACGGGCCCGTGATGGCCACATATTCCCCGGCCTCGATGTCCAGCTCGATGCGGTCGAGCGCCGTGGTGCGCACCTGGCCGCCCTGATAGGTCTTGCTGATATTGGAAAGCTTGAGCATGCCGTGCTTCTCGTGAAGGGTGGGGATTGTATGCATGATTGTGTCATCTCCGGGGGTATCGTTGAACAGTTATCGATTGAATTGCAAAACCGGTGCGGCGCCATAGGCGGCGTAGGACGACACCAGCACCCGCTCGCCGGCGGCCAGGCCCGCCAGCACTTCGAGCTGGCCGGGCGAGCGGCGACCGGTGCGGATGGCGCGCCGCGCGGCCAGCATGCGCCGGCCATCGAGCACGTACACCCAGGCCCCGCCCGTGTCGTTGATGAAGGCATCGTTGGGCAGCAGCAGGGCGGGCCGCGATCCGCCCAGCGCGACCGACACTTCTGCGCTCTGGCCCGGGCTGATGGCCGGCGGCTGTTGCCGGTCGAAGGTCAGCTCCAGCGTAAAGCGGCCATCGTTGATCTGCGGGGTGATGCGGCTGACCGTCACCGCATAGCCATGACCGGCGATAGTCGCCACGCCCGGATGGCCTGGCGCCAACCGGGCCAGGTAGTATTCGTCGGCCTGGGCCGACAGCTTGAAGCGCGCCACGTCGTCGATACGGCCCAGATGCTGGTCCGGCCGGACCGTTTCGCCCAGCTGTAAATGGAAATCGGTCAGGCGCCCGGGCGCGGGTGCGCGCACGGCCAAGCCGTCCAGCGTCGCATGCACCAGCTGCAGGCCCGCCTCCAGCCGGGCGATCGCCAGCTCCATCTGGCGCAAGGCATCGCGCTCGATCGCCGTTTGCGTCGCATTGCCGGCCACTTCGGCGTCGAGCAAGGCGCGCTGCTGCGCCAGCCGGTCGCTGGCGTCCTCCAGCGCCGCGCTGGAGAGGTAGCCTTGGCGCGCCAGCGCCAGATCGCGGCCATGCTGCTTCTCGGCCACCGTCAGCGCGTAGGCGAGCTCGGCGCCGCGCCGCTGGCGTGCCGCGCGGCTCGCCTCGGCCGCCACCCGCAGATTGGTCAGGTTCGAAATTTGCTGCGCATGTTCGGCCTCGCGCGCCAGCAGCTCCAGGCGGCGCTGCGGATTGGACAGGCGAAACAGCAGCTCGCCCTGCCGCACGGACGCGCCATCACGCGCCAGCACTTCTTCCACCCGGCCCGACTCCACCGCGTCGAGCATGACGGTGCGCAGCGGCGCTGCCGTCGCGCGCAGCGCCAGCTCGTCGCGGAACACGCCCTGCTCAACCACCGCGAAGCGCGCCTGCGCGAGCGGCACCTGCAGCCCGCGCGGTGCCAACTGCCACAGGGCCGTGCTGCCCGCCGCCAGCGCCAGCAGCACGCTGCCTATGGCCAGGCGCCTGGCGCGCCGCGGCGGCAAGGGCTGGTCCATGGCGGCGCCGGTGGGACGCCGGTCCGTGGCGGCGGCCGGTGGCGGCATCGCCAGGACCGCATCAGGGGGAAATTTGCTCATGTCAGGACAAGTCGCAACTTCCATGCCATGCCAATTCCTGCCGCCACCGCGCCGCGCCGGCGCCCCACGGCGCCATGCCTGTCCGGATGCGGACAAGCCAGGTGTGCGTTTCCGGACAGTTGCCCGTGGCAGCCCCGGCGCGATGGACGCGGGCGCGAACGTGCTGCTAGAATCGGCCCACCATTTCCCCGGCCCAGCCCATGACCGCCAGCCCAGCACAGATCCTGATCCTCGACGACGATGCCGACGTCGCCTGCGCGGCGCGGCTGCTGCTGCGACGCTGCGCCGCCCAGGTCAGCACGCTGGCCCACCCGCGGCTGCTGGCGCGCCAGCTGGAGCAAGGCGTGCCGGATCTGGTGCTGCTCGACTTCAATTTCGCTCCCGGCCGCACCGATGGCGCCGAGGGCCTGGCAGCGCTGGACCGGTTGCAGGCCCTGCCCCGGCCGCCGGCGGTGATCGCCATGACGGCCTACGCCGACGTCGGGCTGGCGGTGGAGGCCATGAAGCGGGGCGCGTGCGACTTCATCACCAAGCCATGGGACAACGCCCGCCTGGCCGCGGCCGTCGACGGCGCGCTGGCACGGCGTGGCGCGGCGGCGCCGGCCGGCACCGGCCCGGGTGCCGGAGCGCTGATGGGCGACGCCCCGGCCATGCGCGAACTGCGCGCCTTTATCGCCAACGTGGGACCGACCGAAGCGAACGTGATGGTGTTGGGGGAAAACGGGGTGGGCAAGGAGCTGGTGGCGCGCGCCATCCATCAAGCTTCGCGCCGGGCCGCGCAACAGTTCCTCGCCGTCGACATGGGCAGCCTGCCGGAGGCAACCCTGGAAAGTGAATTGTTCGGCCACCGCAAGGGATCGTTCACCGATGCGCGCAGCGACCGCGCGGGCCGCTTCCAGGCCGCGTCCGGCGGCACGCTACTGCTCGATGAAATAGGCAATCTGCCGTTGGCCGCCCAAGCCAAGCTGCTGACCGCCCTGGAACGGCGCGAAGTCACGCCGCTGGGCGCGGACCGCCCGCAGGCGATCGATGTGCGCATCGTCAGCGCCACCAATGTCGACGAAGCGACGCTCTACGACGCCCGCGCCTTCCGGCCGGACTTGCTGTTCCGCTTAAATACCATCGTCATCCGCGTGCCGCCGCTGCGCACGCGCCGGGACGACATCCCCATGTTGCTGGCGCACTATCTGGCCCACTACCGGCGCCAGTATGGCAAGCCCGACGCCGACGTGGCGCCGGCGGCGTTCGATGCCCTGTGCCGCCACGCCTGGCCCGGCAATGTCCGCGCGCTGCGGCACGCCTGCGAGCGGGCCGTGATCCTGGCACAGCATGGCGCTTACCAGCTGGCCGACTTCGGTCTGCACGACGGCGCCGCGCCCACCGCACCGGCGCCGGCGCCCGTGCCGGCCACCGCAATGGCCGAAGTGCCCAGGCTCGATGCGCTCGAACGCGACGCCATCGCCGCCGCGCTGGCGCAGCAACAGGGCAATATCAGCCGCACGGCCAGGGTGCTGGGCGTGAGCCGCGCCGCGCTGTACCGCAAACTCGAGCGCCATGGGCTTTGACCGGCACCCGCGGCGTACGCTGGCGGCCGGTGCCACCCTGCTCGCCGTCGCCGCATTCGGCGGGGGCGCCAGCTATCAGGGCGCGGCGACCGCGGTTTCGCTCGCTGCAGTCGCCAGCGGATGGGGCGCGCTGCTGGCCATCGCCCTGATCTGGCGCGCCCTGGCCGCACTGCCCGCGGCGGCCGCGCCAGCGCCTGAATTGCCGCCGGGCGCACCGGGCGATCAGGCACAGCTGGCCGCCCGTGCGCTGGCCCTGGAAACCCGGCTTGAATTCGCGCCCGTCGCCATGTTCGCCATCGGCGATATGCGGTCGACGGCCAGCTTCGAACCCGTCAACGCCAATGCGCGCCGCCTGCTCGCCCCCGGCCGCGCCACCCGGACGGACCAGCTGCAGCGCACGCTGGCCGGACTGGCCACCGGCCAGCGCAGCGTGATCGCGTTCGATACGGAGCTGGGCAGCGAGCGCGCGCTGGCCATCGTCAGCGACATGACGGTCGACGGCCTGCCACAACGACTGGTGGCGCTGTTGCCGCTTGAGAACGAGCTGGAAGCCGAGGCCATGCAGGCCTGGCAGAAACTGGTGCACGTGCTCACGCATGAGATCATGAACTCGCTCACGCCGGTGGCGTCGCTGTCGCACACGGCGCGCGACCTGCTGGCCGGAGCGGGCGCCGGCCTGCCCGCCGATATCGCCGCCGATCTCGATATCGCGCTCGACGCCATCAGCCGGCGCGCTGACAGCCTGACCCATTTCGCCAGCGGTTATCGCGCGCTGGCCAGCGTGCCGGAGGCCCGGCCGCAACGGGTCGCCATCACCCCCCTGTTCGCGCGCCTGTCGGCCCTGATGGCGCCGGCCTGGCAGGTACGCGGTGGCCGCGCACTGTTCACCGTGGAGCCGGAATCGCTCGAGTTGATAGCCGACCCGGGTCAACTGGAACAGGCCTTGGTCAACCTGATCCAGAACGCGGCCGAAGCATGCGCTGGCCCGGCGACGCCGGAAGTACGTGTCAGCGCCAGGCTGGTACGCGGCGGACGGTTACGCGTGGAGGTGTGCGACAACGGTCCGGGCGTGCCGGACCAGCTGGCAGCCGACATTTTTACGCCCTTCTTCTCGACCAAGAGCAAAGGCAGCGGCATCGGCCTGTCCATGGTGCGGCAACTGGTGCACCGCAATGGCGGCACCGTGCGCTACGCGAAATCGGTCGGCAGCGGCGCGCGCTTCATCGTCACGTTTTGAGGACGCTCGCTATTTGACGGACTTGAACGTCGCCGTGTGCTTGGAGTGGTACGCCACCGGGTTGCCAGCCGCATCCAGCATGAACGTGACCGTATAACCGTTCTGGGTACGGTAGGATGCGCGCTGGTCCGTCACCGGCAAGTCGGTCCAGCTCTGGTTGTGCGAGGACTGGCGCTGCAATTTCCCCTCGTCGGTCAGGCGGAACGTGAAGAGCGTGTCTTCGTACTTCGTTTCAAAGCGCCACGGGGAACCTGCCACCAGCTTGCTGGCCAATTCGGATTGCTGCGCCGGCGCCAATACCGCCGCGGGCTCCTCGGCCCGTGCCGGCAGCGCGCAATTCAATGCGATCGCAAAGATCGCCGTCCATAACTTCACACTAAAAAATTCCCGACGCATAGCGATGCTCCTTTGTTTTCAGATCAAAAATGGCAACCTGCTGCCTCCCTGTATTTCTCCCGACAAGTCTGGCCGCGCCTGGCCAGGTCAGAACGAATCGGCGATGGCTGCAGGCGCCGGCGCCTATCATCAGGTGGCGTGACCCGTGTATTGCATGCCCGGCGCATCGTCCGGGCGCCTGGAAAATCCGCACTTCAGATAGAAGTCCGACTTGCCCTTCGCGCAAAAGAGCTGAATGTCGCGCACGCCGGCCGCATGGCAGCGCGCCACAAGTTGCGCGAGCAGCTGCTCACCAATCCGGCGCCCCTGGTAGGCCGGGGCCACGATCATCTCGGTGATGAAGGCATGCAGGCGGCCGTCTGAAATCGCGCGGGTGAATGCCACCAGCTGGTCGCCGTCATAGGCCGCAACACACGCCCACGAGCCGCGCAGCGCGTCCGCATAAAACGCCGCGTCGCGCTCAAGCGGTCCCCAACCGGTCGTGTCGTAGAGAT
This sequence comes from Pseudomonadota bacterium, assembly GCA_040389625.1. Lineage (GTDB taxonomy): Bacteria > Pseudomonadota > Gammaproteobacteria > Burkholderiales > Burkholderiaceae_D > Rugamonas. The sequence goes on along the minus strand of JAZJZQ010000467.1, from coordinate 8,332 downwards.
GCTTGAACGATGGTGCGGGCGGCAATTCAGTGCCAAAGGTGATATCCATGTTGCTCAGTGTATGTTAAGTTTCAATCAACTTATCATAGCCTGCCAAGCCCGCACATCGCAACCATGGGATGGGTGCGGCACACGCCTCAAGCGGCGCCGTCTTCCTGCCCCGCCGCTCCCCAGTGCCGCAACAGCCCCAGGGCCACGGCCAGCAGCGTGGGCCCGATGAACAGGCCGACGAAGCCGAACGCCAGCACGCCGCCCATCACGCCGAGCAGCACCAGGATGAACGGCAGGCTGCTGCCGCGGCTGATGAGCATGGGCTTGACCACGTTGTCCACGCCGCTGATGGCGAAAAATCCCCACACCAGCATGAACACGCCCCATCCCGTATGGCCCTCGTTGAACAGCCAGATGGCGGCCCCGCCCCAGATCAGCGGCGGCCCCACGGGGATCAGCGACAGCAAGAAGGTGGCGATCGACAGCAGCGCCACGGCCGGCACCCCGGCCAGCGCCAGGCCGATGGCGGCCACCCCGGCCTGCGCCAAGGCGGTGCCCAGCAGGCCGTACATCACGCCCCGCACGGTGCGGCCCACGGTATCGGCCACGGCCGCGCCCTGCGCGCCGATCAGTTTTTCCATGCCGCTGCGGACCATGGCCACGATGGCGTGGCCGTCGCGGTACAGGAAGAAGCAGACGAAGACGGCCAGGCTGACCTGGGCCACGCCCCGCCCCAGCACCAGGCTGCCGCCCAGCAGCAGCCGGCGCGCCGGTTCCAGCAGGCGCTGGGCCAGCGCAATCAGTTCCTCGCGGCTGGCCACCAGCTTGCGCAAATAGGCGTCGGCCTGCTCGCCCACCAGCGGCAGCTGCTTGAGCCACGCGGGCGGGACGATGGTGCCGTCGTCGATGGCGGCGCGCACCTGGTCGAAATAGCTGGCCGCGTTGTCGGCCACGCTCCAGGCCACCAGTGCCAGCGGCACCAGGATCACCAGCGTGAGCGAGACGGTCATCAGGGCGGCGGCCAGCGTGCGGCGCTGGTGCATGCGGTGCAGCAGGCGCAGGTACAGGGGCCAGCTGGAGATGGCGATGGCGGCCGCGAACAGGATGGCGGCCAGGAAGGGCCGCAACACGATCAGGCAGCCCAGGATCAGCAGCACGATGGCCGCCAGGCGGGTGTAGGGTTGGAAGCGCTGCTCCATGCAAGCCCCGGTTAATTGAACGATGGGCGGCGCCGCGGCGCCCCCAATGTCAGGCTCAGTTCAGCAGCAGCTTGAGGTCATGCACGATCGGTTCGGGACCGAGGCCATGGCGCACGAACAGGCGCAGCTTGCCGCTCTTGTCGAACACGTAGCTGCCGGCCGTATGGTCGACCGTGTAGCTGTCCTTGGTCTTGCCCGGTACTTTGGCGTAGAACACCTTGAATTCCTTGGCCACGGCGGCCGTCTGTTCCGGCGTGCCGTACAGGCCGATGAAGCGCTTGTCGAACGCCGGCACGTACTGGGCCAGCAGGGCCTGGGTGTCACGCTCGGGATCGACGGTGACGAACAGCACCTGCACCTGGTCCGACAGGGGGCCGAGCGCCTGCATCACGCTCTCCATTTCAGCCATCGTGGTCGGGCACACGTCCGGGCACTGGGTATAGCCGAAGAACATCACCACGGCCTTGCCCTTGAAGTCGGCCAGCTTGCGGGGCTTGCCCGTGTGGTCGGTCAGGGAAAAGTCGCGCGCGTAATCGAGGCCGGTCAGGTCGGTGTTCTTGAATTCCACCTTGGGCAGGGCCGGCTTTTCGCCGCAACCGGCCAGGGGACCGGCCGCCAGCACGGCCAGTGTCAACAGGGCTAACAGTTTTTTCATGGTGTGTGATTGGAGCTTCAATTACAGCTTGATGTAGTGGTCCACCAGCAGCGCGGCGAACAGCAGCGACAGGTAGATGATGGACCAGGTGAAGGCCTTGCGGGCCACCAGGTCGGTGTAATGGCGGTAGATCTTCCAGGCGTGGCGCAGGAAGATGGCGTTCAGCACCACGGCGCAGGCCAGGTAGATCAAGCCGCTCATGTGGACGGCGAACGGCAGCAAGGTGGTGGCGGCCAGCGCGATCGAATACAGCCACACGTGGAACTGGGTGAACGGCAGGCCGTGCGTGACGGGCAGCATGGGCAGGCCGGACTTGGCGTAGTCGTCGCGGCGGTACATGGCCAGCGCCCAGAAGTGCGGCGGGGTCCAGACGAAGATGATCAATACCAGCAGCCAGGCCTGCATCGGCACGTCGTTGGCCACGGCGGCCCAGCCCAGCGCCGGCGGCATGGCGCCGGACAGGCCGCCGATGACGATGTTCTGCGGCGTGGCCGGCTTGAGTACCATGGTGTAGATCACGGCGTAGCCGACGAAGGTGACGAAGGTCAGCCACATGGTCAGCGGATTGACCAGCGCGTACAGTACCCACATGCCGGCGCCGCCGATGATGGCCGAGAACAGCACGGTCTGGGTCACGCTCAGTTCACCGGTGGCCATGGGGCGGCGCGCCGTGCGCGCCATGCGTGCGTCGATCTCGCGCTCGGCCAGGCAGTTGACGGCGAACGCGGCGCCGGCCAGCAGCCAGATGCCGAAGGTGGCGGCCACCACCACGCGCCAGTCGGGCAGGCCGTCGGCGGCCAGGAACATGCCGATCACGGCGCAGAACACGGCCAGCTGGGTGACGCGGGGCTTGGTCAGCGCCCAGTATTGAGCGATACGGTTGCTGGATTTATGGGTTGCGGTCTGGGTCGTCATTAGTGGTGTCTGGCAGCGGTGGCTTGCGGGAATACGGCGCTGGCGGCTGCCTTCTGCGCAATCTCGAATTGGAACTTAGCCCGGTAGTTTAACATGGTCAGCAGCAGCACCAGCAGCGCCGCCCCGGCGTTGTGCAGTACGGCGATGGCCAGCGGATAGTGGAGGAAGATGGTGGCGATGCCGCTGCACAGCTGCAGCACCAGCACCACGGCGATGGCGCGCGCCGTCTGGTGCAGGGCCGTGTGGCCCCAGGCCCGCCAGGCCGTGTAGCCGGCCGCCAGCGCCACCACCAAGGCGAAGTTGCGGTGCACCCAGTGGATGGCCGTCAGCGCGGAAAACGGCAGGTAGTGGCCGGCGGCCGTCTTGCCCAGTTCGCGCCACAGCGTGTAGCCGTGCGCGAAGTCCATCTCCGGCACCAGCTTGCCGCCACACAGGGGGAAGTCGGTGCAGGCCAGCGTGGCATAGTTGGTGCTGACCCAGCCGCCCAGGGCCAGCTGCACCAGCAGCAGCACGCCCGACAGCGCGGCCAGCAGGCGGATGTTGCGCATGGCCGGCGGCGAGCCGGTCACGATCTTGACGGGCGCGATCAGCTGGTCCTGGCGTCCGCCATACCAGGTGAGCAGCGCCAGCAAGCCCATGCCCAGCAGCAGGTGGGTGGTGACGATGACGGGCTGCAGCTTGAGGGTGACGGTCCAGGCGCCGAACGCGCCCTGCAGGCAGACGAACAGCAGCAGGGCCGTGGGCAGGGCCGGCGCGTATTCGGCGCGGCTGCGGTCGCGCAGCCAGTGGCGCCACGATTGCACCACCATGGCCACGATCAGCACCCCGATCGCCATGGCCAGGTAGCGGTGGATCATTTCGATCCAGGCCTTGGCCACCGTCACGGGGCCGGTGGGCAGCAAGGCCTCGGCCGCCTGTATCTGTTCATGGGCCAGGAAGGGATTGGCCGTGCCGTAGCAGCCGGGCCAGTCGGGGCAGCCCAGGCCGGAGTCGGTCAAACGGGTGAAGGCGCCGAACACGATCAGGTCGAACGTCAGGAACACGCACACCCACACCAGCTTGCGGTACTTGCTGGTGTCGGATGAGGTCCAGACGATGGACAGCGGCAGCAGGGCCACCAGCAGCGCGGTGATGGCCATTTGGGGCAAGGTGGCGGCGTGCATGGCGGTTCAACCTATGGCGGAAGCTTTGAGCAGCCTGGCCAGGTCCTTCTTCACCTTGGCCATTTTATCGATGTCGGACGAGACGGCGTGGGCCGGGAAGCGCATCATCAGGTTGCCCAGCGGGTCGATCAGGAACACGTGGTCGGCCAGGGGACCGTCCGTGCCCGGCGGCAGCCACCTGGCCACCACGTCGGCCGGCGCGCGCAGCATGCGGGTGCCGTCGTTCACGCGCAGCAGCATGGTCTCGAGCGGCGCGTTGTCGGTGATGAGCCAGACCCGCTCGATACGTTCCATCTCCTTGCCCTGCATGGTGCGCAGCTGGCGCATGGCGAACAGCTGGTCCTGGCAATCCTGCTGGCAGTCCGACGGGCCCACCTTGAGCATGATCCATTTGCCCTTGTAGTCCTCCAGCGTGGCCGGCTTGCCGTCCAGCGTGGTGCTGGCCATGGCGGGGATGGGATACTGGCGCGGGTCGATCAGGTCGCCGTAGTTGGTGCGTCCGCTCGGTTTGATGACGTAATAGGTGAAGTAGGAGGCCACCAGGGGCGCCGCGCACACGGCCAGCACGGCCAGCAGCTTCCAGCGCCCGCGCGCCGTGCGCTGCGCGGCCGGGTCGGTCTGGCCTGCCTTATTGTCCATTGCTTTGTCCATTGCTTTGTCCACTGCCTTTTCCACGTCGGTATCCATTCCATGCAAAGAAGATGATGGCCATCGCCGCCAGTGCATACCACTGGAAGGCGTAGCCGCGATGTTTGTCCACGCCCAGCGCCGGCGCCGGCCAGTCGCGCACCAGGGCCGCGTCGTCCGGGCCGGCGGCGCCCGTCTGTTCGACGATGAACGGCGCCAGCGCCAGCCCGCTGTCGGCCGCCACCTGGGCCGCGTCCGCGTTCTGCACGATGGCGCCCGGACGCAGCGCGGGCGCGGCGCCCAGCTGCATCACGTGGCCCGCGTTCAGGCGCGCCACGCCGTCCAGCGTGACGGTGCCGGCCGGGGTGGCATAGGCGGGCAGCCGGTCGCGCTGGACCGGGTCGCGCGGCAGCCAGCCGCGCACCACCAGCACATGGCTGGCCGTGCCGGCGATCCGGAACGGCATCAGCACATAAAAACCGGCCCGGCCCTGGTAGGGGCGGTTGTCCAGGTACAGCGGCCAGTCCTGCACGAAGCGGCCCTGCACCCGCACCCGGCGAAATGCCACGGCGGCCGGCGCCAGCGGCCGGCCATCGAGCTGCAGGGGCGCGGCCGCGGCCCCCTGGGCCAGCTGCGCCTGCAGCGCCAGCTTCTCGGCCGCGCGCCGTTCCTGCCAATTGCCCAGGGCGATGCCGAGCGCCGCCACCAGCACGGTGGCCACGAACGGGATAAGTGTAAACCGGAAGGCGATACGCATTACAATGGGTGCCTTAATTCTATTTCCTGCCTACCACGCCATGAAAATTGCCGTTGCCATCGCCTTCATCCTGATTATCGGCAGCCTGGGCTCGGCCCTGTTCTACCTGATGCGCGACAAAGGTAAAAGCAACAACACGGTGCGGGCGCTGGCCATGCGGGTGGGCCTGTCGATCACGCTGTTCCTGCTGATACTGCTTGGCTACAAGCTCGGCTACATCCAGCCCACCGGCATCCGCTAGGCCGCCGCCCTACGCCCCCCTTCTGTTACGAAAAAAGCCGCATCGGGGACTTCCCCGCATGCGGCTTTTTCAGCTTCGCGGCTGGGTTGCCGCGAATTATAGCGCTCTCTTACAGCCAGTAGACGACGACGTACAGGCCCAGCCAGACTACGTCCACGAAGTGCCAGTACCAGGCCGCGCCTTCGAAGGCGAAGTGGTGGTCGGGCGTGAAGTGGCCCTTGAGCACGCGGTACAGCACCACCGACAGCATGATGGCGCCCATGGTCACGTGGAAGCCGTGGAAGCCGGTCAGCATGAAGAAGGTGGAACCGTAGATGCCCGAGGTCAGCTTCAGGTTCAGTTCGCTGTACGCGTGCATGTACTCGAAGGCCTGGAAGCCCATGAAGGTCGCACCCAGCAGGATGGTGGCGAACAGCCAGAACGCGGTCTTGGCGCGGTGGCCGGCGCGCAGGGCGTGGTGCGAGATGGTCAGCGTCAGGCCCGAGGTCAGCAGCAGCGCCGTGTTCAGGGTCGGGATGGGGAACGGCCCCATGGTCTTGAATTCCTGGATGGTGCCGGCCGGCCCCGTGTTGCCCCAGTGCGCCGAAAAGTCAGGCCACAGGATCTTGTGGTCCAGGTCGCCCAGCCACGGCATGGAGATGCTGCGGGCATAGAACAGGGCGCCGAAGAAGGCGCCGAAGAACATCACCTCCGAGAAGATGAACCAGCTCATCGACCAGCGGTACGAGTGGTCGATGCGCTGGCTGTACAGGCCTTTTTCCGATTCGCTGATGGCGTCGCCGAACCAGAAATACAGCACGGCGATAATGCCCACCAGGCCGATCATGTTGAGCGCCGGGCCCCACGAGACATCGTTGACCCAGGCGGACGCGCCCACCATGGTCAGCAACAGCGACAGGCCGGCCAGCAGCGGCCACTTGGATGGACCAGGCACGAAGTAGTACGGTGCCGAGGCGTTTTGTGAACTCATCTTCATCTCCCTAAATCAACTGTATTCGAGAATGCTACTTTTATTTTAAAACGACAAATTTAACGATCGATATCAGCAACGTGATGAACAGGGCTACCCCGATCAGGCCGGCGATGATGACGTGCACCGGATTCAACTTGGCCGAATCGGCATCGAAATCGCTCTTGCGGCGCAAACCGAAGAACGACCAGAACACCGCCTTCATCGAGTACAGGAACGAGGCCTGCTGCTGCGGTTTCTTTGCTTCATCCATGGCGCTTACCTTGTTCACTTGGCGGCCGTCTTGTCCAGGCCGGCGATTTCAAAAAACGTGTACGACAGCGTGATCGTCTTCACATCCCTGGGCAGGGCCGGATCGATGAAGAACACCACCGGCATCTGGCGCGCCTCGTTCGCCTTCAGGGTCTGCTGCTTGAAACAGAAGCATTCCACCTTCTTGAAGTGCGGCATGGCGCTTTGCGGCGCATAGCTGGGAATGGCCTGCGCCTGCACCGTGCGGGGCTGGGTGTTGACCACTTCATACAGCACCGTCTGCAGTTCGCCCGGGTGCACCTTCAGGCTGGCCACCACGGGACGGAAGCGCCACGGGCCCTGGGCGTTGCCGTCGAATTCCACGGTGACGGTGCGGCTCAGGTCGACCTGGGTGTTCTTGTCCAGCGCCACCGTGCCATCCTTCTGGGTCAGCACGTTGATCCCCAGCGCTTCGCAGATCTGCTTGTAGACGGGCACCAGCGCATAGCCGAAGCCGAACATCATGACGGCGATGACGAGCAGCTTGCCCAGCAGTTGCCGGTTCAGGCCGCGGGTTTCCCGGTCCATGGCCATGTCAGCTCAGCCAGATGTGCTTGACGAACACGGACACGAAAAACACCAGTGCCACGGTGGCCAGGATCAGGCCGGTCTTCACATTGTTCGGTTTGTTCGCTTGGGACATGGTTGCCAACTCACTCATCGTTGCATCGATTGTTGGCGGACCGCCGGCTGGCGGCCCGCCCTTGCCATTACTTGACGGTCGGCGGTGTTTCGAAGGTGTGGAACGGGGCCGGGCTAGGCACGGTCCATTCCAGGCCTTCCGCGCCATCCCATGGCTTGGCTTCCGCCTTCTTGCCGCCGCGGATGGTGGGCAGCACCACGCAGAACAGGAAGAACACCTGCGACAGGCCGAAACCGAAGGCGCCGATGGAGGCGATCATGTTGAAGTCCGTGAACTGCGCCGGATAGTCGGCGTAGCGGCGCGGCATGCCGGCCAGGCCCAGGAAGTGCATCGGGAAGAAGGTGACGTTGAAGGTGATCAGCGACAGCCAGAAGTGCAGCTTGCCCATGGTTTCGTTGTACATATGGCCGGTCCATTTCGGCGACCAGTAGTAGAAACCGGCGAACAGGGCGAACAGCGAGCCGGCCACCAGCACGTAGTGGAAGTGGGCCACCACATAATAGGTGTCCTGCAGCTGGATGTCGATCGGGGTCACGGCCAGGATCAGGCCGGTGAAGCCGCCCATGGTGAACACGAAGATGAAGCCGACGGCGAACAGCATCGGCGTCTCGAACGTCATGGAACCCTTCCACATGGTGGCGATCCAGTTGAACACCTTCACGCCGGTCGGCACGGCGATCAGCATGGTGGCGTACATGAAGAACAGCTGCGACGTCACCGGCATGCCGGTGGTAAACATGTGGTGGGCCCACACGATGAACGACAGGATGGCGATCGAAGCGGTGGCGTACACCATCGAGGCGTAGCCGAACAGGGGCTTGCGGGCGAAGGCCGGCAGGATCTGGGACACGATGCCGAACGCCGGCAGGATCATGATGTA
>JAZJZQ010000466.1:0-1567 GCA_040389625.1 Pseudomonadota bacterium | reverse complement strand
CGCAACCCGGCGCCATGGGAAGACATGCCGCCATCGATGGCGATGGACGACGGCCAGACGGCCGTACTGGAAGCGCCGGTGCGCCAGGCTGCCCCTCAGCAAGCGGCGCCGCAGGTCGCGCCGCCCGCACCCAGGCAAGTAGAACCTGAAGACGATTTGCCGCCCTGGGTGACGGAGTTTTCCGACGACACGGCTGTGGCCATGAATGCGCCTGCCGATGCCGGGTATGGCGCCGCGCCCGCCGCGCAAGGCGGCCAGGGTAGCCAAGGTCAAGGTAGCCAGGGCAACCAGCAGGCCCCGGCGGCGCCGTCCGCCCGGCCTGCGCCCCAGCCGGCCAAGGCGCCGTATGCCTACGTGATCACCCCGGTGCCGGAACTGGACTGGGACGGCAACTGGCCGGCCGTGGCCGCCGCCTTGCCGCTGCGCGGCGTGGCCCAGCAGCTGGCCACGCAGGCCGAACTGGTCAGCTGCACCATCGACGGCAACAGCGCCGTGTTCAAGCTGAAAGTGCCGATCGAAACCTGGCGCACGCCGGGCAACGTGGAAAAGCTGACGGTGGCCCTGAGCGAGCGCTTCAACCGCGCCGTGCGCGTGGACGCGGAACTGGGCCCGGCCTGGTACACGGCCAGTGCCGAAGCGCAGGCCTTCCGCGCGGCATGCCAGCGCGCCGCCGAAGACACCATCGCCAACGATCCATTCGTGAACAGCATGATCCGCGAGTTCGGCGCCTTCGTGGTGCCGGGCTCCATCGTGCCGCCGCCGCAAGCGGCGTCCGCTGCCAACTGAACCTGAATACCACCCTTAATTGACGGAGAATCCCATCATGATGAAGAACCAACTGGCCGGCCTGATGAAGCAGGCGCAAGCAATGCAGGACAACATGAAGAAAGCCCAGGACCAGCTGGCCCTGATCGAAGTGGAAGGCCAGTCCGGCGCCGGCCTGGTCAAGGTCGTGATGACCTGCAAGAACGACGTCAAGCGCGTTTCCATCGATCCGTCGCTGCTGGCCGACGACAAGGACATGCTGGAAGACCTGGTGGCCGCCGCCTTCAACGACGCCGTGCGCAAGGCTGAAGCGACCTCCGCCGAAAAACTGGGCGGCCTGACGGCGGGCATGAACCTGCCGGCCGGCTTCAAGATGCCTTTCTAAGCCACACCGACTGCCATGTTCATCATCACGCTCACGTATCTGAAGCCGGCCGAGCAGATCGATACGCTGCTCGGTGCTCACCGTGCATTCTTGCGTGAGCAGTATGCCAACGGCACCTTCCTCATGTCGGGCCGCATGGTGCCCCGCACCGGCGGCATCATCCTGGCCACGGCCGACAGCCGGGCCGACATCGAGGCCGTGATCGAACTCGATCCGTTCAACGAGGCCGGCATGGCCAGTTACCAGATCACGGAATTCGTCCCCACCATGACGGCCGATGCCCTGAGCGCGTTCCGCCAGGCGTAAGTCCATGTCCAAGTCGCTCGAATTTCTGACGGAAGCGTTGCGCCGCCTGCCGGGCATCGGCCCCAAGTCGGCCCAGCGCATGGCCTTCCACCTGCTGCAGCACGACCGCGA
>JAZJZQ010000465.1:12558-20149 GCA_040389625.1 Pseudomonadota bacterium | reverse complement strand
TGCTGATGCTGGTCATGGCCAACAACTTCCTGCAGCTGTTCTTCGGCTGGGAAGCGGTGGGCCTGGTGTCGTACCTGCTGATCGGCTTCTGGTACACGCGCCCGACGGCGATCGTGGCCAACATGAAGGCGTTCCTGGTCAACCGCGTGGGCGACTTCGGCTTCATCCTCGGCATCGGCCTGCTGCTGGCCTATGCCGGCTCGATGAACTACCAGGAAGTGTTCGCCAAGCGCGAGGCGCTGGCCGCCCTGACGCTGCCGGGCACGGACTGGATGCTGCTGACCGTGGCCTGCATCTGCCTGTTCATCGGCGCCATGGGCAAATCGGCCCAGTTCCCGCTGCACGTGTGGCTGCCTGACTCGATGGAAGGCCCGACCCCGATCTCGGCACTGATCCACGCCGCCACCATGGTGACGGCCGGTATCTTCATGGTGACCCGCATGTCGCCCCTGTTCGAGCTGTCGGAAACGGCGCTGTCGTTCGTGCTGATCATCGGTTCCATCACGGCCCTGTTCATGGGCTTCCTGGGCATCATCCAGAACGACATCAAGCGCGTGGTCGCTTACTCGACCCTGTCGCAGCTGGGCTACATGACCGTGGCACTGGGCTCGTCGGCCTATTCGATCGCCGTGTTCCACCTGATGACCCACGCGTTCTTCAAGGCACTGCTGTTCCTGGGCGCCGGTTCCGTCATCATCGGCATGCACCACGACCAGGACATCCGCAACATGGGCGGCCTGCGCAAGTACATGCCGGTGACCTGGATCACCTCGCTGCTCGGTTCGCTGGCCCTGATCGGCACGCCGTTCTTCTCCGGTTTCTACTCCAAGGATTCGATCATCGAAGCCGTGGCCGAGACCCACATTGCCGGTGCCGGCTTCGCCAACTTCGCCGTGCTGGCTGGCGTGTTCGTGACCGCCTTCTACTCGTTCCGCATGTACTTCCTGGTGTTCCACGGCGAAGAGCGCTTCGGCAAGGCCCACGGCCATGACGACCACGCTCACGCGCCGGCCGCCGCCCATGGCGCGCACGACGATCACGCCGAGCACGATTCGGACGCGCACCACGAAGAAGAGGATGCCCATGGCCACCACGGCCTGGCCCCGGGCCAGAAGCCGCACGAGTCGCCATTCGTCGTGTGGTTCCCGCTGGTGATGCTGGCCATCCCATCGGTCATCATCGGCTACCTGACCATCGGTCCTATGCTGTTCGGTAAGTTCTTCAACGGCGTCATCTTCGTCGGCGAGAACCACCACGCGATCGAGAAGCTGACCGAAGAATTCCACGGCCCGATGGCCATGGCCCTGCATGCGTTCACCTCCGTGCCGCTGGCACTGGCGTTCGCCGGCGTCGCTTCGGCCTACTACTGCTACATGATCAACCCGCGCGTGCCGGCCTGGTTCTACGACAAGTTCCGCGCCATCCACACGCTGCTGGACAACAAGTACTACATGGACAAGTTCAACGAGGTGGTGTTCGCCGGCGGCGCCCGCCTGCTGGGCAACGGCCTGTGGAACGTGGGCGACCGCACGCTGATCGACGGCTTCGTCGTGAACGGCAGCGCCAAGGTTGTGGAGTGGTTCTCGGCGCTGACCCGCCTGGCGCAGACCGGTTATATCTACCACTACGCGTTCGTCATGATCCTCGGCATTCTGGGGTTCCTGGTCTACTTCCTGCCGTTTTGGCACGCTTAATTAGCTGATACGCATAGAGATAAAGATAACCATGATGCAGTCAATTTCTACATTACCTCCGTTCCTTAGCCTGGCGATCTGGGTGCCGATCGCCTTCGGCCTGCTGGTGCTGGCATTCGGCCGCGACAGCAATGCCGGCATGGTCCGTGTCGGCTCGCTGATCGGCTCCATCGTCAGCTTCCTGGTCACGCTGCCGCTCATCTCGCATTTCGACAACGCGGCCCACGGCATGCAGTTCGTCGAGAAGTCGCCGTGGATCGAGCGCTTCAACATCCTGTACTCGCTTGGCATCGACGGCCTGTCGCTGTGGTTCATTCCGCTGACGGCCTTCATCACCGTGATCGTCGTGATCTCGGCCTGGCAGGTGATCCAGAAGCGCGTGGCCCAGTACATGGGCGCGTTCCTGATCCTGTCGGGCCTGATGATCGGCGTGTTCTGCGCGCTCGACGGCCTGCTGTTCTACTTCTTCTTCGAAGCGACCCTGATCCCGATGTACATCATCATCGGTATCTGGGGCGGCGAGAACCGCGTGTACGCCTCGTTCAAGTTCTTCCTGTACACCTTCTTCGGTTCGCTGCTGACGCTGATCGCCATCATCTACCTGTACAAGGCGTCGGGCGGTTCGTTCGACATCCTGACCTGGCACCGTACGGCGCTCACCATGCGCGAGCAGATCTTCATCTTCATCGCCTTCCTGATGGCGTTTGCCGTCAAGGTGCCGATGTTCCCGGTCCACACCTGGCTGCCCGACGTGCACGTGGAAGCGCCAACGGGCGGTTCCGCCGTGCTGGCCGCCATCATGCTGAAGCTGGGCGCTTACGGTTTCGTGCGGTTCTCGCTGCCGATCACTCCGGACGCATCGCACTACATGGCCAACTTCATCATCACCTTGTCGCTGATCGCCGTGGTCTACATCGGCCTGGTGGCACTGGTGCAGAAGGACATGAAAAAGCTGGTCGCTTACTCGTCGATCGCCCACATGGGCTTCGTCACCCTGGGCTTCTTCCTGTTTAACGACATGGCAGTGCAGGGCGGTATCGTGCAAATGATTTCGCACGGCTTCATCTCCGGCGCCATGTTCCTGTGCATCGGCGTGCTGTACGACCGCGCCCACTCGCGCCAGATCGCCGACTACGGAGGGGTAGTGAACAAGATGCCGAAGTTCGCCGCGCTGTTCATCTTCTTCTCCATGGCCAACTGCGGCCTGCCTGCCACCTCCGGTTTCGTGGGCGAGTTCATGGTGATCCTGGGCGCCGTCAAGGCCAACTTCTGGATCGGCCTGGTCGCCGCCACCGCGCTGATCCTGGGCGCCGCCTACTCGTTGTGGATGGCCAAGCGCGTCATCTTCGGCAAGGTGACCAATCACCACGTGGCCGAGCTGACCGATATCGGCGCCCGCGAGTTCTTGATGCTGGGCCTGCTGGCCGCGGCCGTGCTGGCCATGGGCCTGTACCCCGCGCCGTTCACCGACACGATGCAAACCTCGGTCGCGGACCTGCTCGCGCACGTTGCGCACAGCAAGCTGCCTTAAGAAGAAAACGGAAACGCATACATGAATACCACCAACATGATCCCGCTCTACGCAGAAGTCTTTCTGCTGGTCGCCGCGTCGGCGATCCTGCTGATCGATATGTTCCTGTCCGAGGGCAAGCGTTCGATCACGTACGTCCTGTCGCTGCTGACGCTGCTCGTTTGCGGCTACTTCAGCTACGTCGACTTTGCGGCCGGCACCACGGTCTACACGTTCAACAACATGTTCGTGTCGGATCCGATGTCCAACCTGCTCAAGATCTTCACCTATGTCTCGATCGGCATGACGCTGGTCTATTCGCGCGGCTACGCCACCGACCGTGGCATGCTGGGCGGTAACCTGGGCGGCGAGTTCTACGTGCTGGCCCTGTTCTCGCTGCTGGGCCAGATGGTCATGATCTCCGGCAACAGCATGCTGTCCATCTACCTGGGTATCGAACTGATGTCGCTGGCCCTGTACGCGCTGGTTGCCCTGCGCCGCGACAACGCCAAGGCCACGGAAGCGGCCATGAAGTACTTCATCCTGGGCGCCATGGCGTCCGGCTTCCTGCTGTATGGCATGTCGATGATTTACGGCGCCACCGGCACGCTGGACCTGTCCAAGGTGGCCCTGGCTGCCGCCAGCGGCACCATCAAGCCTACCATCCTCGTGTTCGGCCTGGTGTTCCTGGTGGCCGGCCTGGCCTTCAAGCTCGGTGCCGTGCCCTTCCACATGTGGGTACCGGACGTGTACCAGGGTTCGCCGACGGCTGTCACGCTGCTGCTGGGCGGTGCGCCCAAGCTGGCCACCTTCGCCGTCTGCATCCGCCTGCTGGTGGAAGGCTTGTTGCCGATGGCCGTGGACTGGCAGCAGATGCTGATGGTGCTGGCCGTGCTGTCGCTGGCCATCGGTAACCTGACCGCCATCGCCCAGACCAACATCAAACGCATGCTCGCTTACTCGACCATCGCCCAGATGGGCTTCGTGCTGCTGGGCCTGCTGGCCGGCGTGGTCGGCACGACCGACCGCACGGGCGCCTCGGCTGCCTACAGCGCCGCCATGTTCTACGCCATCACCTATGTGATGACGACGGCCGGCAGCTTCGGCATGATCATGGTGCTGGCCCGCTCCGGCTTCGAAGCGGAAGAACTGGCCGACTTCAAGGGCCTGAGCAAGCGCAACGGCTGGTTCGCCGTGCTGATGTCGATCATGATGTTCTCGCTGGCCGGCGTGCCGCCGATGCTGGGCTTTGCCGCCAAGTTCTCGGTGCTGACCGCCGTGCTCGGTACGGGCCAGGTCTGGCTGACCGTGCTGGCCGTGATGTTCTCGCTGATCGGCGCGTTCTACTACCTGCGCGTGGTCAAGATGATGTGGTTCGACGAGCCGAGCGACAATGCGCCGCTGGTGGTGAAGGGTGACATGAACTTCATCCTGAGCCTGAACGGCATCGCCCTGGTGGTGGTGGGCATGCTGCCCGGTCCGCTGCTGAGCGCCTGCCTGAGCGCCATGACCAAGACCCTCAATTCCTGATGGAAGTGTCTTCCGCCAGCTGGCTGGTGATCGTGCTGGCGATCCTGGCCGCCAACCTGCCTTTCTTTAATGACAGGATGTTCGCCGTGCTGCCGCTCAAGCGGCATCCCGGCGACCCGCGGGCCGTGCGGCGCAAGCCGTTCTGGCTGCGGCTGGCGGAAATGGCCGTCATGTACTGCGCCGTGGGGGCGGCCGGCTTCGCGCTGGAAGCCCGCATCGGCACCCCTTTCCCACAGACGTGGGAGTTCTACGCCATCACGGCCTGCCTCTTCATCGTCCTTGCCTTCCCCGGATTCGTTATGCGTTACCTGCGCAAGCACCGCGCGTGATCTGATACACTAGCGCCACGGCAATATGGAGTGCGCATGGACAAGCATCTGAAAGAAGTCCGCGTCGGCGGCGAACTGGTCTACGAAGGCAAGTTTCTCAAGGTTCAGAAGGACCGGGTAGCCTTGCCGGATGGCCAACACACGGCCCGCGAATACATCCGCCACCCTGGCGCGGTCGTCATCCTGCCCCTGCTGGACGACGGCACGGTGTTGATGGAACGTCAATTCCGCTATCCGCTGGACCAGGTATTCATCGAATTCCCCGCCGGTAAGATCGATCCCGGCGAAGACCCGCTGGCCTGCGCCCAGCGCGAGCTGGAAGAGGAAACCGGTTACACGGCCACGGATTGGCAATTTGTCAGTGTGATCCATAATGCCATCGCCTATTCGGACGAGCACCTCGACCTGTACCTGGCCCGTGGCCTGACGGCCGGCGCGGCCAAACTGGACGACGGCGAATTCCTGGAAACCTTCACCGCCACCATCGATGAGCTGCTGGACTGGGTCCGCAGCGGCAAGATAACGGACGTCAAAACCGTCATCGGTGTATTCTGGCTCGATAAAATCCGCTCCGGCGCCTGGACGCTGGACTGAACGATGTTGTTGCTGCGACCATTCCGCTTCCTGCTTGCCACGGCATGCCTGCTGGCAGCGGCCGGCGCGCACGCCGAACGCACGCCGTTCCAGGTCCGCTGCGAAGATAGCCTGAGCAAGACGGTCACCGTGCTGACGGCCCAGCAGAGCGGCTACACGGTCGATACCCACCTGTCCTACAAGGCACTGACGTCAATGCACGGCCTGGCCGCCGGCGCCGTCAAGGTGGCAGGGCTGACCCAGACCGATTCGCGCGTCAAGATGGGTTACACGGGCACGTTGCTGCAGGACCCGGAGAGTGGCTACGAATGCATCGCACCCAGGATAGAGGTCAAGCTGTACTATGTGCCCGTGGTGATCTACGTGGCGCGCGAATTCCCGGCCGGCTCCTGCGCCTACAATGAAATCCTCAAACACGAACTGCGCCACATGCACGCCTACATGCAGGACTTGCCGCGGGTGGAGAAGACGGTGCGCGACGCCCTGGCCAAGCGCTTCCAGGACAAGCCGCTGTACGCGCCGTCCGGCACGGCCATGTCGGCCCTGACGCACGAGGTGGACAATGGCTGGATGGACTATATCAAGGCCGAGCTGCACAAGGTCGACGCCGAGCAGGCCCGCATCGATGCGCCCGAAGAATACGCGCGCCTGAGCCAGGCTTGCGACGGCGAGATCCGCAACGTGCTCAACGGCGGCTACACCTTCTGAAACGACACAAGCTTAGATGACACAAGACACCGCTGGCGCGCCGCGCCACTACGCCCTGATACCGGCGGCGGGCGTGGGCGCCCGCATGGCGGCCGACGGCCCCAAGCAATACCTGACCGTGGGCGGCAAGCCCATGCTGCGCCACGCGCTGGAAGCGTTCCTGGCCAGCGAGCGCATCAGCCACACCTACATCGTCGTCAGCCCCGCTGACGGGCAGATCGATGCCGTGGTTCCGCCCGGCATGGACGGTGTCACCGTGCTGCGCTGCGGCGGCGCGACTCGCATGGCATCGGTGCAGAACGCCTTGCACGCGCTGCGCGCGCAGGTGCGCGACGGCGACAGCATCCTGGTCCATGACGCGGCCCGGCCCGGCCTGACGCCGGCACTGATCGCCCGCCTGATCGACGGCGTGGCCGGCCACCCGGCCGGCGGCCTGCTGGCGCTGCCCGTGGTGGACACGGTCAAGCGCGTGGCCGGCGGCAGCGTCGCCACCGTTCCGCGGGACGGCCTGTGGCTGGCGCAAACGCCGCAGATGTTCAGCTACGCGTTGCTGCGCCGGGCGCTGGATGCGGCCACGGACGCGGCCGCCATCACGGACGACGCCAGCGCCGTGGAAGCGCTGGGCCTGTCGCCGCGGCTGGTGGAAGGCCATCCGCGCAACCTGAAAGTGACGCTGCCGGCCGATATCCGCATCGCGGAAATGTATCTGGCCCAACCTATTTCGAATTGAACCTCATGAATCCAACTCCCGCACTCCCGTTCCGCATCGGCCAGGGCTATGATTGCCACGCGCTGGTGGAGGGGCGCAAGCTCATCATCGGCGGCGTCACGATACCGCACCACGTGGGGCTGCTGGGGCACTCGGATGCCGACGTGCTGCTGCATGCGATCACGGACGCCATCCTGGGCGCGGCCGCGCTGGGCGACATCGGCAAGCATTTCCCGGACACGGACCCGCAATTCAAGGGCGCCGACTCGCGCACGCTGCTGCGCGAAGCGGCGCGGCGCGTGGTGGCCACCGGCTACGTGATCGGCAACATCGACGCCACCATCATCGCCCAACGGCCCAAGATGGCGCCGCACATCGGCGCCATGTGCGCCAACGTGGCCGAGGACCTGGGCGTGACGGTGGGGCAGGTCAACATCAAGGCCAAGACCAACGAGAAGCTCGGCTACCTGGGCCGGGAAGAGGGCATCGCTGCGGAAGCGGTGGCTTTGCTGATACG
>JAZJZQ010000465.1:2686-12458 GCA_040389625.1 Pseudomonadota bacterium | reverse complement strand
TATTTGCTTGTTCGTAATCAGTATGGTCCCCGGCATGTGCGCCGCCGGTCGCTGTTGCGGCAAACATTGTCGTCGTTCGTCATGCTGGTGCCACACGCTGCGCTTGCGCGCACGTTGGCTGTCATTCTTTGATTCGGAAAGCACTCATGAAACGACATTACTTAAGCGCACTGACTCTGGCCGCAGCGTCGGCCTTGATCGCCATTCCTGCGGCATACGCGGCCGAAGCGCCTGCGACCAGCCACTTCGGGAGTATCGAGCGCGCGCAAGCCAAGCGCGCTACGGAGCTGCTCGACAGTGCAGTCGACTACCTGCAGAAGAATGGCCCGGACAAGGCCTTTGCCAAATTCAACGAGCCGGCCGGTCCCTTCGTCCACGGCCCGTACTACGTCTTCGTGGTCGACCAGGATGGCTTCATGGCGGCCAACGGCGGCTCGCAACTGGGCCTGGTGGGCAAGAACGAGATCGACTTGCGCGATGCGGCCGGCAAGCCCCTGATCCGCGACCTGCTTGAACAGGCCAGGGTGAGCGACACGGGCACGGTGGAATACCGCTGGCTGAACCGGGTCAGCAACCACGTCGAAAACAAGTTCAGCCAATACCGCAAGATCGGCAAGTACATCCTGTGCGTGGGCTACTACACGCCGCGCGGCTCGGTGGAAGAAGCGCAGGAACTGCTCGACAAGGCCGTCGCCTACCTGAAGAAGTCCGGCGATGCGGCGGCCTACACGGCCTTCAACAGCCCGCAGGGCGGCTTCATGCATAACGACCTGTATGTGTTCGTGATCGGCATCGACGACGGCCGCTACCGCGCGTCCGGCGACTCGCCGCAGCTGGCGGGCATGGACGTGCGCGGCCTGCTCGATGCGGCCGGCAAGCCCATGGTGGAAGACATGATCAAGGTGGCCAAGAACAAGGGCTCTGGCGTCGTCGACTTCGTGTGGCGCAACCCGGCCACCAACGCCGTGGAGCAGAAGCACTCGCTGATCCAGCGTGTGGATAAGGTGCTGCTGGGCGTGGGCTATTACAGCAAGTAAGTTGTTCGCCATGGCGGGCGGCCCGGCGCGCTTGAACGGCCGGGCTGCCCGCTGGCCCCAGTGAAGCAGCGGCGCCACTCCAGTGCGCGTATGCGGGGGAGCCGCCGGCCCGTCAGTTCCCGGTCAATTCCCGGTCCATTCCCGGGCAGTTCCCGGTCAGGTCCTGTTGCTGCGGTCCGGGCGGCTTCTTGCGGGTGGCCAGCGTTCTGCTACCATGGCGCCCTGACCGGGAACAGGGAGAACAACAATGGCACGCGATATCTATGCATACCGGCAGGTGGCCGTCGAATCGGTGCTGCGCGGGGGCAGGGTGCAGATACGCCCGGTGCCGGGGCAGGCGTTTTCGCCCGAGCTGCTGGTGCAGTGTTCGCGCCGCATGTGCGACACGGGCGTCTATCCGCTCGGCACCCGTTTTCTCCTGTTGGCCAAGCTGACCGACCGGCTAGGCGGCATGCCCTATCTCTATGCCTGGCATGGCGACGCGGAGCAGGTCATGTCGGCGGCGGAAACCAAACGCTTTCTTGCGGAATTCAAGCGCGGCAGGATTTGAAAGCTGCGGCGTTGATACCGATGCGTTCACTGCCTGAAAAGTCTGTTGTATTCAAATGGTCTTACTGCAGTTGCGGAAATTCGTGGGGCAGTTGGATGCTGTGGATTAATTAATGCAATGAATTCTTCCGGCAATATCACCGATGGCAGCAACAGTATCGGAGAGCGGTTTGACGCGAGCCAGGCGCTGCCAAACTGAACACTTGATTTACCTGCCGGAATCGCATCCCACGTGGCCGGTAGCCGCGCAGCTTCGATTTGTTCATGTAGAGCCCAGACTTCGTCTGGTACATCAATGCGGACAAGGTAGCGATTGAGTGGAAGGTCAGCGTCGTTGACGTGAGCGGCGGTTTCCAGTACGGCGATGGCGATGGTGGTCGCACAATAAACGACGGGCTGCGTGCCGTCATTCCAACGTCCAGGCGAAACGGCAGCCGCGGCACCGCTGAGGTCGTCTGCGGGATATTTCCTGGTTTCGGTGGCTATTCGCCAAAGCTTCATTGGTAGGCGCCGCTGCGTAGGGCCCCGAGCAGCCGCGCCACGATTTCAAGACCCGTAGGCGTGTCCAATAGGTCCGCCGGTTTTCGTCCGCCTAGCGACGGCTGCGGCAGTTCGATCCACGTTCCCAGCCACCTCATGGCGTCGAAATGTTTGGCGTCCTCCATAGTGCTGTCGTCCACTATTTCCCGGGCGATGCCAAGTAGCTTGATGATCCCGATTGCCGACTGACCGGCGCCGCCATCGATCCTTGTTCCTTTACCGGTTTTACGTCCGCTCGCTTCGGGAGTGCGGAAAATGGTATGCAAACGCGCTAATGGTAGTCCCATCCGTTGCGATAACTCTGCGAGGAACATAGCGTCTACGCCTTCCCGTTCGAGTTCCACCAGTTGCATCGGCGTTGCCTCATATACTAGTGTCATGAAAGCGTTCAGATCTTGATGAGGGAAGTCCACGTCAGGCTCGGCCCTGGTACTCGGGTGCGGTAAGGTGTCCGCAGCGTTCTCAGCAAATGCCACGGGCGTGACGGTAACTTTGGCAGGTGTGCTCATGTTTATCACCTCCGACGACAGGATCACATGCCTTCAAGTGTAATCCCATTCGAATACAGGCTACACGAACCCTGCGCAACTTTGGGGCGTCGAAGTTACCTGCTGGGTGCAGCTGAAAGCCTGGGACAGCTTAGGGTGCCAACAACCTTGGAGCGGTCGCTGCCAATAATCGTACACGCACTGAGCAGGATACCGGTTGAGCTTGTGCATGATTGTCGGCACTGCCCCCCGCTGCACTGACTATTTCGTCATCGTGGCCAACCGTTCCAGGATCGCATATCCCGCCTCGATGCGCGCGGGAATGGGGTAGCTTTTGTTGGCCAGCATGACGATGCCGATTTTCTTCTCCGGCACAAACGCTATGTACGCGCCAAATCCACCTGTCGAGCCGGTCTTGTTGAACAGGGTGGCTTGCACAGGCTGGCGCGGCGCGGCGATTGGCTGCGTGGGATTGGGATCATAGATCATTTCCTCTGCGTTGCCGGCTAGCAGTTGCTTCAGGCCGACAGGGTAGGGATATTGTTCCCAGCCCAGGCCCTGCGCCATCGTCCCGGTCTTGAAGTAGCCTATGTGGGTGCCGGCAACGGCGCGCCGCATCGGTTCGGCCAGCGTGGCCGGCTCGATGTTCGCCTGCACGAAGCGCAACATGTCGGCCGCCGTCGACTTGATGCCATAGGCTTCCGCGTCGAACACCCCAGGATGGACCCGCACCGGATGATTGGCCTTGTTGTAGCCCCACGCATAGCTGTCCATGGCGCTGACGGGCACGTGGATGTAGCTGTGTTCCAGGCCGAGCTGGGGAAACAGTTGGGTCTCCACCGCGTCGGCGAAGTTGCGCTGCAGTCCGATCGCGCTGAGGTAGCCAAACAAGCCAATGCTGGGGTTGGAATACTGGCGCCGCTTGCCGGGCGCCACATCCGGTTTCCATTGTTTGAAGTAGGCGATCATCTGATCGTCGTTCACTATCTCGTCGGGAAACTGCAGCGGCAGGCCGCCAGCCGTGTAAGTGCCCAGGTTGAGCAGGCT
Source organism: Pseudomonadota bacterium (assembly GCA_040389625.1). Lineage (GTDB taxonomy): Bacteria > Pseudomonadota > Gammaproteobacteria > Burkholderiales > Burkholderiaceae_D > Rugamonas. The sequence goes on along the minus strand of JAZJZQ010000465.1, from coordinate 8,797 downwards.
GGCCCCGTCGATGGCGCTGCCTTTGAGCGCCGGCAGGTACTTGCCGGGATGATCGTCGAACGACAGCTTGCCCAGCACTTGCGCGTACGACGCCAGCGTGGCGGTGAAGGTCTTGCTGACGGAGCCCAGTTCAAACAGCGTCGCCTCGCTGACCGGCGTATTCTTCTCGCGCGATGCGACGCCATAGTTGAAGTACATGGCATGGCCATCGACCGTGACGGCGATGGCCATGCCGGGGACGTCATACTTGCCCATGATGGGGCGTATCGCGGCATCGACGACGTCGCGCAGCGCGGCCGGCTGCTCGGCGGCCCAGGCGCTAACGGGGATCAGGCAGGCACACAGCAGGGTGGCGGCGGTATGGAGGAGGCGTTTTGGTTGACGGGTCAAAGTAATTCTTTCCTTTCGCGGCTGATTCGAAGTGTGGTGTAAGACGGGATGGCGGGACAATCAGGCAAACCGATTGCGATTGCAATTTGTTCTATCATTCCCATTTGTCATGCATTATCACATCGAAAGGGCGAATTGATGATACATATCCGTGAAATCGATCACATCGTTTTGCGTGTCGTGGACCTCGCGGCCATGGAGCGTTTCTATTGCCAGGTGCTGTGCTGCAAGGTCGAGCGGCGGCAGGAGGGGATAGGACTGATCCAGTTGCGGGCCGGGCGCTGCCTGCTGGACCTGGTGCCCGTGGACGGCAAGCTGGGCCGCATGGGCGGCGCGGCGCCCGGCGTGGAGGGGCGCAATGTCGATCACATCTGTTTCCGCGTGGAGCCGTTCGACGAGGCCGCGATCCGCGGCGAGCTGGCCGCCGCCGGGGTGACGGCCGGCCCCGTGGAATCGCGCTTCGGTGCGGAAGGCGAGGGGCCTTCCATCTACCTGAACGACCCCGAAGGCAATACGGTCGAACTGAAAGGCCCGGCCTGGTCCTGAGCCGGGCAGCGGGGGCGCAGCAGCTGCGGCATATGGTGCGGGGCGATTACTCGCCGTCCGCGTCGTCGTCCTCTTCCTCGTCGCTGTCCTTGCCGGGGCGGGCGCGGGCGGCGTCGGCGGCCGCCTTGAGCTGGGCGGCGCCGGCCATGAACTCGGCCACGCTGTGGTCGGGACTCTGGCGCAGCGCCGGCGGCAGCAGCACCGACATGTAGAGCTCGTCGGCGGCGCGGCCCGTGCTTTGCAGGTTGGTCATCAGGTTCAGGCCGATGCCGGCCAGCAGCAGCACGCCGCAGCTGGCGGCAAAGCGGCGCGGGTGGTGCGGCTTGATGGTCCACAGATGGAAGAACAGCATGCCGCACACGAGGGCGATGGTCATCATGTTGCCATAGCGCGTCAGCAGCTCGGCCGACCAGGCAAAGGCCAGCACCTCGCTCAAGGCTCGCCAGGCGCCTACGGCGAACAGTCCCGTACCCAGGATGAACAGGTGGCGGCCCAGCCGCGCATGGGTACCGAACAGGCGGTTGGCCAGCGCCCAGCCGCCGCTCCAGGCCAGTCCCACGCCCAGGCTGGAGGCCACCACCAGCAGGTAGCGGATGGGCTGGAAGGCGTCGGTGTCGGACAGCCAGTTTTCCAGTCCCGCGAACAGGGCGATCAACAGCAGGCCCGCCAGCGCCGGCGCCGCGCCTTCCCAGCGGTGCATGGTGGTATCGGCCAGTTCCGGCGCGACGGCGAAGTCGGCCCCGCGCACGCGCAGGCGCGTGTGACCCAGCCGCACCACGACATGGCCGTCCAGCGTCACGCTGGCCTGGCGCTTGCCGTCGCTGACGGTGCCGTTGCGGCTACCCAGGTCGCGCAGCACGGGCACGCCGCCGGCGTCCGCTTCGATCACGGCATGGTGGGCGCCCGCGTGGGCGTCGTCGAGGATGACGTCGTTGTCGTAGCCCCGGCCCAGGCGGATCGGCAGCTGCTCGACGCGCTGGCGTTGCAGCACGTCGCCGCTGCGGCTGAGGAATTCGATGAAGTAGGGCGCGTTCATGGCCGGCCCCCGTTGCCCAGCGCTTCCAGGAAGGCGCGCGTCACGCGCAGGCCGTTGTCATAGGAAACGCCGCGCGCATCGAGCCGGCTTTGCAGATTCATCAGGGGCTGGTCCGTGCTCGAGGTGATCAGGGCGAAGTCGTACAGGCCGTCGAACTTGCGGTAAGCGCGCACGCACAGCACGGCGCGCATGGGTAGCGTGCCGTTCTTGACGAACTGTTCCGTGCAGCTGGGGCCGCTCAGCCGGCTGTCGCGGGTGGAGCCGAAGCGCTCGTTCTTGAACGAATCGCTGGCCAGCTGCGCAAAGCGCAGCGGACCCAAGCCCGTGCTGCGCAGGTATTGGTGGCGGATGCTGACCTGGCCCGTCTGCAGCGAACCGTTGACGAAGATGGCCGATTCCATGGCGCAGTTGGCGTCGTCCACGGTGAAGGGCTTGTCGGCCTTGACGGTGGAACTGCCCCAGCAGCGCATCTGTTCCGATTCGCGTACGGGGACGCGGTAGGGGCCCATGCTCTTCAAGGTCAGCGGCGCGTCGAGCAGGCGCCCGACCATGGCGCGCTGGTGCGCCAGCAATTGCTGGGCTACCACGGCCGTGAAATCCTTGGGCGCCTGCGGCTGGCGCGCCACCTGCTTGAGCAGATCCTGCGCGTAGCGGGCCGGAACGAGGAAACTGACCAGCTCGCCATCGAGGCGCTTGGACACGTTGATGCCGGCCACGGCGCCGTCGCCCGTCACGCTGGGGCCGCCGCTCATGCCGGCGTTGATGGGGCCGGTGAACATCAGCTGGTCGTAAAAGCTGCGCGTGATCACGCCGTTGTAGGCCCCTTCCGAGATGGCGAAGCCGAGGTCGAGCGGGTTGCCCAGCGAGTACAGGTACTGGCCCTGGCTCAGCGTGGCCAGCTGGTCGGGCAGCTTGAAGAAGCCGGTGCCGTTGCGGCTCACGCGCAGCACGGCCAGGTCGTGCAGCACGTCCACGGCCAGCAGTTCCACGTTGCCGCGCTGGCCGCCCGTGTCCACCCATTCGCCCACATACGTTTCGGGGTCGAGCGCGAACTGCGATACCACGTGGTAGTTGGTGACGACCAGGTTGCCGGTGCCGATCAGGAAGCCGGAACCGACCGACGATTGGGTGTGGCCGCTGCGCAGCAGCGAGCGTACTTGCAGGATGTCGTTCTTGGCCGAAGCGTACAGCTTCTGGGCCGCGCTGGACGGCGGCGGCAGGGCGGCGCCGTCGGGCTTGGCGGCGCCGCGGCCGGCGGCCGGTGCCGTGAGCGGGGCGGCCGCCTGGGCGGCGCCGACGCCGGGGGGCGGTGCGGCCAGGGCGGCGGCGCTGGCCCAAGTCAAGGTGGAGAGGAGAGCAAGTTCAGTAATTTTCATGCGTGCCTGGGACTTGGGTAGGGCGCGCGGGGCGCGGGCCGGTCAGAGTTCGCCGTCCTCGGCCGCGGGCGGCGTGACGGGCGTCATCATGTGGCCCAGCTTGGCCGCCTTGGTGTTCAGGTAGTGCTGGTTGAAGGCGTTGCGGTTGACCAGCAGCGGCACCCGTTCCACCACTTCGATGCCGAGCTTGCTCATCGCGTCGATCTTGCGCGGGTTGTTGGTCATCAGGCGCAGTTTGGTGACGCCGAATTGCGCGAACATGGGCTTGACCAGCGCATAGTTGCGGGCGTCGGCCTTGAAGCCCAGCTGTTCGTTGGCCTGCACCGTGTCGGCGCCGCCTTCCTGCAGGCGGTAGGCGCGGATCTTGTTGATGAGGCCGATGCCGCGTCCTTCCTGGCGCAGGTAGAGCAGGATGCCGCGGCCTTCGGCGGCGATCTTCTTGAGCGCCCCTTCGAGCTGGGCGCCGCAGTCGCAGCGCTGCGAGAACAGCACGTCGCCCGTCAGGCACTCGGAGTGGACGCGGGCCAGCACCGGCTCGCCGTTGCCGATGTCGCCCAGCGTCATGGCCAGATGTTCCTTGCCCGTGGCGTGCTCGACGAAGGCGTGCAGCGTGAACTGGGCCCACGGGGTCGGCAGCGCGCAGGAAGTGGTGTAGTCCAATTCAACGTTGACGGGTGTTTCTGCGCTCTGCGACATGGCTGTGCTCTTCAAAAAATGGCAAAAAAATAAGAAAGCGGTAAAAAAGGGCGCGCCGGGCTGATACCACAGACCCGGCGCGCCCTGTAATCATACCAAAACTCAGGCGAAAATTAATTTGAGGACATTCTCGGCTAGTCCGTCGCCCGTTCAGTATGGCAGATCGAACAACAATATCTCCGCATGATCGGCCTGTTCCACCGTCACCCGGGCCTCGTCGCTGAGCTTGAGCGCGTCGCCGCCGGCCAGCGCCACGCCGTTGACGGTGACGCTGCCGCGGATCACGTGTACATAGCCGAGCCGGCCCGTTGCCAGCGCATGCTCGACGCGGTCGCCGGCGCCCAGGATGGCGGCGTACAGGGCCGCATCCTGGTGGATCAGCACCGAACCGTCGCGTCCGTCGCGGGAAGCGATCAGGCGCAGCTGGCCCTGCTTGCTGTCGGGCGCGAAGTGCTTTTCCTCGTAGCTGGGCGCGATGCCCGTCACGTCGGGCTGGATCCAGATCTGCAGGAAATGCACACCGTCCGTGGCCGAATGGTTGAACTCGCTGTGCCGCACGCCGCTGCCCGCGCTCATGCGCTGCACGTCGCCGTAGTGCAGCACCGAGCCCGTGCCCATGCTGTCTTTGTGCTCAAGCGCGCCGTCCAGCACGTAGGACACGATTTCCATGTCGCGGTGGCCGTGGGTGCCGAAGCCCTGGCCGGGCGCCACCCGGTCTTCGTTGATCACGCGCAGCGGACCGAAGCCCATGTGCTGCGGATCGTAGTAATCGGCGAAGGAAAAGCTGTGGCGCGATTGCAGCCAGCCGTGGTGGGCATCGCCGCGTTCTTCACTTTTGCGTACTTGTAACATGGTGGACTCCAATCTGTTCAGGGTTTGTGCAATAATTTCGAAAATTGCTTTCACGTTAATTGCTGGTACAGAAGCAGTATAGCCGGGTGGGGCTGGAACAAAAAACGGAAAATTTACCGACCTATTATCGAAAGAATCGAATGTTAAGACTGAGCCTGGAAGCCTTGCAGATCGTGGACGCCATCGACCGGCGCGGCTCGTTTTCCGCCGCCGGCAAGGAATTGCACAAAGTGCCCTCCACCATTTCCTACACGGTGGGCAAGCTGGAGGATGAATTGGGCGTGCAGATCTTCCTGCGCCACGGGCCCCGCGTGCAGCTGACGGCGGCCGGCCAGGAATTGCTCAAGGAAGGGCGCTACCTGCTGTTCGCGGCGCACGACCTGGAGCAGCGCGTGCGCCGGGTAGCGTCCGGCTGGGAGACGGAGCTGGCCGTGGGCAGCGATTCCATGTTCGCGCCGGCCGTGTTCCAGGCGGACGTGGCTGCGTTCTACGGCGCGACCGGTCAGACCCGGCTGCGCCTGGTGCAGGAAGCCCTGTCGGGCACCTGGGAAGCGCTGCTCGAGCGCCGGGTCGACGTGCTGGTGGGCGCGGCCGGCGAAGGGCCGTCCGGCGGCGGTTACGTGGCCGTCCCGCTGGGTCGGCTGTCGTTCGTGTTCGCCGTGGCGCCGGACCATCCGCTGGCGGCCGTGCCCGGTCCCTTGGGGCGGGCCGAGCTGCAACCGTACCGCGCCGTCAGCGTGGCCGATTCCGCGCGCCGGCTGGCGCCGCGCACGGTGGGCCTGCTGCTGGGCCAGGACACGCTGACCGTGCCCACCATGCAGGCCAAGCTCGACTACCAGTTGGCCGGCATGGGTTTCGGCTTCCTGCCCGCGCCGTGCGCCCGCGCCGCCATCGCCGCCGGCCTGCTGGTGGAAAAGCAGGTGGAAGAGCCGAAGCCGGACGAGACCTTTTACCTGGCCTGGCGCACGGGCGAGACGGGCGCCGCCCTGCACTGGTGGCTGGAACGCATGCGCCAGCCCGGCGTGTTCGAGCGCCTGGTGCAGCATTTGCCGGGGCATGGCCAAGCCGATTTCCTGGCCTGATGCGGTGTTCCTTGCTCTAGCCAGGATCTGGAACATTCAAAATGGTCTGGCTTACCGTGTAGGCGCCGGGGCGGTTTTGGAGTATCGCCTGCCGGGCTTGTTCCGCGGACGGTATCCATTTCTTGCTTTCCGC
>JAZJZQ010000465.1:0-2586 GCA_040389625.1 Pseudomonadota bacterium | reverse complement strand
CGGTTGATTGTCTCGTCGCGAACGACGTCAGTGACGCCGACGTTGAAATGGGCAAGCAGGTGAAGCAGGTCGCCTGCCGCCAAAGAGAACAGTGGGCCGGAATCGGGAACCAGCAGCCGGCTCATGCCGTCGCACGGCGGCGGCCTGCTGCGCGCTTGGTGACCGTCTTCGCTGGCTCAACCAGGCAATCGTCCAACGCGCTGCGCACCTCTGCCAATTGCTTCTTCACAAAGTCATCCGACAAGCGAGGCAGCGGCAACTTCCGTTCCGCCAATAGGTGGAACACATAGCCAGCGTCCGGTAGCTCAAGGCGTCGGGACGCCTCCATGACGGAAAGTTTCCCCACGCTGACCGCCAGCAGAGTGCTGGTCAACGGGTCGAGTGCTGGCGTTCGGCCAACGTCCTCTTGCCCCAGGGAGGCGAACAAGGCAGACACCAGTTTGTTCAGCGAGGTCCCATGTTTGGCGACATAAGCTTTGGCCCTGGCCAAATCTGCTTCATCGACTTCAAAACCGATTTTAGCTTTGCTCATGGGAAAATCCTCGTTGTTTGATTTCCCCAATAATCATGGGGCGTTTACTGTTCAAAGTCAAATCTGGGGTAACGGCTCGGAGCATGGCCTGTTTGCCACAGATAAGGCGGCACAGTGGCGGGAAACGGCTGTCGACCCGCCATTGAGTTGACCCGCGCCAATAATTTCGAGATAGTATGGTGTGATCATGTAAGCATTACTCTGGAACAATTTATGACTGAGTCGCGCTCCGCCTCGCCCCTGTTTTTGCAATTGCTGGCCGATCGTAAAGGCAGCCCCGCCGGTCTGCTGTTCGACGCCGACGCCACCCTGCCGCCGCCGGCATTGCCGCAAGAGGCGTTGGGGGAACTGGCGGCCCACGGCGCCTGTTATTACCGGGCCGACCTGGCTGCCGGGCTGGCCGACACTTTGCGTGCCCAGGGCTGGCGGCCGCTGGCGGCCGACAGCGTGCTGCGGGCCGACGCCATGTTCCCGCCCGCGCTGGCGCCGGCTGTGCAGTGCGTGGAAGGGGACTGGTTCCTGGCGGCGCCGCCCAAGCCCGTAGGCCAGCAAGCCATGTCGCGCGCGCTGGCGCTGCAACTGGTGCAGCTGGTGGCGGCCGACGCCGACACGCACGAAATCGAATCGCTGCTGCGGCGCGACCCCACGCTGTCGTACCAGTTGCTGCGGCTGGTTAATTCGCTGGGCGTGGGCACCGGGCGGCGGGTGACCAGTTTTTCCCAGGCCATCCTCATCCTGGGCCGGACCCAGCTGCGGCGCTGGCTCAACCTGATGCTGTTCTGCACCCGCGACGGCGACCTGCGCTCGCCCATGCTGCTGGGCCGGGTGGCCGTGCGCGCGCGCGCCATGGAGCTGCTGGCCCAGGCCACGGGCATGGACAAGGCGCACCAGGAGCAGGCTTTCATGGCCGGCATGTTCTCGCTGCTGGGCGTGCTGTTCGGCCTGCCGCTGGCCGAGGTGCTGCAACCGCTGACCATCGCCGATGCCGTGCAACAGGCGCTGCTGCGCCACGAGGGCGAGATGGGGCAGTTGCTGGTGCTGCTGGAAGGGGCCGAGCGGCGCGATTTCGCCGCCCTGTCCGGCCAGCTGGCGCAGCTGGCGTTGCCCGCCGCCGAATTCAACCAGATCGTCGCCGACGCCCACTTGTGGATGCAGAGCGTGGCGGCCAGCGCGGCGGATACGGGCCAGGGCCAGGGCCATGCATGACGCGGCCATCGCGCGCTGCCTGGCGCTGAGCCGGCAAGCCCGTGCCCAGCAGGGCGGCGCGCTGGCCGACACGCTGGCCAACCTGGAGGCGGCGCTGGAACAGCTGGTGACGCACGGAGAGGACGCGGCCGATCTGCAGCCCGACGCCGTGCTGGAACTGGACCTGGCCGGTTACGTGAAGGGCTGGAACAGCGGCGCGGCCCATCTGTTCGGCTACACGGCGCAGCAGGCGGTGGGGCAGCACGTGCTGTTCCTGTACGCGGACGACGACGAAGACCAGACCGTGGCCGAGCTGTTTCCCCGTCACGTCAAGGGCTATACGGATGTGCGCCGGCGCAAGCAGTCGGGCGAGGTGGTGTGGCTGCGGCTGGCCAACGCGGAACTGCAGAACGACCGGGCCGAGGTGGTCGGCGTGCTCGTCATGTTCAACCTGCTCGACGACCCGCTGTCGGAGGCGGACAAGGTGCACCTGCATGCGCGCATCGTCGAGGACAGCGACCAGGGGGTGCTGATCACGGACGCCAACGAGCGCATCGTGTCGATCAACAATTCCTTCACCCGCATCACGGGCTACACGCCGGCCGAGGCCATCGGCCAGACCCCGGACCTGCTGCGCTCGGGTATCCACGACGCCGAGTTCCGGGCCAAGGTGCGGGCCGCCATGCAAGGGCAGGGGCCGTGGCGCGGCGAGATCATGGGACGGCGCAAGAACGGCGAACTGTTTCCCCAGTCCGTCACCATCAGCGTGGTGCGCGACCAGCACGGCCAGATCAGCCATACCTTCTCGCTGTTTTCCGACATCAGCGTGCACAAGGACGCCGAGGCGCGCATGCAGCGCATGGCCAACT
>JAZJZQ010000464.1:0-4467 GCA_040389625.1 Pseudomonadota bacterium | reverse complement strand
TGCTCGGCTACAGCCTGAACAACCTGTCGCTGATGGCGCTGACCATCGCCACCGGCTTCGTGGTGGACGACGCCATCGTCATGATCGAGAACATCGCCCGCTACATCGAGCAGGGCGAGGAACCAATGGCGGCCGCGCTCAAGGGCGCCACCCAGATCGGCTTCACCATCATTTCGCTGACGGTGTCGCTGATCGCCGTGCTGATCCCGCTGCTGTTCATGGGCGACGTGGTGGGGCGGCTGTTCCGCGAGTTCGCCGTCACGCTGGCCATCACCATCCTGATCTCGGCCGTGGTGTCGCTGACGCTGGTGCCCATGATGTCGGGCCGCTGGCTGCGCAGCCACGCGGACGAGCATCCGGGCGCGCTGGCCCGCCATACCCAGGCCTTTTTCGATAAGGTGATCGCGCACTACGACCGCGCCCTGCAATGGGTACTCGAGCGCCAGGGCATGACGCTGCTGGTGGCGCTGGCCACGCTGCTGCTGACGGTGGCCATGTACATCTTCATTCCCAAGGGCCTGTTCCCGACCCAGGACACGGGCCAGCTGCAAGCCCGGGTGGAGACGGCGCAGGCCGTGTCCTACGACCGCATGGCCGCACTGCAGCAGGCCGCGGCGCGCGCCATCCTGGCCGACCCCGACGTGGAGTCGCTCAGTTCCCTGGTGGGCGTGGACGCGGCCAACAACACCATGCTGCACACGGGGCGCATGCTGATCAACCTGAAGCGCCGGCGCACTTCCAGCCAGGACGCCACCATGGCGCGCCTGCGCCAGCGCGCCAGCGCGGTGGCCGGCGTCACCCTCTACCTGCAGCCGACCCAGGACCTGACCATCGACGCCGAGACGGGGCCGACCCAGTACCGCGTGTCGCTGGAAGGGGCCGATTACGCCACCGTCAATACCTGGGCCGCGCGCCTGGCGCAGCAGATGCGCACCAAGGCGCGGCTGCGCAACGTGGTGTCGGACGCGGGCGCCACCGGCAACGCGGCCTACATCAGCATCGATCGCGACAGCGCCTCGCGGCTGGGCATCACGGCCGCCGCCATCGACGACGCGCTCTACAGCGCCTTCGGCCAGCGTATCGTCTCGACCATCTTCGCCCAGACCGACCAGTACCGGGTGATCCTGGAAGCGCGGCCCGATACGCTGACCACGCCCGAATCGCTGGGCAACCTGCAGCTGCGTACCAGCTCCGGCAAGGCCACGCCGCTGTCGGCCGTGGCCACCGTCAGCGAGCGCCCGGCGCCGCTGCAGATCACGCACGTGGCCCAGTATCCGGCCACCACGCTGGGCTTCGACACGGCCGACGGCGTCGCGCTGGGCAATGCGGTGGACGCCGTGCGCGAGGCATCCGAAGAGATCAAGCTGCCGCCGTCCGTTTCGCTCACCTTCCTGGGGGCGGCCGGCGCCTATCAGAATTCGCTGTCCAACCAGCTGTGGCTGATCCTGGCGGCCGTGATCTGCGTCTACATCGTGCTCGGTGTGCTGTACGAGAGCTATATCCATCCGCTCACCATCCTGTCCACCTTGCCCTCGGCCGGCGTGGGGGCCTTGCTGGCGCTGGCCGTCAGCGGCCAGGACCTGGGCGTGATCGGCATCATCGGCATCATCCTGCTGATCGGTATCGTCAAGAAGAACGCCATCATGATGATCGACTTCGCCATCGAGGCCGAACGGGAGGAGGGCAAGTCGGCGCGGGAAGCGATCCACCAGGCGGCGCTGCTGCGCTTCCGCCCCATCCTGATGACGACGCTGGCGGCCCTGTTCGCGGCCGTGCCGCTGATGCTGGGCTGGGGCGAGGGCGCCGAACTGCGCCGGCCGCTGGGCCTGTCCATTTTCGGTGGCCTGATCGTGAGCCAGATGCTCACGCTGTTCACCACGCCCGTGATCTACCTGGGCTTTGACGCGCTGGCGCAGCGCTGGCGGCGCCGTGGCGGCGCGGGCAAGGACGCCGGCCGCGTGGACGGCGCGGACGGGGTGGCGCCGTGAATCTGTCGGAGCCGTTCGTCCGCCGTCCCATCGGCACGGTGCTGCTGACCATCGGCATCGCGCTGGCCGGCATTGCTGCCTTCTTCGTACTGCCGGTGTCGCCGCTGCCGCAGGTGGACTTTCCGGCCATTTCCGTCACGGCCACGCTGCCGGGTGCCAGTCCGGAAACCATGGCCAGCAACGTGGCCACCCCGCTGGAACGGCGGCTGGGCGTGATCGCCGGCGTCAACGAGGTCACGTCCAGCTCCGGCGCCGGCCAGACCCGGGTCAACCTGCAGTTCGACCTGAACCGCAAGATCGATTCGGCCGCGCGCGAGGTGCAGGCGGCCATCAACGCGTCGCGCGTGGACCTGCCGGCCACGCTGCGCAGCAATCCCACCTACCGCAAGGTCAACCCGTCCGACGCACCCGTGCTGATCCTGGCCCTGACTTCGCCCACCCGCACGCCGGGCCAGATCTACGAAGCCGTCTCCAACCTGGTGCAGCAAAAGCTGGCGCAGGTGCAGGGCGTGGGCGACGTGGAAATCGGCGGCGGCTCGCTGCCGGCCGTGCGGGTGGAGCTGCTGCCGTATGCGCTCAACCGCTACGGCGTGTCGACCGAGGATGTGCGGGCCGCCATCCAGGCCACCAACGCCAACCGGCCCAAGGGCGCCATCGAGGGCGAAGGCCGCCATTTGCAGCTCTATTCCGCGCCCAACGGCGCCAGGGGCGGGCGCAGCGCGGCCGACTACCGCACGCTGGTGGTGGCATGGCGCAACGGCTCGGCCATCCGCCTGCAGGACGTGGCGGAGGTGATCGACGGCACCGAGAACAACAACACGCTGGGCCTGTTCAACGGCGATCCGGCCGTCATCGTGCTCATTACCCGCCAGCCCGGCGCCAACGTGATCGAAACCGTGGACAGCGTGCGCGCCTTGCTGCCGCAACTGCAGGCGCAGCTGCCGCAGGACGTCAAGCTGCAGGTGGCGTCGGACCGCACCAACTCCATCCGCGCCTCGCTCAAGGAAATCGAGATCACGCTGCTGATTTCCATCATGCTGGTGGTGCTGGTGGTAAGCGCCTTCCTGCGCAGCGCGCGCGCCACCATCGTGCCGGCCGTGGCCACCATCGTGTCGCTGCTGGGCACCTTCGGCGTCATGTATTTGATGGGCTTCAGCCTCAATAACCTGAGTCTGATGGCGCTGACGGTGGCCACCGGCTTCGTGGTGGACGACGCCATCGTGGTGCTGGAGAACACCTCGCGCCACATCGAGGCAGGCATGGACCGCTTCCGCGCGGCGCTGCTGGGCGCGCGCGAGGTGGGCTTTACCGTGCTGTCGATCAGCCTGTCGCTGGTGGCCGTGTTCATTCCGCTGCTGTTCATGGGCGGGCAGGTGGGGCGGCTGTTCCGCGAGTTCGCCGTCACGCTGTCGGTGGCGGTGCTCATTTCGCTGGTGATCTCGCTCACCACCACGCCCATGATGTGCGCCTGGCTGCTCAAGCCGGGCGCCCAGCACCGGCCACCGGGCCGTCTGGCGCGCTGGGCGGAACGGGGCTACGACTGGATGCACCGCATGTATGCCCATTCGCTGGACTGGGCACTGTCCAGTTTGTGGCTGGTGATGCTGATCCTGGTGTTCGTGGTCGGCCTGAACGTCTACCTGTTCCGGGCCGCGCCCAAGGGCTTTTTCCCGCAGCAGGACTCGGGCCAGATCAGCGGCGGCATCCGCGCCGACCAGAGCATTTCGTTCCAGGCCATGCAGCAGAAGCTGCGCCAGCTGGTCAACGTCATCAAGCGCGATCCGGCCGTCGATACGGTGGTCGGCTTCACGGGCGGCTCGCGCGCCGGGGGCGGCTTCATGTTCATCACGCTCAAGCCGCCGTCGCAGCGCCACGAGGCGGGGCAGGCCGTGATGGCGCGGCTGCGCCCGCAACTGGCCCGCATCAGCGGCGTATCGCTGTTCCTCAACCCGGTGCAGGACTTGCGCATGGGCGGGCGGCAGTCCAATTCCACCTACCAGTACACGCTCAAGAGCGACGACCGCGCCGCGCTGAAGGTGTGGGCCGCGCGGCTGGCGGATGCCATGAAGGGCCAGAAGGCCTTGATCGATGTGGACACTGACCAGGCGGACAACGGCGTGGAAACCTTCGTCAGCATTGACAAGGACAGCGCCGCCAAAATGGGCATGACGGTGCGCGACGTGGACAATGCCCTCTACAACGGCTTTGGGCAGCGTCAGGTGTCCACCATCTACGACGAGCTCAATCAGTACCACGTCATCATGGAGGTGGCGCCCCGATACGCCCAGAGCCCGGAGGCGCTGCGCGACGTGTACGTGCCGGGCAAGGGTGTCGGCAACGCCACGGCTACCGGCGCCGGCAACGCCAGCAACGCCAGCAACGCCAGCAACAACAGCGGCACCGCGCGCGACGCGGCCACGGGCGCGGCGCTCAATACGGCGGCCAACGTCATGGTGCCGCTGGCGGCCATCGCGCAGTT